>JBLMZW010000229.1:0-32562 GCA_050259035.1 Chitinophagales bacterium | reverse complement strand
TACTGTAGGAGAAAAGAATGGCAAACCGATAACGTTCCAGCAATTAGTCCAGGATATCGGTGGCAAGGCCGCGGCCATTCTGAACTTCGGCACTTGTTCTGCTTATGGCGGTATCCCGGCTGCTACGCCAGGCCTGCCGGGCAAGGAGAATCCTACACAATGTAAACCCGTTTCCGAGGTTGTTAAGGGAGCCAAATTTATCAACGTACCCGGTTGTCCTCCTCATCCCGACTGGATGGTAGGAACTATTGCGCACATTCTTCTTTATAAAGAAGAGATAGAAACAGATCGCTATCACCGCCCGACGATGTTCTATAAGGGTATTATTCATGATAACTGCCCCAGAAGGCAGTACTTTGACAACGCTATATTTGCCAAGAACTTCAGCGATCCCGGCTGCCTCCTAGAAATAGGCTGCAAGGGACCGATCGCCCATTGTGATGCCACCACTCGTCTCTGGAATGGCGGGACCAACTGGTGCATCAAGTCTGGTGCTCCCTGTATAGGCTGTACCGAACCTGAATTCCCGGGATGGCCTATTTATGAGAGAATACCGGAAATGCCTATTGGCCCAGCTATGACCGCTACCGTCGATCAAATCGGAGGAGTTCTGGGCGCTGCTGCCGTCCTGGGCATTGGCGGACACCTGGCCGGCAATGTTTTGACCGGACGCATTGGCCCCAAGAAGGATGAGAAAGAAGGTGACAACTAATGGCGAAGGTTATTGTTGATCCGGTAACCCGTATAGAAGGTCACCTCAAGGTCGAGGTTGAGGTAGAAGGCGGTCAGGTAGTAAATGCATGGACCAGCGGAACTTTGTTCCGTGGTTTTGAACTGATCCTGCAGGGACGCGACCCCAGGGATGCTCAGCAGCTGATCCAGCGTATATGCGGTGTATGTCCTACCGGCCATGCTACCGCTGGAACCCTGGCCCTGGATGACGCTTTTGGCATTGAACCACCAAACAATGGACGGATAATCAGAAATTTGATTCTGGGAGCCAACTATGTGCAATCCCATATCCTCCATTTCTTCCACCTGGCGGCTTTAGATTATGTTAAGGGCCCGGATGTTCCGCCTTTCGTACCCCGTTACAATGCGGATTACCGGCTTGATAAAGCCACCAATGACGCGGCAGTAGGGTTATATCTCGAAGCACTGGTTATGCGCCGTAAAGCTCAGGAAATGCTGGCCATCTGGGGAGGCAGGATGCCGCACGTGCAGGCTATCGTTCCCGGTGGAACCACTGAAGTTCCCGATGCACAGAAAGTCTTCGAGTTCAAGACCCGGTTGGCCGAACTGATAGACTTTGTTGATAATAAATATATTCCCACAGTTAAGAAAGTTGCCCAAGCCTACTCCGATTGGTTCTTCATTGGGAGTGGCTGCAAGAATATGTTGGCCTATGGGGCATTCCCGCTGGAACAGGGGAAAGACCATGTTAGCAAAAACAAATTCTTCCCCGCCGGTGTCAGAATCGGCCGTGGGGCTATAGATACATTAGATCCTTCGAAGATTACTGAAGAAGTGAAGTACTCATGGTATAGCGATGAAACTGATGGCCTGACTCCTGACAATGCGGTAATTAACCCTGATCCTAATAAGAAGGATGCCTATTCCTGGCTTAAGTCCCCGCGTTACAACGGAACGGTCCTCGAAGTTGGTCCCCTAGCCAGGATGTTGGTAGCCCAGCAGAAGGATGTTGAAGATCTGGGAGAGAAGGCTTACTCAGTTATGGGCAGACACTTTGCCCGGGCTGTTGAGTGTTCTATGGTAGCTCATGCAATGGATGAATGGGTGATGCAGCTGGAACCCGGTAAGCCGGTTTGCACCCCGCATGAGATTCCACCAACCACCGTTGTAGGTATGGGATTAACTGAAGCTGCCCGCGGAGCACTGGGACACTGGCACAAGATTGAACATCAGAGAACCGCAGTATATAACGCAGTAGTTCCGACCACCTGGAATGCGGGACCGCGCGACGGTCTGGGCCAGCCCGGTCCAATGGAACAGGCTCTGATCGGGGCTCCGGTGGCAGATGCTGCCAATCCGGTTGAACTGGTAAGGATAGTAAGGTCGTTTGACCCTTGCTTCGGCTGTGCGATTCATCTTATGACCCCCGACAAGAAGGTAATCAGCCAGTTCGTAATCAGCTAGGGGGTGGAGTTGATGAAAATAATGGAAGAAAGACATCCTTTATGGATTCGGATCTTTCACTGGTCCAACATGATATCTATAACCATGTTGTGCTTAACCGGGTTTTATATCCATTCCCCCCATGCGTTCAGGTTGTTTGACAGCATGGATACCCCCAGGATGATCCATTTTGCTATGGCTTATCTCCTTTGTGTGGGGGTTCTGGGCAGGGTATATTACGCTATAGTTACCAAAGACTATAAAAACGTTTGGGTCAGCCCGGTGAAAGATGCCAAAAACTTACCCAGTATGCTTAAGTATTATATGTTTATGGCCGATAGCCATCCCTATTACGGAAAATACAATCCCGGTCAGAAAATGATGTATTCCGGGTGGTTGTTCCTGGCCTTAATCCAAATAATCACTGGTTTTGCTCTTTATAACCCCTATACGTTCGCGGGATTGGGCCATTTTCTGGGAGGTTTGATAGCGGTTAGGGTTATTCACTATGTGACAACCTGGTTGTTTGTTCTCTCCGTCCTGGCTCATGTTTACCTGGATATATCCGAAGGAATTCCGGTATTAAAATCCATGTTCACCGGAAACATACCAGAGGATTTTGAACATGGGGATAAAGTTGAGGAGACAGCCTAAGAGTTTAAGGGTATAATTACCAATAAAGCTTAACGGGGCAGGGGTTATAACCCTGCCCCGTTTTAATGAGGTGCAACGCTTGGAACTTAAGAAAAACACAAAGGTTATGGTAGTTGGAATCGGAAACCTGCTTCTCTGTGATGAAGGGGTGGGAGTTCATGCTGTTAACCGGCTTCAGGAAATGGAACTTCCGCCGGGTGTGGAATTAATTGATGGGGGAACTCACTCTTACGATTTGGTAGATGTTTTCTGCCAGGCCGAGAACCTTATTATTATTGATGCCTTACAAGGTGGAGGTGAACCGGGGACTATCTACCGGGCACCTCTGGAAGATTTGGGACTTAAGCCGGAGGAGAACGCAACGTCAATACACCAGCTGCACTTTATCGAGGCAGTTCGTATGGTAAATTTGATGGGACACCAGCCCCGGGTAATGGTTTTCGGGGTTGAACCGGCACGAATTGACTGGGACCTGGAAATGAGCCCTGAAGCTACAGCAAAGTTTCCGCGCCTGATCGAGTTAATAATACAGGAAATCAGGGGCATCATGGGAGAAGAAGGATAAGACTCCGAGTAGAATATACTCAGCTTGTGGAGAAGTCTTTAAAGATTAAACAAGCGGATGAGGTTATGGCATTAAATATAACATGTTACGAAATCCGAATAACAGGAATTGTACAGGGGGTTGGCTTTAGACCCCACGTCTACCGGCTGGCCATGAAATATGGCATCAAGGGATGGGTGCTCAATTCATCAGCCGGAGTAGTTATTGAGGCCGAAGGAAACCCCGATACGGTTGATGGTTTTATAAATGATCTAGTGAACAACCCTCCTCCTCTGGCTGTTATTAAAAGCCACCAGATGAAACAGATAGACCCCAGGGGGTTTCCGGATTTTGTTATAAAGAAGAGCGAATCCGAAGAGGAAAAAACGGTGATGATCTCACCGGATATTGCCATCTGTAAGGATTGTCGGCGGGAGATCCTGGACTCCGGGGACCGGCGGTATAGGTACCCTTTTACTAACTGTACTAATTGTGGACCGCGTTTTACCATAATAAAGGATATTCCTTATGACCGGGCCATGACTACCATGGCACCTTTTCCGATGTGTCCTTTATGTCAGGAAGAGTACGAGAACCCGATGCACCGGAGATTCCACGCCCAGCCCAATGCCTGTGCGGATTGTGGGCCGACCATTACCGTAGTAGATTCCAACGGCGAACCGGTTGATTCAGAACCGGTTGAACTTCTGAAAAAGGGTTATATCCTGGCGGTTAAAAGTCTGGGTGGATTTCATCTGGCGGCAGACGCGGCTAACCCTGAAGTCGTGCAGGCTCTTCGGGTCCGTAAACGGAGGGATGCTAAGCCCTTTGCCGTGATGGCAAGGAATATGGAGGCAATAGAACGTTATTGTGAGGTTAGTCCGGCCGAAGAAGAATGGCTGACTTCCCCTCGGGCCCCTATTGTTATATTAAAATCCAAGACGGAAACAGGCTTGCCTGATCAGTATATCCATCCAGGTATCGGCACTCTGGGGGCCATGCTTCCTTATACCCCGCTTCACTTTTTGTTATTTGATTCGGAACTGGATCTGTTGATCATGACCAGTGCCAATATCAGTGACGAACCGCTGATAATCAATAACCAGGACGCCTTGAGTTTATTAGCGGGCATAGCGGATTATTTTGTATTGCATAATCGCGAGATATTCAACCCCTGTGATGATTCGGTTATGAGGGTAATTCCCCCCGGAAGTCCTCATTTTATGCGGCGGGCGCGGGGGTTTGTTCCATTGGGGATTAAACTTCCCGTTTACGGCAGGCCAGTGCTGGCTCTGGGAGGCGAGATGAAAAATACTTTCTGTATAACCCGAGAAGATCAGGCTTTTTTGAGCCAGCACTGGGGTGACCTGGACCATTATTTAAACTACTCTCGGTTTTTGGAGTCGATTCCGAGATTTGCCCGTATGCTGAATGTCGAACCTGAGGTAATTGTCCATGACCTTCATCCCGGTTACCAGACAACCCGCTGGGCGATCAGTCAGACTGATCTGCCGAGAATAGCTGTTCAACATCATTATGCCCACCTGGCTTCGGCTATGGCCGATAATGAATTGGATGGTGAAACGCTGGGGATTATCTGTGACGGAACCGGATGGGGAACCGATGATGCGGTTTGGGGTGGGGAGGTCTTGCGAGGGGATTATTCCTCCTTCGAGCGGGTGGCTCATTTCAAGTATGTTCCCTTGCCCGGTGGAGATTTGACGATTAAGCGGCCATATCGTATGGCCCTGGTTTACCTCCTCGAGGCTCTGGGGGAGGGGGCGATGCCGATTGCGGAGAGATTGCTTCCAGAGCTGAAAGAAGAGGAAAGAACTCTGGTAGTTGAACAGATTAAAAGAGGTATAAAGGTTGTGCCTACCTCTTCCTGTGGTCGCCTGTTCGATGCTGTTTCGGCTATTACCGGTATTTGCTCCTTAAATCATTATGAGGGACAGGCCGCCATCGAGTTGGAGGAGCGGGCAGACTTATCGGATGGAAGGGTATATAGTTATCTCTTGGAAAAAGAGCATGGGGTTTGGATTATGAATGTTTTGCCTATGTGGAAGGATATAATTCGAGACCTGGATTCAGGTATTACGGCCCCCGTTATCGCCGGACGGTTTCACCTGACTTTAATAAAGTTAATGGGTGATGTTCTGGAGAAGGCCAGAGAAGAAACCGGGCTTAATCGCGTGGTTTTAAGCGGGGGTGTATTTCACAACCGAATTCTGCTCAGAGGTTTGACTGATTTGCTGAAAACACAAGGGTTTGAAGTATACCAACACCGTCAGGTCCCGACAGGTGATGGTGGATTGGCCCTGGGTCAGGCTATAATAGGATTGACAATGTTCAATTCGAACCGAGGTGAAGATAAATGTGTTTAGGAGTTCCGGGAAAAATTGTAGAGCTCTTGCCGCAAAAGATGGGGAAGGTGGATGTGCGCGGCAACCTGGTCGAAATAAGTCTCAGATTGACCCCGGAGGCTGAAATAGGAGACTGGGTTCTTATCCATGCCGGGTTTGCTATGGAAATAATAGACGAAGTCCTGGCCCGGGAGACTACCGAAGCACTGGAGGAATTGGAAAGTGTCGGATACTGAGGCATATTCCCAGCATTTGCTTAACGAAATAAAGGCTTTTAAACAGGAAGCCTCACTAATGGAGGTATGTGGCACACATACCGTGGCCATAGCCCGAAGTGGATTAAGACAACTGGTTCCGCCCAACCTTAAATTGCTTTCGGGGCCGGGGTGTCCGGTATGTGTTACGGCCCAGGGTGACATCGATGCGGTAATCGAGCTGGCCCGTCAGCCCGGTGTAATACTGACCACATTTGGTGATATGATTCGGGTCCCGGGTACAGAAAGCTCATTACAAGAAGAACGGGGACGGGGAGCTGACGTAAGGGTAGTATATTCTGCCCTTGATGCACTGGAAATTGCCCGACAGAACCCCGAACGC
Source organism: Chitinophagales bacterium (assembly GCA_050259035.1). GTDB lineage: Bacteria > Bacillota > Syntrophomonadia > Syntrophomonadales > DTU052 > JBLMZW01. The sequence continues at coordinate 26,268 of JBLMZW010000229.1, read as the reverse complement.
GAAGTCGTTTTTTTAGGGGTAGGATTTGAGACTACCGCACCGACCATAGCTGTAACAGTTACTGAGGCCAGGGAGAGCGGCGTTCATAATTTTTCTGTCTGGTCTCTGCATAAGATTGTTCCGCCAGCCCTGGAAGCGTTATTTTCCGACCCGGGGATTAAAGTAGACGGGTTGATTTGCCCGGGCCATGTATCCGCTGTAATCGGCATTGAACCATATCGAACGCTGGTGGACAATTATCAACGCCCATGCGTTGTAACCGGGTTTGAGACCACTGATATACTAGAAGGAATCTATCTATTATTAAAGTTGCTCGATAGCCAGAACCCGGCTATCGAAATTCAGTATCGCAGGGTGGTTAAGCCCCAGGGCAACCTGGTAGCCCGACAGGTGATGGATCAAGTGTTCACTACAGTCAAAGCTCGGTGGCGTGGGCTGGGGGAAATAGATGCCAGTGGGCTGGACTTAAACCAGGAGTTCCGCGATTGGAACGCACGTGAGAAGTTTTCCATTCCCGAGTTTGAGGACCGTCCCATAAAGGGTTGTTCCTGCGGCGAGGTATTAAAAGGAAGAGTTACACCTATGGATTGTCCGTTGTTTGGCAGGGGGTGTACCCCACTTAAACCGATAGGACCGTGTATGGTATCACAGGAAGGTGCTTGCGCCGCTTATTACCGATTTAACCCTCGGACTTAATAAACTAACAAATAATAAATGAAGGAGAACGGGTACTTATGAGTGATGAGCGGGTGTTATTGGCCCACGGCAGCGGCGGACATATGAGCCAGCAGCTAATCGAGAATGTGTTTAAAAACTCCTGGAGCAACCCTTACTTGAACCAGATGCTTGACGGTGCCATTATGGACCTGCCGGCTCAGAAAATTGCGGTGTCTACGGATTCGTTTGTGATAACCCCCATCTTTTTTCCCGGGGGCGATATAGGGAAAATATCTATTTGCGGAACGGTTAACGATTTAGTGGCCTGCGGAGCTCAGCCCCGCTATCTGACGGTTGGAATGATACTGGAGGAAGGGTTTCCGCTGGATGATCTGAAAAAAATAGCCCTTTCTATGGCCCGCACCGCCGAAGAAGCGGGAGTCCAACTGGTTACCGGCGACACCAAGGTGGTCGAGAAAGGTAAAGCCGACCAGATATTTATCAATACCAGTGGTATTGGAATAATCCCGGAGGGAACAGATTATCATCCCCGAAAAATCCAGGTGGGAGATAAGGTAATAGTCACGGGTAATAGTGGCGATCACGGTTTGGCGATTCTGGCGACCCGTGAGGGGTTGAGTTTCAGCACACCGGTAGTTAGCGACTGTGCTCCGCTGCACCGGATTGGCGAGTTGCTGCGAGGGTATGGGGAAGCGGTCAGGTGTATGCGTGACCCAACCCGGGGCGGCCTGGCAACAGTATTGAATGAACTGGCGGCTCAATCAGGAAGGTCAATGCTGATTCAAGAGAAGGCGATTCCATTGTCACCGGCGGTTTCCGGGGCATGTGATATGTTGGGAATGGATCCTTTGTATATGGCCAATGAGGGGAAAATGGTGGTATTTGCTGCTCCGGAACGTGCAACGGCTATTCTGGATTCTCTGCGTTCTTTGCCGGAAGCGAAGGATGGAGCAATTATAGGTGAGGTTACTGCAGAAACTCAGGCTCTGGTGCTAATGGAGACCGAACTGGGGGCCCGCCGAATCCTGGGAATGCTAGAAGGCGAGCACCTACCCAGGATATGTTAGGGTAATAGACTAATAACAGAATTAATATTGCGAGTCTCAATGCGGGAAATTTAGAGTTTTTACACGTCTAGTTTCCCGCATTTTTATTGTAAGAAAATAGTTGGAAAAGAGATGGCACAGAATCCTTCGTGCGGTGTATGACGAGCATGGGAAGGCTTGACAGGGGACGTTGCTTGAACACAGCGAATGCTCGCGTCCACATGTCAAGCCGTTATCAGAATCTAGTTTGCGAAACATACTGAATTTAAGTCCTGGAGTTCCAGGTGAGGAATCTCTCCGCATGGGTTCGTGCCATTCAGATAGAACCATGGCAAAAGCTGGCTACTCCCTTAGGCTGGGACAATTGCCACTCGCTCCTGGTCTCCTCGCCGGCAACGCCAACGGCTTACTTCGCCGGGCGGCGGGCAACCCGCCAACACTACATCCATGATGGTGGTGGCAGGTAGGGCAACATCCGGTTGCCCTAACCCGCCGCTGGAAGTCGGCCTCAGTTTCGCCTGGTGTTGCATTGGCTCGTCGAATGTCGCTCGTCGGCTATTTGTCCAGCCTCAATCTGTATATAGTTAGGGACAAGGCATTAAATGTCCTTGCTATTTAGAACAAAAAAGACCCCGGGGTGTAAGCCCCGGGGCCTTAAAATACGCTACTCCAATACGGTTATTTCCACATCTCTGCGTCCCCACTGAATGGCCTGGGAACGATCATTCATATAGATATCAATAATGTTCCCTTTGATGACACCACCAGTATCTTCAGCGGTGTACACTCCGTTGGCCTCAGGTCGGGATTCGCAACGGACATTGACCTTAGATCCCAAAGGGATGACTTCAGGGTCAACTGCAATGGTTCTCCCCTCAGTCGGCCAGGTCATAGTTGCCGTACGATTGCCGGTATAGCAATAAGCGGTGGCTTCACAGGTTAGAACCTGCCCGGTTGTATTTCCCCGGCTCGGGCGTTTAGTCGTCGCCACGCGGGTATATTTTGGCACCACCAGACGATCTCCCGGGTGAATGTATTTACCCAGCGTATTCATGTTGCGCATCAGCTTGATAACCTCAACCGGATTCTGACCGGGACAGGTTTTCCGAGCTATTTTCCACAACGAATCGCCTGCCTTTACCGTCACCACTACTGTAGCAAGATCGTCTCTTTTAATCATTGCCGCACCAGCATTCAAGGTTAAGGCTGCCATCAGGATTATAGCTGTCAACATTGAAACAATTGACCTCTTTGTTCTCAAGCAGCCTTTGTAACTATCCCACCTCACACAATTTGATAACAAACCCATTCCTGCACTTCGCAATTTTCTCCCTCCAGAAGGACTCTTTAAGTTCTTCATGGCATAAGTATTCCCATGGATGATTAAAAAAATAACACTTCGTGGAAAAGGCGACCTTGGGAGGTAAAATAAACCAAACGAGTACTTTTATGCTATAATCTGCCTAAGGAACTTTTTGGGGGGAAATGTAATGATAAGGAACGGTCGCGGGAGGTTATTATCAATTCTTTTAGGGATGTTCTTGATGTTCAGTACTCTGACGTTTTACCCGGCAACAGCAAAGGCCAATCTTATAACGCAGAGTTTAGTTGCCGGAGCATGGCATGGAATTATTTTGAATGAGGACGGCACGGTTTGGGGTTGGGGAAGAAATGAGTGGGGAAATCTGGGCGATGGCACTCTGGAGAATAGAAAGAGCCCGGTTCAGGTAACAGGATTGGGAGGGATAAAACAAATTGCTGCCAGTCCCGGACATACATTGGCACTTGATAAAGGCGGAAATGTCTGGGCCTGGGGAGAAAACGATTATGGTCAGCTGGGTGATGGCACCGGCCCGGAAACAGGCACCTGGGGAAGTTCCAATGATACAGTATTTAATCCGGGAATCGACAAGAATTCACCGGTTAAAATAAACATTAGTAATGTGTCGCAGGTTTTTGCCGGTGGTCCCAGCAGTCTGGCAACTAAGACTGACGGTACGGTATGGTATTGGGGGTATCGGTATTCTGTCTACAGCGGAATGGAGTTTAACAATGATGTTGTACCGGTACAGGTGGAAGGTCTGACCGATGTTAAAGATGCCGCTATAGGCTGGCATCACGTTTTGGTTTTAAAAAATAATGGTACAGTCTTGGCCTGGGGGAGAAATGATAACGGACAACTTGGAGACGGCACCACGGAACAAAAAATATCACCGGTTCAGATTACCGGGCTCGAAAACGTGAAAGACGTCGCTGCAGGAATGGGCTCCAGCATGGCTTTAAAGGAAGACGGGACTGTCTGGTTATGGGGGACAGTACCACCATATCAAGATGGCACTATGTATCGGCAAGATGCTCCGATTCCAAGAAAGGTAGAGGGGTTATCTGATATAAAGGCTATAGCCGTTGGAAGTAACCACTTTATAGTTCTAAAAGAAGATGGAACTGTCTGGGCCTGGGGCGACAACTTCAAAGGTCAATTGGGTAATGGTGAGTCTGGAGGGGATGAGGGATATTTCGACCAGATAACAGACAAATATGAACCTATACAGGTTCCAGGCCTGGGTAATATTGTGTCCATTGCTGCCGGGCACCGTGTATCCATGGCTGTTGGGAGTGATGGAAAAATCTATGCCTGGGGAGATAATACTTTTGGACAATTAGGTGATGGGACTTTTGACCAGCGCAGTTCGCCGGTCGAAGTTATTAAACCGGACTATACCCCAGTGAGTTCAATGACCATCGATCAAAAAGAGATATCACTGGAAGTAGGCGGTTCTTCGGCAACACTTTTAGCCAGTATCCTTCCTGAAAATGCTACTAATAAGAACGTTAGGTGGGAATCCAGCGATCCCGGGGTGGCCGTAGTTGATCAAAACGGAGTTGTGACCGCGGTCGGACGCGGCAATACAGTTATTACGGCAACATCCATAAGCGGTAACTATTCAGACTCATGCCAGGTTACGGTTTATCTACCTGCCGCTGATCCTACTCTTGTGCCGAAAAACATATCGGCTGGATGGTTTCATTTGGCCTTTTTAAATGATGATGGGACGGTCTGGTGCCAGGGGCTTAACTACGAGGGAAGTTTAGGGGATGGGACCCTGGACAATAGACCGTTGCCAGTTCAGGTTAATGGGTTAGGCGGTATAAAACAAATATCCGCAGGTACAGGTAATACATTGGCACTAGCAACTAATGGTATTGTATGGGCCTGGGGCGAGAACAACTACGGCGGACTGGGAATAGGATCTTCCGGGGGAGATCCCAATGATGAATGGGACTTCGATCCGGGTATTGATAGTAATGTACCCGTTCAAGTAAAAAACATAGAGAATGTAAAGCTTGTTGCTGTGGGTAATGCATCGAGTATGGCAGTGACAGAAGATGGTACCGTTTGGAGCTGGGGGGCGATTCTTCCGCTTCAACAGGACACAAATAAAATGTTCCTAATCAATAGCCTGCCAGTTCTAATAGATGGACTAACGGATGTTAAGGATTTAGCTCTGGGGTCACGACATTGTTTGATACTAAAAGAAGATGGAACGGTATGGTCCTGGGGGGATAATGACTTTGGGCAACTCGGAGATGGGACAGAAGAGAAAAGGTATAGTCCAGTACAGGTTTCTGGCCTGGATAATGTTACGGATATTACCGCCGGGTCGAGTTCGGGCATGGCCTTAAAAAATGATGGTACAGTATGGGTATGGGGGCGAATACCGCAGCCTGAGGAAGACATTTTGATACCGAAAAAGATAGAAGGGCTATCGGGCGTTAAGGCTATAGCCGCTGGAACCACTCATTTTATGGCTTTGAAAGAGGATGGAACAGTCTGGGCATGGGGCGATAATTGTCAGGGTCAACTGGGGGATGGTACCTCGGGCGGGTCTCAGTTTAATTTTGACCAGGGAATAGATAAAGGTGATCCAGTTCAGGTTCCTGGACTTACTAATATAAAATCCATTGCTGCCGGACATTGGTTTTCTGCCGCCCTTGGTGGGGATGCTGCAATCTACACATGGGGATATAATCATTGGGGTCAATTAGGTGATGGGACTTTCGACCAGCGCAGTACTCCAGGTAAAGTGATTACACCGGATTATTCTTCGGTGAGTTCAATAACCCTCAATCAAAAAGAAATATCCCTGGGAGTTGGCGATTCTACATTAACTTTGACTCCCAGTATCCTTCCTGAAAGCGCAACGAATAAGAACGTCAAGTGGGAATCCAGCGATCCGGGGGTGGCCGCAGTTGATCAAAACGGAGTTGTGACCGCGGTCGGGCGTGGTAATACGGTTATTACAGCCACGTCGATAAGCGGTAATTATTTGGATTCTTGCCAGGTTACGGTTTATTCAAAACCTCTTGCGCAATTGCCTGACCTGGCTGTAAGCCAGCTCAGTATTAATTCCACAATAATAGCCGGCGACCAAGTAAATATCAGGGCCCGGGTATCAAATATCGGCCACTCGCAAGCACCAAAAAATAAAATCAAGTTTTATCTAGTTAAGGATCAAAATCAGGTTTTACTGGGAGAGAAAATGCTGCCGAAGATTAAAGCCGGGGGATCCTATAATGTCGGGCTTAAGATTACCATTCCTGAGACAGTTATAGCAGGTCAGTGGAGTTTAAAGGCGATAGCCGACGAAGCTAACCAGGTGGAAGAATGCAATAAAGACAACAACGTCTGCCAGTCGGAAGTGAATGTTGAGGCCCGGCAGATTGATTTAGAAGTATCATCTATAACCGTTCCCCAATCATGGAAAAGTTCTAACCGACAAACTTTACCGGTCAAAATCGCCATAAAAAACGGTGGCAACCAGCCGGCTGACCAGGTTGAAATCCGGTCTTATATCTCTACCGATCAAACCCTGGACGAAAATGATATTCTTATTAGTGCCAAAAAGGCTGGAAAATTAGGTGCAGGGAAAATAAAAACGGTCAAAATCAGCTGTAAGGTAGTAGGTAAACTGAATAGTGGTACAACATACTATGTAATTTCTAAAATTAGCTCTGCCAGTGATGCCATGGAGGCAAATGCCAGTAATAATGTACAGGTTTCTATTCCCATTCAGGTAGTTAATTAAATATACAACCGCAAGTGCCGGTTTCCTGTATGATCATGGATAAACTAATAAGCTTAAGTACCCCCGCTGTTCGGGGGTATTATTTTTTAACCCCATAATTTCTATTTGAGAGAAGGAAATAATCTTTTCTGGCGTATATAGTATATATAATGAAGAAAAAGGTTGACCGGGATTAGATAGGGGAGGGGATAGGCGGGTATGTTGTATTGGAAGAAAAAAGGATCGATTATTACAGTCATTCTACTAGTCGCTTTTGTAGTGAGCGGGTGTGGGCAGGCAGAAGGACCAAAAAAACAGGAGAATAAGAAAGAGTCCACTCCAACGGCGCAAGCCGCAAATTTCGCTTCCTACCGGGAGTTAGCTGTTAATGTTAACCCTTCAATCAAACCTTATAAGGTGGCAAATGACCTGAGCAATGTTACTAACCGGGAACGTTTTGAGTTTTCACCCGGGGCTCAGAGTCTGTTAACCCAAAATGGTTTTGTAGTGACCTCCGGAATGAACCCGGAATTCTTTATTGTTTATGAGAATAACCGTTATGACAGCGTTCCCAATTTTGTTACCACCGATGCCATGCTGCATAATTATCATCTCTTCTTTAACCATCTGTTAAAAAGTGTGGAAACTAAATACCTGGCTCCAGAGCTAAAACAGCTGGGTACTGATATGCTAGCTGAGTCTGTTAAACAGTATCAGGAGTTAAAGGGAACAGAATGGGAAAACGCGGCTTTGAGAAATATGGCGTTCTTCGGGGTGGCATGCCGCCTTATGAACCCGAAGGCTACCGTTCCACCACAAGTCCAAACAGTTGTTGACCGGGAATTGAAATTGATCGAAGATCATAAGGACGGCGCAGCCCTTTCGCCGGTGATGAATCTGGGTCAGGCTAAAGCTGATATACAAGAAGGTTTAAAAGAGGACTACACCCAGTACATACCTCGGGGCCACTATACTAAAACCGAGGAATTGAAAAAATACTTTAAAACCATGATGTGGTATGGACGCCTAACTTTCCGTCTAAAAGACGAAGATGAAACCAGGTCAGCGGCTCTTATTACTATGGCTTTAAACCAGGGTGACAATTATACCACCTGGGAAAAGATTTATCAGCCAACCAACTTCTTCGTAGGGAAGAGTGATGACCTGGGGTATTATCAATATGTCACGCTGGTCAAGAAAATTTATGGCAATACCCCTGACCTTCAAAAGGCCGCGGCAGATAAGGCTAAATGGAAGACTTTTATTCGTGAGGCCAGCCGATTAGAACCCCCGGCAATAAATTCGGTACCGGTATTTGATAAGAATATTCAACCCGATAGAGAGAAAGAGATTAAGGGATTCCGTTTCATGGGCCAGAGGTATACCCTGGATGCTGATGTCTTTCAGCGCCTGGTTTACCGCGAAGTAGATGAGAATAGCCAGGGCGAAAGACGCGTATTGCCGAAAGGACTGGATATCCCGGCGGCTATGGGGTCGGATGAGGCCTATAAGATACTGGACTCCATGGGAGAAACCAATTATTCTAACTACCCACAAAATATGAAGAAGATGCAGTCCAAAATAAGCGGCCTTAAACGCGGTTTCTGGTCCCAGAACCTGTATTCTAACTGGCTTTACACCCTTTTACCCTTGCTTAATGCTAAACCAGCCGGATACCCATCATTTATGCTCAATGAGGCCTGGACCAGAAAGGAACTAGCAACTTACCTGGGTAATTGGACCGAACTTAAACATGATACCGTTTTATATGCCAAACAGGTTTACGCCGAGATGGGGGGCGGGGAAGAGGAGTATGACGACCGTGGGTATGTTGAACCTAACCCGGAACTCTATGCACGATTAGCTTCTCTTTCAGCCATGACTGCCGAAGGTTTGAAGGCCCGGGGCATGCTAGAAAAGACTGACCAGGAAAGCCTGGGCCGGTTGGAGAAACTGGCAGTTTCACTGAAAACTATTTCCGAAAAGGAATTAAACAACAAGGATTTATCCAAAGATGAATACGAACTGATTCGAACCTTCGGCGGGCAACTGGAGCATTTCTGGTATGAGGCTCTTCGGGATGACAATGTCACCAGCAGGTCACAGTTGTGGGAGAACCCTGCCGCTCTGGTGGCGGATGTGGCTACCGCACCACCGGATACAGTTTTAGAAGAAGGTACCGGCTATATAAACAATATTTACGTAGTAGTACCAGTGGACGGCAAGCTTCGTATAGCGCGCGGTGCCGTTTTCAGTTACTATGAGTTCCCCTGGGCGGCTAATGACCGGTTGACTGATAGAAAGTGGCAGGAAATGCTGCAAAACGGTAAGGCCCCGGCCGCTCCAGAATGGACCAGGGTATTTACTGATAACGGTGAATCCAGGATTATTTATCCCGGGGAATAGGAGCATGAAGTTAGTCCCGGTATCCAAAAAGATTATTATTGCATTTATTATTGGAGTGTTATTTTTTGCAGGGCTAGTGTTCCTACCAGATGATCGAATTCAGAGATCCGGTGACTTGAATCAAAATGGTAATAATGAAGTCTATATCTTGAGCGGCGAAAGGCTATCGGTAAAGGAAAATGGAAAGCTGCTCTGGGAATCACCTCCCGCGTGGAAAGTGACGGCTTTCACCCTTGGTGATGCAACCAATGATGGTCGTCGTGATCTGGCTATGGTTGTCTGGAAGCGAGGGAGCTTCGGCCACCATCGGCCCTTCTGGATTAAGAAGGACCAGGTTTATAGCAACCACCTGTTTCTTTATGATTTGTCAGGCGATCATTTGAGGCAGGTCTGGTTGTCTTCAGCCCTTGACCGGCCTATTGACCAGCTGTTGATCATAGATATAAATAACGACAGTGAGAATGAGCTTAAGGTAAGAGAAAGGGCTTTTCTTATACCCGGTAAAGTTGTGGTTCCAATAGTAATGGAAGAGACTATTTGGAAGTGGGAAACCTGGGGCTTTTCTCGGTTGAGATGATAACCAATAATAGGAAGGTTTTGGTTTGAATGATTGCCCTAATTTAGATATGCTTTAATAAGGTATCTACCAATGATGTATCAATAGAGGAAAGTTTTTTATTGTTTCATCTGAACCTTGCGATAGGTTCCAAGGGAAGGGGGACGGCAAGTAGGTTTAATTCATTCAGGCTCTGAACTTCATTTTGAAAGAATACCGAAAGGAGATTAGAGAATGCATAATGTTCGGAGAAAAGGCTGGCTGATATTCATTGTCGCTTTATGCATGGTTTTTCAACCGGTATTGCCGGGGATTGCCGGGAGTGATTTATCAAGTGAGGAAACAGCCGTTGTCTCGCAAAATATAAACCAACTGCCGGGATCTGCCAATTATGTCCCGGGCCAACTTATCGTAAGGTTTAAGGATGCTAAAGCTGCCAATACTATCGACGAAGTTAACGATTCCATCGGAGCAGCAAAAATAGCCGAATTTAAAGAAGTAAAGGGTCTACAGGCTGTATCATTACCGGAAGGAACTACTGTAGAAGAAGCCCTGCAGGAATACCGCCAGAATCCCAATGTTCTTTATGCTGAGCCTAATTACATATACACCTGCGATGCCACGCCTACCGATTCACGGTTTGGAGAACTGTGGGGTTTAAATAATATCGGGCAAACGGTAAATGGCACTGCTGGAACCAATGATGTAGATATTGACGCTCCTGAAGCCTGGGATAGCACTACCGGTACTAAAAATGTTGTTGTCGCAGTAGTAGATACCGGCGTCGATTATACACATCCCGAACTGGCTGCAAATATCTGGAACAACGTTGATGAAATAGCCGGTGATGGGTTAGATAACGATAATAATGGCTATATCGATGATGTCCGTGGCTGGGACTTTGTCAATGACGATAATGACCCCATGGATGAAAATAATCATGGCACACATTGTTCGGGGACGATTGCCGCAGCGGCGAATGACAGCAATAATATAGCCGGTGTAATGTGGAATGCTAGTATTATGCCAGTAAGATTTCTGTCTGGAAGTGGCTCAGGTTCAACCCTGGACGGAATTAAGTCAATCCTTTATGCCACCCGGAACGGTGCCGATATAATTAGCTGTTCCTGGGGCGGCGGTGGTTATTCCCAAGCCCTCCGTGATGCTATAGACTATTCGTCTGCTTTGGTAGTATGTTCGGCAGGGAATGATGCGGCTAATAATGATTCCGTTAAGTCATATCCGGGCTCTTATGACTGTGATAATATAATTGCCGTTGCTGCTACCGATCAAAACGACAATCTGGCCAGTTTCTCCAGTTATGGAGCGACTACGGTGGACCTGGCGGCTCCGGGTACCAATATCCTGAGCAGCGTCCGCTACACAACTGCAATGTATGAAAAATTCTCCAACCTGGATAACTGGAACGCTGCCCCCCCCTGGGCACTAGCCTCTGATGATTATTGGAGTAATCCCTCGTCGATAACTGATAGCCCTGGAGGGAATTACGCTAACAATACCAATACCAGTATAACGCTTAAGAACCCAATCGATTTAAGTCAGGTTTCTTCAGCCTATATGACGTATATGATGCGAATCGATATTCCTGATGAGAATGATGCTATTTTGATCGAAGCCTCCACTAACGGTACAAATTGGACCCAAGTTGATGGTTGGTGGGGCACAGGCGGTACTGACTGGTATAGCTTTTACGAAGACCTTGATGCGTTTGCCGGGCAATCCACGGTTTACTTGCGTTTCCGTATGCAATCAGATTCAGCTACTACCGGGGACGGAGTTTATATTGATAACCTTAGGGTGATGACCGCGCCCACCGCTCACAATTCCAATCAATACGAATTCTATCAGGGTACATCTATGGCTACCCCGCACGTTTCAGGTGTGGCTGGTCTGGTTAAATCCTTACGCCCGGATCTTAATAATTTGCAGATCAAGGAATGTATATTAAATGGTGTTGATAGTGTTTCTGCCCTTAGTGGCAGGGTGGCAACCGGCGGACGCCTTAATGCCCAAAAAGCCCTTAACCAGGCAAGTAATTATCAGGTTACTCCAGCCTCGGGCCCTGATCTGACGATTAAAAGCTGTACCCTTTCCACTCCCTATATATATTCCGGATCAAAAGTCAAAACTACAGTAGAAATAGAGAATAAAGGAACCTCGGCTTCAACCGCCAATACCACGGTTCAGTTCTACTTGCAGACAGAAGCGGAGTCCTATTTGCTTGCGACTAAAACTGTAAGTAAACTTAAAACAACCGCCAAACCTAAGAAAATTAGCGTTAATTTAAAAATGCCAGCGACTCCGTTATTAGATGAAGAAAGCGGTTTAGTTACTGAGGCCTGGATAATTGCCATTGTTGACCCTAATAAGATAGTTGATGCCAATAACAATGGAAACGCCAGTTTTAATCAGGTGGAGGTGGCTTATCCGGACCTGGCCGTAAGTGCCTTATCGGCTCCTGCCCAGATATCCGCGGGCCAGAAATTCAAGGTAACCGAGACCACGTGTAACCTGGGAGACGCCCCCAGCCCCAAGAGTTATACTGGCTTTGTTTTAATGTCAGATGATCCGACTCAGCAGTATTATCTTTACTGGCTGAAACCCGTCAGTGTTTCTGCATTAAAGCCCCAAGCCCAAAAAGTAGGAAAAGCAACATTGGCGCTTCCGCCGGCTGCCTGGTTAAGTCAAAATTTAGGTTGGACCAGCGGCAGTTATACGTTGATAGCCCGGGCGGATTTTGATGTCAATAGTCCTTTGGGTACTAGTGGATTAATCAAAGAGTTAAACGAGATAAACAATTACAGTAGTCAAAAAATAAACCTTACAATTAATAACAGCAGCAGTTCCAGCATGACATCGGCGTTGGGCGAAATAGCCTCATGCCAGGTGTGTGCTAATAACCAGCCTCAAGATGTTTTAGTTTCGAAAGTGGGCCTGACTGAACAGGAAGCCCGTATCAAGTTACAGCAATACATTTTGAATAACCAATAACTTTAAGTAACTGAGAGGTGGGGATTCAAAAAGAGTCCTCACCTCTTTTTTAAAATTAAACCAGCCAGACCCCAAACAGCATGGCAATTGCCCAGATTAATTCTCTTCTTATGCCACTGCTGCTTATATCCTCTTTGAATACCGAGGGCCGAATCAGGGTAAGCAGCCAGCCGTAGAGAATGCCAAAGAACACCTGGGTACTTCCGACAACGCTGACCAGAGAGGCCGGCCCTAATGACAATGCCCAGGACCCGAGCAGCTTGCCCACTACATAAAGCCCTTCGTTAAGAAGAATGAGAATCATAATCAACCCGCGTGAACTGGCGAGCCCCTCCTGAAAAGCAATACGGGTACCTGGAACAAAGTAATAGAGGACCAGACCGCCGATTGTATAGCCCCAGTTCTGATACGCGATAAGTTCGGCAAACGTATGGTGTCCCACTACGAACTTGAAGACTACGCTTGATATGGCCCACATAAAGTCCGATATCAGGATAAGCCCCAAAGTGGATCCCCAGAATGAACCGTGATCTTCTGAACTTAGAGATAAGTTCAGACCAACAGCGGAAAGCATTATAACGATAAAGCCAATTAATTGCCTGGGAGTGATAGACTCGTTTAGAAAAACCACGGATAGCCCCAGGACCATCACCGGTACGATTTGCAGCATAATTATTATTTTGCTGGTCGTATCGCGTGATATTGCTTTGAAATACAAGGCGGAAGCCCATAGTGATAAGCTCCCACTCAAAAGTACCAGGATCGTATCCAGGAAATTCAGCAACGGGTATCCGTTATAAATCCAGATGAATAATCCAAATACAGTGGCCACTATAGCGCTGTAAATTGGAACTCCCCGATAATTGATACCCCGCCCGCATACTATATATTTATCAACGAAGTTGACTATCGAATATACAGCCGGGGAAAGTAAAGCCGGAAAAAGCCAGTTCATATTTACCCCTATCTATCTAATGATTTATACGGTGATTAAATCAACCCCACTATTACTATTGTATAAGGAAGCAATTCTATTCATTCAATTGAATCGAGGAGTAAATAGTTGAATGACAGGTTTATTAAGAAATGGATTGGGGGAGGCTAGCGCTTGGGTGCAGGTTTTCTAGTTCCCAAGACCCGAATATAATTAACATCTGAATCTGCGGTGCCCTGGAGTTCGCATTTTTCTTCTTTTAAGATCTTTATGTAATCGATGATTTCCCGGGTAACTCTTTCCCCCATGCAAATAACCGGGATACCCGGAGGATATGCCATTACCATCTCCCCTGAGATCTGTCCCACCGATTCCTCAAGTGGAATAATCACCTTAGGGCTGTAAAAAGCATCTCGAGGGGTAACAACCATTTCAGGACAATATGGAATAGTGGTTGAGTTTTTAAAGTATTTGAATTCAGTCTTCGATACCATATCCTTCAGGGCTTGACAGAGTATTTCCACACTGCTCATGCTGTCCCCTACACTTAGAATGGCCAGAATATTATAAAGATCTGACAGTTCAATCTGGATATTATAATCCCTGCGAAGCATAGCTTCGACCTGGTAGCCGGTACAGCCCAGTCCCCGGACATTTATTCCCAGCTTGGTTTCATCAAATTCGAAACAACCGGGGATGCCTACCAGTTCCTTGCCGGACGCGTGCAGCCCGGGAATCTGGTTTATCTGTTTACGGGCCCATCTAGCGGTTTCGAGGGTCTGGCTAAGAATTTCCGTACCGCGGGTAGCCAACTGTTTCCTGGCAACGTCCAGGGAGCAAAGAAGAACATATGAGGCGCTGGAAGTATAATTCAGGTTCAGGACTTCCTTGACCTTTTCGTGCGAAATCAATTTACTCTTTAACAGTAAAACCGAACTCTGGGTCATTGAACCTGCAGTTTTATGTATACTGGCAGCGCTGATATCCGCCCCGGCGTGCATTGCGCTTAAAGGCAAATCATCATGAAAAGGCAGGTGGGCGCCGTGGGCTTCATCTACCAATACGGCCATGTTATGGCTATGAGCTATAGCGGTGATAGATGCTAAATCCGAGGCAAATCCATAATAAGTCGGATTAATAAGAAAAACCGCTTTGGCATGAGGGTGCTGGCGCACTGCCTTCCTGATAGTTTCTGCTGTTACTCCCATGGCGAACCCCAGTTCTTTGTTTATTTCCGGTTGAACATAGATTGGATGAGCGCCGCTGAGAATAATTCCTCCGAAGGTTGACCGATGTGCATTTCGCGGAATAATAATTTCGCTGCCTGGTTCACAGGAACTCATGATCATGGCTTGAACCCCGGATGTGGTCCCATTTACCAGGAAATAAGCATTTTTGGCACCGTAGGCGGATGCCAAAAGTTCTTGTGCCTGGAGAATGACTCCGGTGGGATTGTTTATATAGTCCAGGTCTTCCATTCCGTTGACGTCCATGTTGAAAACCCGTTCTCCCAGATAATCTCTGAGTTCCGGGATCCCTTGACCCTGCTTATGCCCTGGAACATGGAAAGGAACCACTTGATCCGCAATGTATTTTTTAACTGCATCAAAAAGAGGGGTATCATACTGGTTCATCATAATACTTCCTTCAACGCATTTAATGAATTGCGTGTACGGAATATATTATGAATACCTACTAAAGGGTGTTACTTCGAGGGTATTGCAGATAAGAATATATTAAAGACACCTCACCAATTCTTGCCGCCCTTTTCCACCACACTTGGCATAGGAGAATAAGAGCTTTTGCCGAGGAATTTGGATTGAACGGATCCGTTAGGAAAGTGGATATCTACCCATGAGTTAACAATAGCCCCATCCATTCCCTCCAGCACTTTCCTTTCCTGACCTATGGGTAGAGCCCAATTAGTTTGATAGGTGGTATAGGACTTAACCGATTTTACGATTTCGTGACGCCAGACAACCCGGGGAGGTCTGGATTGACCATAGAATCCCATATAGAGACGGTTTTCTACTCCCTGGGCCCATATCATAATAGGGTGATCAGTGTTGTTCATGAATTTAAAGTCTTTTGCTCCGTAACAAACGGTTGCATCCTGTCCTAAAGGTACATAAGGAACTGGCATACTGTGAAAATGTCTTTCCTGGATAGGAAAATTACTTAATATAGCAACATTATAAAGCGTGGAGGCAATTTTACATACTCCCCCGCCTATGGTAGTGCTGACCCTGGTTCCGAGATAAACCGGGCCTTTCTGAAATCCTCGGGCCTGACTGTATGGACCGATAGTTGTATTTTGTGAAAATACCTCCCCCGGTTTTACCACCGTACCGGCCAGCAAAGATGCGGCATGGTGGACATTGTTTTCTTCCCCGGGCAGAGGATCGCGGAGCACGGTGCAAAATGCAGCCATTAGTATTGGCACTTGATTGGATTTTTGCATCGTTAAAAACTTCTTATTTTGCTCCCAGGGCAGGGCCGATACCGCGCCGGAAACCACAGGTTGATCCACAGCAAGCGAATGTTTTTCCCGTTGTTTTGTTGTTTCAACCTGTAGATTAGGCCGGTTAAGTTTTTCGGCATGATTTATAGTTCCGAACAGTATTATAGCAATAAATACCAAACCAAATAAAAAATACATATACTTCTTGATCACGTAATACCCCACCTATCAAAAACTAATTAGCTTTATTATGTACGTACTAAAAGCTGCTTACCCGTGTTAAGAGATAAGTTTTTTATTAACCGTGTCACCGACTTGCCTGAGGAGGATGTGAAAATGGAATACTGGTGGGCCTTATTTGCCATGGTCTGCTGGGGATTGGCACCGATATTCGCCAAATTTGGGTTAGTCAATATGGATCCTATGGTCGGTTTGCTTCTCCGAACAGTCGCCGCGGCTGGATTGATCAGCACCTGGACCGGACTAAGCGGTACAGCCGCCCAGATACATACAGTATCAATACGTTCCATGGGGTTAATTTTAGTTGAAGCAATTTTGGCTACCCTGATTGGAGATCTTGCCTACTATAAAGCAATAAAAGGCGGAGATGTATCAGTGGTAACACTTATTATGTCAAGCTCCCCTCTTATTACCATGATGTGTGCCGCGTTGTTTCTGGACGAACCCATGTCCGGATGGAGGATTTTAGGTGCACTCTATATAATAGTCGGCATCGTCATGGTCAGGTAGTTTCAAACCCACCTTCCAATAACCTCCTATAGAAAAAAAGCCCTGAGGATGACAGAATATCTGGGGACCAAATGAACCGGCACTTAGGTAAAAATGTTGGTTTCGATTAGCTGTGCCGGTTAGGGAGGAGTAAATGTTATGGCAGGGGACAAGCATAATCGTATCAATACCTTAAAAGGTTTATTCGTTATAGCAGGTATATTCGGATTACTTTCATTCTCAATCTTAGGACTAAACGTTTTCGGAAACAACTTGCAGAAGACCGAAATGGGTAAAAAAGACGCAAATACTTCCAATTACCAGACCTCAAGTACTGTTTCTAAGAATAGTATGACGTATAACTCATTGAAAAAAGAGGTCAGGGATTTGGCAATCAATAAAAATACCGTTTCCGGCATTAATAACAAAGCTTCCGAACCGAACCAATCTTCTGGGGGTGATACCCCGGTTACGATTGATAAAACCCTGGCCGAAGTTCTTGAGGAGAAGGGAGTTGAGGCCAATATTCCCGATTTGGAGATAAGAGTCTGTAAATCAGCCCATACCTTGACTCTGTACTCGGGAAGCATATCCCTTAAAACGTACCACTGCGCAACGGGGGATAGTGGTCTTGACGACAAGGTTATCAGCGGAGATCATAAGACTCCGGAAGGGGTGTTCTATATTTCTGAAAAAGAGGTGTTTTCTCCAGCCGACTACTATCTGGGCAGCAGGTGGATGAGGGTCAGTTATCCTAACGTTGAGGATGCGGATCGGGGTCTGAGAGGCGGGCTTATCAGCCAGCAAATTCATGACGAAATAGTGTATGCCATTAACAATCTGCTTACACCTCCACAGGATACAGCCCTGGGCGGAGGAATTGGCATCCATGGGGGCACCGGGAACAATGGGGAGACAATGGGAGACTACTGGACTTACGGCTGCATTGGATTAACCGATCATGATGTTAATGAAATATTTGATTATATTCCGGTAGGAACCAGGCTGGTTATCACGCCGTAACCATCTATTGTTTTTCTTCTAGATTATTGTCCCTGATAATAACCCAGGCGTGTTTGAAGGAAAGCAATACGGCTATTAATGCCAGGCCGTAGTTGGGACCAGTAATAATGGCATAGACCAATAAAGCAAGTGTTCCGATTAAAGTAGCCCGGTCAACCTGGCGGAAAAAGGGAAAAGTCAGCCACCAACCCGCACCGAATATGGCAACCGGCAGCCACTGTCCCGCAGCCAGAATACATCCGAGGGCGGTTGCCAGTCCTTTGCCTCCCCGGCCGCGAAGCCAGACCGGATAGACATGGCCTACTACAGCGAAAAATCCAGTTGTATAAAGATCAAAGCCCATCCATCTTCCAGCGACCGAGGCAATAAAACCCTTCAAACAGTCCACTAGAAAAACCGGGAAGGCAAATCTCCAGCCCATGACCGCCCCGGCATTCATTGTCCCCACATTTCCACTTCCACGTTCTCTAATATCTATTCCCTGTAATTTGCCCACCAGATATGCGGTTGGTATGCTTCCTAAAAGATAAGAAAAAACAAATAAGGCCGATAATTCAAGTACCTGCTGCATGATTATCCCCCTCTTAACTAGGTCAGCCAAGTCAATGAAAGTAAGTTGTACTCGAAGAACCTTTTTTGAATTAGTATATAGTATCAAGACCAGGAATAACACTTATTTTAGAAGAACTGCGCTTGAATCTTGACAAAACTAATAATTGATTATAGGCAGGATAATTGGATTTATTATCCAATATATACAAGTATATGGAGACGGTTCGCGCAATTACCAATAGAGAGTTTAAACCTAAATAGGGGGGGTAAATAGTGAAGAAACGGCCAGTCGTGGTTGTAATCGGTTTAATTCTCGTGGTCTGTCTTTTGGGAAGTGGCTGGTGGAATCTGATCGGACAAAGTTTGCCGGCTTATTCGGGAAATATTACGATCCCTGGGTTAAGGGAAGGCGTGGATATTTACCGGGATGATTACGGAGTGCCTCATATTTATGCCAGTAATATGAATGATCTTGTCTATGCCCAGGGTTACGTCCAAGCCCAGGATCGGCTTTGGGAGATGGATCTAATGCGGAGGATGGCGCAGGGCCGCTTGTCTGAGATTTTTGGAGAGAGCCAGGTTAAGACCGACAAGTATTTCCTCAGTATTGGTTTATATGAGGCGGCTAGACAGAGTTATCCAGCCTATTCAGAACAGACCCGGTCTTACGTAGACAGTTATGTCGCGGGCATCAACAGGTATATGCAAGAGTGTGGAACCAAATTGCCCCCGGAGTTTAAGCTCCTGGGGTACCAACCTGAACCATGGAAACCAGTGGATTCGCTCTGCATTGGGAAATACATGTCCTATGGTCTGGGAGGAAATATGAATAGTGAACTGCTCTACTTGAACCTGGCCGGTCGAGTAAGCAGTGATAAATTGAAGGAAAGATTCCCGGGCTATCCGGACAATGCAATTACTATAATGAAGGAGGCCTGGAGAGAAAAGGCGATTCAGACCAGTTCAGCCCAGTTAAAGGTCAGCCCGGAGAAAAATATACTAAGCCAGCTTCTTAACCCCTCGCCCGGTCTTGGCAGTAACAACTGGGTTGTCAGTGGTAAAATGACTCGTTCTGGCAAACCAATTGTCTGTAGTGATATGCATCTTGACATAATGGCCCCCTCCGTCTGGTACCAGAATCATTTGGTCATACCGGGTCAGATGAATGTTACCGGGGTTATTTTCCCCGGCGTTGGCGGTGTAATCGCCGGGCACAATGATAAGATAGCCTGGGCTGAAACCAACGTAAACCCTGATGTACAGGACCTATACCTGGAGAAAAGAAACCCTCAAAACCCCAATCAGTTTCTTTATCAGGGAAAATGGGAAGAGGGGCGAATAGTTAAATATGAAATAAAGGTTAAAGGCAAAAAGACAATTGATTACTCCGTTACCTATACTCGCCATGGACCAATAATTAAGGATGGAGTCGAACTGGCAAAGGGGAGAGATTTGGCTTTAAAATGGACCGCTCTCGAACCTTCCTGCGAACTGGATGCCGTCCTGGGCATGGATACCGCCCGTAATTGGAACGATTTTAAAAAGGCGTTGGAAAGTTTCAAAGCTCCAGCTCAGAATTTCATATTCGCTGATGTGGACGGCAACATAGCCTATCGAGCTAATGGATTAATACCTATTAGAGCCCGGGGCAATGGCTTAATGCCGGTTCCTGGATGGACTGGAACCTTCGAATGGAAGGGCTATATCCCCTGGAATGAGCTGCCGCAGATGGTCAATCCAGCCGAAGGACTGATAGTAACCGCCAACAACAAGGTAATTGACGATACTTACCCCTATTACATAAGCAATGAGTGGTGTGCTCCTTATCGCGCCCAATCAATAAAGCAAAGTTTACAGGGAAGAACAGGTTTAACCCTGCAACAGGTTATGAAGCCGCAAACCAACTGGGATAACCTACAGGCCAAGCTGTTGTACCCGATTTTACGAGAGGCCTTAAGCGATACCCGGGGAATGAATACCGAGGAAAAAGAAGCCAGCCGAATGATGTTAAAGTGGGCAGCTAAAAAACCGGTAGATGATCCTACTAAAGCGGAGCCAGCTATCTACCATACCCTTTATGTAGAAATAATAAAAGCTACTGTGCAGGATGAAATGGGCCCCAAACTCATGAAGGATTTCATGCAGAATGATTATATAGTAACCAACAACTTTGATCAGGAACTTCTTGAAGGGAAGTCGAGCTGGTTTGACAACACCCGTACTCCGGTAGTGGAAAACCGTAATGATATTATTAGAACAGCTTTAAAAAATACTGTGTCTCGCCTTAATAAGGAATCGGGAAAGGATATTGAGGATTGGAAATGGGGAAGTATCCACACGATAACCTTCGACCATCCGATGGGGCAGAACGCTTTTTTACGTCCTTTCTTTAACAAGGGTCCTTATTCCTATGGGGGAAGCTGTATTACTTCCGGGGCGGGGTGGTACGATTATTCCACCAACTTCGAGATTACGATTGCCGCTCCCTGGCGCTACGGTGTCGACCTGGCAACCATGGAAGGCAGGGATATTATGGCGGGAGGGGTATCCGGTCATCCCGGCAGCTCTCACTATCACGACCAGATGCAGCTCTGGCTGAACGGCAACTATAAAGAACTGCTTTTCGACGATGAAACCATAAAGAAAGAATGTCAAACCGTCACCCACCTGGAGCCGGCAGGAAAGATATAGGTTTAGTATAATAATTCAAAATCAGAGAAGGGGTTAATAGCCCCTTCTTTTCATTGAAGTGGCCGAACCTGCTTGACAATGTCCTGGGGGTATATTAGTTTGGTGGCATGTTAAGGAATGAGGGGGAGATACGGAATGACAGATTTAGGCTACTCTATAAAAAATACGGTTTTAGAAACATTAGGGATAGAGGTTATTGAGCTCACCAGGGAGAGAGTGGTAGCGACTATGCCGGTGACCCCCCGAACCCATCAGCCGCTAGGCCTGATGCATGGTGGAGTATCAGTGGTTATAGCCGAGACGGTGGCCTCGGCCGGAAGTTACCTTTTTATAGATCCAGAACACCAGAGTGTTGTGGGCTTAGAGATTAACGCCAATCATATCCGCAGCAAGAGCGACGGTTTAGTCCATGCTGTAGGCATCCCAATTCATATAGGAAAGCGTACTATGGTCTGGGATATTCGAATTTATGACGAAGAGGAAAGATTAATTTGCATATCACGGTGTACAGTAGCGGTGGTAAATAGAGATAAGTAGGATGTGAATACAGAAAAAAATTACACAGCCCTAATCTGGGTACGGGTATAGTCAAGCATTGGTTTACTAACTAGGATTTTTTTTCGCATTTCAACCGACAGATCTTCAAATTCGTTTTTATTCCTTCCTAATAATCTTCCAATAAATGAATATTCAAAGCCAAAATCTCATTTTCAGTTTTTAGGCGATCATATAATTCCGCAGCGTGGAATAACAATCCATTGACTGGATTATTGATTGGATGTTACTTTAATTATGGAACATGTAGAATATGATTCCGCCATACGGAATGAGGGGGGTGAAGATATGGGGGAACCGGGTCTCCAAAATAACAAGAGAAAGAGTACAGTCCAATCAGTAGAGCGTTCTCTCTCTATCCTTGAGGCGTTAGCAACTAAAAGGGAACCCATGACCCTCAGTGATATCGGGAAAATTTGCGAATTAAAGCCCAGTACAGTCCACCGTTTGCTGGCTACTTTGATCCGTCAAGGGTTTGCCGCCCAGGATTCGATGACTGGGAAGTACCGTTTAGGATTAAAGATCTTTCAAATCGGAAATGCCTCTCTTTACAGTCTTGATTTAAGAAGTATTGCCCGTCCTCATCTGAGTCGGCTAGGGGAACTCTGTGAAGAGACCGTTAACCTTGTGGTGTTCGGACGTTCCATTCAAGGACCAGAGATGGTTTACATCGACCAGATTGAATCCCCCAAGACTATTCGAACAATTGCCAAGATTGGCAGCAAGGTACCCATTCATTGCACCGGGTCAGGCAAGGTACTGTTGGCCTACATGAGCACTCGTGAATTGGAGAATATTCTGAAGTCCTTAACCCTGGAAGAATATACAAATCGGACTATCACCGATTCTAAAGAGCTGTTGGCGGTGGTAAAAAAGGTTCAGGAAAACGGTTATGCCCTGGACCTTGAAGAAACCGAACTGGGGGTTGTATGTGTCGCAGTTCCGATTTGGAATTATGAGAATCAGGTTATTGGTACGATCAGCATTTCGGGACCGGCTAATAGGATGATGACTTCCCTGGATCGGCTTATTGATCTTACCAAAGAGACTGGATTCAACATTTCAGTTGAATTAGGCTACAACCCGAGACTGGATAGTTAATACAACGGTGTATTTGAATTTGATATTGAATTAATTCCCGAATCATAGTCCGTTTTTATCTTTAACTGGTTATTAAAATAATTAATATATTGAAAGGAAGATGTACAATGGGGTACGTACAAGATGTTTTAGCGAAAGTAAAAGAAAGAAACGCCCATGAACCCGAGTTTATTCAAGCAGTGACTGAGGTATTGGAGTCATTGGAACCGGTTTTCGAAAAGCACCCGGAATACCAGCAAGCAGGAATCCTGGAAAGAATCGTTGAGCCGGAAAGACAAATTTTCTTCCGTGTTCCCTGGGTTGACGATCAGGGTAAGGTTCAAGTTAATCGTGGAATGCGTATTCAATTCAACAGCGCCATCGGACCGTATAAGGGAGGATTACGCTTACATCCCACCGTTTATCAAGGTATTATTAAGTTCCTTGGATTTGAACAAATCTTTAAGAATTCTTTAACTGGACTTCCCATCGGCGGAGGCAAAGGCGGCAGTGACTTTGACCCCAAGGGCAAATCAGACGGCGAAGTTATGAGATTCTGCCAGAGCTTCATGACTGAACTGTGCCGGCACATTGGCGCGGACATAGATGTTCCAGCAGGAGACATAGGGGTAGGCGGACGCGAGATTGGCTTCCTGTATGGCCAATACAAACGGATAACCGGGTTATATGAGGGTGTTTTGACCGGTAAAGGCCTTACCTGGGGCGGTAGCCTGGCCAGAACTGAAGCTACCGGTTATGGTCTGACTTACTTGATGGAAGCTATGATTGCTGATAAAGGCAAATCATTCAAAGGCGCAACCGTAGTTATTTCCGGTTCTGGAAACGTGGCTATTTATGCTACCGAGAAAGTTCAACAACTGGGCGGCAAAGTTGTAGCCCTGTCTGATTCCAACGGATATATTTACGATAAAGACGGAATCAAGTTGGATACGGTTAAACGGATTAAAGAAGTAGAAAGAGGTAGAATCAAGGAATACGTTAAGGATCATCCAGAAGCAGAATATTTCGAAGGAACTGGAATCTGGAAGATCAAGTGCGACATTGCTCTGCCCTGTGCTACTCAGAACGAGCTGAACGAAGAAGATGCCAAGGCTCTGGTAGCCAATGGCTGTTTCGCAGTTGGCGAAGGTGCCAACATGCCTTCAACTCCCGAAGCGGCCAAGGTTTTCATTGACAATAAAGTTATGTTCGCCCCTGGAAAAGCAGCCAATGCAGGCGGCGTAGCCACTTCGGCTTTGGAAATGTCTCAGAACAGTATGAGATATTCCTGGACCTTTGAAGAAGTTGATGCAAGACTGAAAGATATTATGGTTAATATCTATACGAATGCCAGTGAGGCTGCCAAGGAATATGGCTATGAAGATAATCTAATCGTTGGAGCCAACATTGCCGGCTTCCTTAAAGTGGCAGAAGCGATGATGGCACAGGGAATCGTATAAGGAAAATTCTAGTAGATGTTTCCGCCTGTTCGAATCAGATTTCATTTTTCAAGCAGTTTCTTTGACACTGGTTTGATCTACGACTTATAATGAAAAAAATAAGGCGTTGCCGGTGAGATTGTGAGAATAGGCGATGAGAATACAGGAAATACCAGAAAAAGATGAACAGTTATCGGCTGCAAATGGAAATGCAAATGAGGAAAACAAGACTGTTCAGTCGGTGGAAAGGGTTCTGACAATTATAGAAGCCCTGGCTAAGCGGGGAACACCTGTTAGTTTAGGTGAACTAGCCGAAAGCGTGAACCTTAAGCCCAGCACAACCCACCGGCTGTTGGGTACTCTGGTGAGCCGGGATTTTGTGGAGCAAGACGAACACAGTCGTTATAAGCTTTCCATGAAAATGTTCCATATTGGAAACGCGGCGACCTATTCCATGGGTGTACGTCGAATTGCAGCTCCCTTTATGAGAGAACTGTTGAACCGTTGTAATGAAACGGTTAACCTGGCAGTTTTATACCGTAATGAGGTTATATATGTAGATCAGTTGGAGTCCAATAACATGGTCATTGTTGACATGTTTGCCCG
The DNA here is from genome assembly GCA_050259035.1 of Chitinophagales bacterium. Lineage (GTDB taxonomy): Bacteria > Bacillota > Syntrophomonadia > Syntrophomonadales > DTU052 > JBLMZW01. The sequence goes on along the minus strand of JBLMZW010000229.1, from coordinate 1,434 downwards.
GGTAGGAAGAAGAGGACCGGCACATTGTACCGGTTCAGGCAAGGCCCTTCTTTCAGGACTGAATGATGAGGAGTTGGCCAGATACCTGGACGAGACCGAGTTATCCAAATTTACCTCGGATACTATTACTGACCCGTCAATAATGATGAAGGAGTTGCAACGGGTACGTAATGATGGGTATGCATTAGACCTGGGTGAAAGGGACGAAGGGGTCAGGTGTGTTGCGGCTCCTATAAATAACCATCTTGGAGAGGTGGTAGCCGCTATAAGTGTTTCCGGCCCTAATATGAGAATGACCACGTCATATATCGCCAACGAGTTGGCACCAATAGTACGAGAAACGGCCAGCCGAATATCGGTTAAGCTGGGTTATACAAGCGAATAAAACATGAAGACTTATACAACTGAATTTAAAGCGGACAAAGGCGTCCTCCGTGTAAATAACGGATGGCGCCTTTTTGATTCTGAACTTTTGGAAAACACTTGCTATGGACATGGTGATGAAGCTCGTCGGTTAAACTGATGGGCCGCGCGATTTTAGTGTTTTGCTCTTTGGCTTGGCTCGGGTAAAACAAGCGAAATCGAAGGAAGGTGATAGCGTGAACCCATTTGAACGCGCTTCAACGGGCATATCAGGCCTGGACAGGGTCCTTGATCATTTGCGCCCAGGGGATAACGTGGTATGGCAGGTAGATAGTATTGAAGACTATCGTCACTTCGTGTCATCGTTTGTTCGCCAGGCCCTTCTGGACAACAAAAGAATGGTATACATGAGGTTTGGTCAGCATCCTCCTGTGTTAGAAATGTCGCCCGATATCAATGTGTATTACTTGAACCCCCAAAATGGGTTTGAGGCTTTTTCAACTGAGGTTCATAGTATTGCTTCTGCCGAAGGGGAAGGGGTATATTATGTTTTTGATTCCCTATCCGACTTACTCTCGGCCTGGGCAACCGATTTAATGATCGGCAATTTCTTCCGAGTAACCTGCCCTTATCTTTTCGAATTAAATACTATTGCCTATTTCGCGGTGCTGCGCAACCGAAATTCTTATAAGACCATAGCCCGTATACGAGAGACGACCCAGCTTTTGCTGGATGTTTACCGGGAAGATGAACGTTATTATATTCACCCGCTAAAAGTTTGGAATCGTTATTCACCGACCATGTTTTTACCGCATTTGGGAGTTAATGATCAATTTGTTCCGGTCACCAGCAGCGGTGAAGCAGCGCGCCTGGTGGCCCGTTTTGAAAGGCAGAAGGCAGGTGATTCGGCACGTAAACTGGATTATTGGGATTTGGTATTTATGGAAGCTGAAGATCTATTAAAGAGATTGGAAAATGGAGAATCAGTTGGTGAAGCAGAAGAAGCAGAAATGGTGGAGAAATTATGCCGAATGATGGTCGGACGGGATGATCGGATACTACGATTGGCCC
>JBLMZW010000228.1:0-5017 GCA_050259035.1 Chitinophagales bacterium | reverse complement strand
GTCTGTTGGCCCTGGGTAAGGATATTCTCCAGAACGCTCTGGGTACCGGTTTTAACCTGCTGGTCGACCGGCGTTTCACATGAAACTTTCATCCGATAGCCTAATACTACGCCAGTTAATTCCGGGTTATTTTCGACCCAGCCGTAAGTGTGTTTTAGGGCCGCCAACAACCGGGATTTGGTATCAGGAAGTTTTTGCAGAGACTCCAGGTTCTCCCGGGCCAAGCCCATGGAGATATCTCTAAGATAAACATCAGCTATAGCTTCTTTGACCGGGAAATAATTATAGAGCGTTTTGCGTGCCACATCTGCAGCCTCAGCAATCTGCTCCATGGTAGTATTATAAAAGCCTTGTTTTTCAAACAATTCCACGGCTACTTTAATAATCTTCTCCCTGAGCTCCCTTTTCCTACGCTCCTGTCGGCCTTCCGTTCCATTATTCTCGGTCATATGATACTTCCTCCTAACTGAATGAACGTCACATGTTTTTACATTGTGTATTAAGTAACACTGTGTAATTATTTTGTTATATTATTTCACCCTTGTCAAGATTACCTCTACAAAATAAAAAGGGGTTCTGAACTAAAGTCCATACCCCTGAAATCATCGCTTTATTGCTGATTTTTGTTATATGTATAAAGAGAACATTATTAAATTTTTTGCGTAAGGCCGGATTTATCTTTAACCTTCCATTTACCATTTTCTTTGATCAATATCAAATTAATTTTGGAACAATACTCTCCCCATTTGCCAGGCTGAGTAACAATCACAGTTTCTCCCGACTTATTCTTGAATTCATGTTCAGGGATATTGACATGGGTATGTGCTGCCACAATAGCATCAATTCCATTAGCCCGATATGCCAGTTCCTTGATCTTATTTCCGGGAAACCTGGGTTTAAGCGGCTCTTCTCCAGAATGGACAACAGCAATGACGACGTCCGCGCCATTAGCCTTCATTAGCCAAGCCATTTCAGTCGCATCTGGAACCATTTCTTTTAATATGAGACTCCCTCCATAGCCCGGCATATCTTTTAGTTCATACTTCCCATCTCTGGATTCACCTACTTCCTTAATAGTAAGGCCTAAAATACCCAGTTTTAAGGTCCCCTGTTCGGTTTCAATTTCTTTAATAATAAAAGGATTAACATAATTAATATAGTAATCCTCGGTATAGGGGTTAATTTCCTTCTCGTACAGGTTGGCTGACAAAACCGGTATACCGCAATCAGTAAAGTCTAATATCAGCTGGTCCAGGGAAGCTCTGTCGTTGGCTACGAACTCATGATTTCCGAGAACCACGGCGTCGTAGCCCATTTCCCCCATTTTATGTACAACGGGAGGTACTCTTCTCTGGATAGGTTCCGGGTTTCTCATATATGTTTTAAACCACTGCTGCATAACCGGGCTGTTTTGCTGATCGAAGAAATCACCGGCATCCACCAGAATAAGGTTCTTATCATTCTTTCTATTATCTTGAATGTACTGAACAAGTTGATCAGGGATGTCCCCATGCAAATCAGCGGTCGCCAGAATCGTGAGCTTGACTTCTTTGTGTAGATTCAAACTGCCGACCGGACTAACTGCATCTAACTTAATCAGCCCAACTAGAACAAGGACAAGAATTATTAACGCGCTAAATCCCCAGATCATTTTTTTGTTCATCCTGGCTCATCTCCTTTTAAGTACGTTAATACATATTAAATATGTCTGTTTTTCCCTCTCCGGGTTCGGGCCTGTTTCCTTAACTAACCCTGGCGTTGAAAAGCTGTTCGAATCTTCTTCGAATTTAGTTCAATCGTTATCGAATGAATATTCTCTTTGATGTCAATCTTTACCTGCTGTGGATTGTGACACATTTTTAGATCTATAATCATGCGGGCTTTGGTCAAATGATCCTGAGGACCCAGTGATATGATTTCCCTGCCAAATAAGGCCCGGGAGGGACCACTTGTAGTTCCTTTTAAAATACTATGTTAATATACATTTACAAAGATAAATAATTCCGTGTGTGGAGAAAGCCTTTAATGAGACAACTGTTATCGTTACTAACAATAATATCTATCCTTTTATCTGGTGTTTCTGCCGATATCTTCGGGATTTCCAGTAATAATCACCAGAATCAATATCAGGCTGGAAGCCCTTCCGCTGCCCATCGTGCAACCATGCAGGGCCCGAGCCGGGATTATCTTGCATCAGAGATACATAACTTTGCGATACTCCCCGTTGTCTCCGGCAACAATTACATAAAGCCGATGAGGGAAGCCTCAAATAAGCTTTTTTTATCTGGATTTAGCCCGTTTACGGTCGACAAAGAATGGACCTATCTGTTCCAATCAGTCGTACCGAAATCTACCTTTCAAAACATCTATCATTCAATTCAACCCCGGGCCCCTAATTCAGTCGCATTGGCCTAACCTGACAACCATTACAAAACCACATGTCAATAATCGTGCTGGTCTGTGATCTTATTGTTGCTGCACATCGTCGCTGTGCTCAGAACGACAGATTTGAGCTCGTCTCTTTTAGCTGATCAGCAAGTGATTGTACGGCATTTGGTTTATCTAAAAGGGAGGAAAACCAATGCAAAAACTGAATGTCCCCAGCCTGGTAAAACTGCTGTTGGTGATTTTGGCTGTGGCTTTATTGGCTTGTTTCAGTTATACCCCCATTAAAGATAATATAAATCTGGGATTGGACCTCGATGGCGGACTTCATGTAGTAATGGAGACTAAAGAAAAGTCCGGTCAGAAGGTAACCCCCGATACCATCCAAAAAACTATCAGTGTATTACGCAGCCGGGTCGATAAATGGGGAGTTGACGATCCGATAATTCAGGCTCAGGGTAATCGTCGGGTAATTGTCGATTTGGCGGGCTTAAAAAACCCCGATCATGTCGCAGACGTAATCGGCAAAACCGCCGAATTAGAATTCCGTGACCAGAACGGACGCTTGATTGTTTCTGGGGCGAACCTCAAGGATGCCCAGGCTGAACTCATTCCCCAGAGCGGCGATCCCGGAATTGCACTGGAGTTTGATAAAGAAGGATCAGCTAAATTTAGCAAATTCACCACTGAAAATGTGGGCAAAAACCTGTATATCTATCTTGACGGTGATATACAAGGTCCCCCTTCCAGAATTGAGGAACCGATTCCCAATGGTCAGGCCCTGCTGCACGGAGGCAGTATCAAAACCATAAAGGAAGCTGAGGAAACTGCCATAATGCTTAGATCCGGAGCCCTGCCCGTAACTTTAGACATTGTTGAAAAACGGACGGTGGGCCCTACCCTGGGCACGGACTCGCTGGCCGGTGGCATAAAAGCCGGTGTTATCGGGCTTATGGCGGTAGCAATCTTTATGGCCGGCTATTACCGGCTGCCGGGGATAGTAGCTAATATTTCCCTGATCCTGTACAGCACGCTTGTTTTAGGTACCATGGCCTTGCTGGGAGCAACTCTCACCCTGCCAGGCATAGCCGCGTTTATACTATCCATCGGCATGGCCGTGGATTCCAACATAATTATCTTCGAAAGAATAAAAGAAGAAATAAGAAGCGGCAAAACTTTAAAAGCAGCCATTGACGCCGGATTTAGCCGGGCATTCTTAACCATTATCGATTCACACGTTACTACTTTAATAACCGCACTGGTGTTGATGTATTTTGGCATCGGTCCTATCAAGGGCTTCGCCGTTACACTAACGATAGGTATTATCGCCAGCCTGTTTACCGCTATCACTTTCTCCCAATCGGTTCTGAAACTGCTGGCCGATCTTGTCACTAAACCCCGGCATTACGGAATATAAGGAGGGGATCAAGATGCGTTTTGTCGCCTTAAGAAAGTTCATCTATATACTTTCACTTTTAATAATCATTCCTGGCCTGGTATCACTGTGCTGGCCGGGTCGGGACGCGCTTAAATATGGTATTGATTTCAAAGGCGGGTCAGTCATGGATGTGAAATTCGATAGAATGGTCCCGACCAAAGACGTGAGAGACGTTCTGGCCCAATTTGACCTTGATAAGGAGGCTCAAATACAGAAAAGCGGCCCGAACGAGATACTTATTAAAACTCGTGACCTATCCCAGGAGGAAAGCAGTTCGTTAAAGAAAGCACTGCAGCAGGAGTTCGGCCAGATTCAGGTTCTTCGCAATGATAAGGTAGGACCCGCTTTCAGCAGGGAATTAACTACAAAGGCCGTTTATTCGGTACTGATTGCCTGCGCTCTAACCTTAATCTATATTACTATTCGTTTCGAATTTAAATTCGGGGTAGGAGCCATCATTGCTTTGCTGCATGATGTTCTGGTTATCTTGGGCATATTCTCGATACTAAGATTGGAAGTGGACAGTTCTTTTGTTGCTGCGGTATTAACGGTAGTGGGCTACTCTGTGATGGATACTATTGTGGTATTTGACCGCATCAGGGAGAACATGAGCCTAAAGCGTAAAGAATCATATGAGACTATCGTTGACAGCAGCATCATGCAGACTTTAAACAGGTCAATCAACACCGTATTAACCGTGGTAATCTGCCTGATTGCTCTGTTGATATTCGGAGGCCCAGCTATCAAGACCTTTATTATAGCTTTACTGATTGGTGTTATCAGCGGGTGCTACTCCTCAATCTTTGTGGCCAGTCCCGTCTGGTATGACTTGAAGATGCGTGAAGTTAACTAATGTTCTAAGGAGGGGCAGGGCATATAGCCCTGCCCCCTCTTTTATGCCCGCAACACCCTTTATTATTAACTTTAACAATTTTAAAAGAATGCTTTGCTTTCGATTTTAAAGCATAGTAACCTGGCAATGAAGAAGATAATTTCTCTTTAAAGGAGCGAACAAACAATTATGGATATTATTATTGAAAACATGCCATCATATCGGATCGCTTATATAAGGAAGGTTGGCCCTTATGGAATTAACAATGTTCAAACAATGGAAGAATTGAAAAAGTGGGCAAGAATCAACCATTTATTTAACGATGAATCTATAATACTTGGAATTGCCCGGGATAATCCTGA
>JBLMZW010000227.1:0-4362 GCA_050259035.1 Chitinophagales bacterium | reverse complement strand
GGCTTCATAATAAAAGCCCGGGCTATCGCAACCCGCTGTTGCTGACCTCCACTCAATTCCTTGGGATATCTCTTGAGAAGATCTTTAATCCCAAGTTGCTGCAGGATAAACCCGCTGTAATCATCCAGGACCGCCTGATCATTTTTAATCTTCAGCCCCAGCATGGCATTCTGATAAACATTCTTCCAGGGCAACAAACCATAGTTCTGTAGAATCAAGCCGATTCGCTGTTTTCTGGGATTGACAGTCTTTCCGTCAATGCGAACCGTGCCGGCATAATCTGTCAGTATCCCGGATAAAACGTAGAGAAACGTTGATTTACCGCACCCTGAGGGCCCAATAAATGTATATATATCCCCCGTTTTAATATCAACGCTGATTTTATCCAGGGCCAGAGCCTCTCCGCTCTCACTCTGGTATTTCACTGACAGATCTTTTATTGCAATCATTAGATTATTACCTCAAAACTTTATCATCCACCAGAGCCTTGTATTCATATTTTTGGTCAATAAGCTTTTTATCTTGCATCCACTTTACAACGTCTTCGAAAACCTTCGAGTCAGGTGCAGTTGCTTTGTTGTACACAGGAAGCTTAAGGCAATCTTTAACCCCCGCAGGGAAGCCCTGGGCTTTAATAACGTAATCAATATAGTTCTCGGCCGGTTCCTCGTTTAAATAAGCCACCGCATCATTATAAGCCTTAAAAACCGCTTTGACTTCGGTCGGGTATTTCTTCATACTGTCGGCAGTAAAAGCTATAGCTCCAGCCTTATTATTCATTTCATCTGTGCTGGCTAAAATCGTAGCACCATTCTTGACCGCCAAAGCAGCCAGAGGATCAGGCATAATAGCCGCATCGAGCTTACCAGCCTGCAGCATTTCCAAGCGGGCAGGTAATTGTGGGATGGCTGTCTTTTTAATATCTTCAGGTTTTAATTGGGCAGATTTCAACATGGAGTCTGTTGTGTAATCCATTATAGTGTTGGTAGATAATCCTACAGTTTTGCCTTTAAGGTCTTTAATTGTGGCAATCCCTGAATCCTTGCCTGCCATCAGGGGAATGTTTCCTTCGCTCCTGGAAATCATCCTTAGCTGAATTCCGCCTTTGTTGGCAAACACCACTGCTACCATGTCAGTAACTACTCCATCCAATTGGCCGCTCTGTAAGGCGCTGTCTCTATCCCGAGCACTTTTAAAATGCTCGATTTTAACCTTGACGCCTTCTTTGGCAAAGTAGCCATTTTTCTCAGCAATAACAAAGGGAATTGATTCAATATCCGGCATAATTCCGATAGTCAGGGTCTTCTGGGGGGCGGATTTTTGGACCTTATCGGATTCTTTTTCCTTACCACAACCCATGAAAGTAAGGCTGGTGATAAGAATCAACAAAACAACTAGTACTTTTTTCACCTGGTTACCTCCCCGTTCGAGTTTTTTGATATGAACCATTCTAGATTATAACCCATCGGTGGGCCTAAATCTTCTTAAAATTCGTCGCGGAATTGGGAAGCGTTACATTTAATTGCCATAAGAATATATATTAATAGAATAAAGGCTGTAAGCAGTCCCAATCGTGAAGCTGCTATTACGAAGGTAAATTCAAACCTGAGACTGAGACAAAAATCGATAAAACTAACAAGTATATACAGTACGATTGTTTATTTTTCCTGTTTACTTGTCCCCTTCCTCAGGAACGATACATATGAAGCTAAAATCCTCGCCGCTGTTGTTTTTAAACTGATGCTCAGCGTCGCCTGGCACATACGCGACTGAACCCGGCTCCACCTCATAATTCTGACCGTCTAAAAACAGGGTTCCTTTGCCTCTAACGATATAGTTTATATGGGGCCAGGGGTGTGTATGTCGGGGGGTATAGCCTCCCTCGGCTATGGTGAACAGCCGCATAACCCATCCCTGCCAACCCTCTTTAGGGCCAACCAAGGCCTGTTTTACAACATTTAATGCTACATCGGGAACGTTAATTTCCAGCCCAGGGATCTCACTAATGTGTCCTACATACACTAATTAATCCTCCATTTCACATCAAGTCTTTGTTGTCTGGATATTAGCATCTCGCTGATTGTCGGGTCAAGGGTTGAGGTTTGGTTTTAGCTTTTGGCGGTGGACTTTGCCTTTTGCCTTAATTAGAATTAAAAGAAAACTGTTATGAGGACTACAATGAACAAATTTTCTTCCCGTGCTGAACAATTATCGCCCTTTATTGTTATGGAAGTCCTGGAAAAAGCGCAGTCCATGATAGCCCAGGGTGAAGATATCATTCACCTGGAGGTAGGAGAACCGGATTTCCCAACTCCGGAGCCCGTTAAGGAAGCAGCCTTGAGAGCTCTCAAGGAAGATGATACTCACTACACTCATAGTCTGGGTAAAATTACTTTACGAGAGGAAATAGCCCGCTATTACTGGGATAAGTATCGGGTCACGGTATCTCCCGAACAGATTATTATAACTTCAGGCACTTCACCCGGAATGCTCCTGGTCTTTTCCGCACTGCTGGAAAAAGGAGAAGAGATAATATTGCCCGACCCCTATTATGCCTGCTACCCGAATTTCATTCGCTATGTGGATGGGAAACCGGTATTTGTACCGGTCAGCGAAGAAGAAGGTTTTAAATACAGGCCGGAAGATATTAAGAGATACCTCAGCCCTTTAACCCGGGCCATAATGGTCAACTCGCCCAGCAATCCCACCGGTGAAGTATTCAGCCCGGAGGACTTTAAAGCAGTAGCCGACCTCGGTCAGATGATAATAGCCGACGAGATCTATAACGGACTTATTTACGAAGGTGAAGAACATAGTATTCTGGAGTTCACCGACCGGGCTTTCGTGATAAACGGCTTTTCCAAACTTTATGCCATGACCGGCTGGCGTTTGGGATACGTTATCGCTCCCCGGGAATACATCCGGGCCATGCAGATAATGCAGCAGAACTTCTTCATTTGTGCTTCATCCTTCGCCCAGGAAGGCGGTATAGCAGCCCTTCGTGAATGTAATAAGGAAGTGCAGGAAATGCTTCGCATCTACAATGAACGGCGGGTGTATCTGCTGGAAAGGTTAAAGGATATAGGTATCGCCACCCGGCACGACCCCAGCGGTGCTTTTTATGCCCTGGGTAACGTTAAGAAATATACCACTGACTCTTATCGTTTTGCTTTTGAGATTTTAGAGAAAGCCAAGGTGGCGGTAACTCCTGGTATAGACTTTGGAGACAACTGTGAAGGCTATATTCGATTTTCCTACGCCAATTCATTGACTAATATTAAAGAAGGACTTAATCGGCTGGAGGATTTCCTGAAATACTATGGAGGATAAAACAGCCTAGGGTGAGACCTTTGATCGTCTCACCCCAATATAACGTTTTTACTATCGGTCAGTACTTCAGACCGGGCAGCCAATTTCCTTTAGTATGAATTCCGCAATATCTGTTTGCCTGTTCCAATGGAACCCGTTCTCGAAGAAAAGAACTTATGTACTAGCAATTTTCTAACATTTTAATACTTTAAACGCTTCAGCAACCTTTTTGGCGAAATCCAGCGGTGGCTCTAATGATTCCCAGTGTATAAACATAATACGTGGCATCTCGAACAACCAGTGGTTATGCAAGGCGGTAATAGTAAGTTGACGTTTTCTCAGCTCGGTAATAAATGGGTTAATCTCTTCAGGTAATATCATCGTTTCACCGAGACATAAGGTTCGCCCTTCCATATCAGGCGATTCAAAAGAAAACATTGCGGCTAAAGTTAGGGCGGATTTAGAAGGGCGTCCCAGTATTTCAACTTTGATATTTCTTATTAGAGTTGCGGTACACACCCCATTAACTACTCCGGGGCTCGCCTTGAGAATCTCAGCGAACCGTCGACATTGCTCTGAAGGCTGACGATCGTTCATTTCACCATTGGCTACGTTAGACCGGTAATTATTCTTATAAAACACAATAACCCTCCTTTCCAAGCAGCTACTAAAATATATGTTAAAATCCGATATTTGGTTAATAAGAGCCGGATTGGCTTCGTAACCTTACTTATCCGAATATTACATCCCCGGCCTCTATTTCTATTAGCCACTTGGTCAAAGGGGTATTCATCTAACCTGGGAACGCCGGGTCTCAGCCCGGCTTCTATCCAACCCCCAGAGTACCCGGTGCAACTTCATATTTGCTTTTTTAATATACCCCCTGCTGACTTCTCAGTAAAAATCCTAATGAAATCGGTGGCTGACTCTCTCCGTCTAAATGACCGACAATATTATTCCTTTTTTACTATCTCCTTGACGGTAACAAATAAAGCAATTATTCTAATAGTTAGTTTTCTAACTATTTAGGAGTGTATCCGATGGATTATGAAG
>JBLMZW010000226.1:0-49602 GCA_050259035.1 Chitinophagales bacterium | reverse complement strand
GTTAAGAGAGATGCCTCCCCGGCCTCTATGGTATCCGCCTTAACCGCCAGACAACGATTGGTGGACACCCCATCCAATGAGAGGTAATGCAGACTTTCCTTGTCTATAGAGGCATACTTTTCGTAGTTCAGACCATCAACACTAATCAGAATAATATGGGCTGGAACATTGTTACTTTCAGCACATATCGCTACACTGGGATTCAAAACTATGAAGAGAAATACAACCAGAAAATAAAGAAATGCCATGCGGAAGCGGCCTTTCCCAAGCATCCTAACCCTCCCCTTCCCTTTTGTGACAATTATATTGTCCCCGGGAAGTGAATATACCTGGGGGGTTAGAATCGACCGCTGCGTACGATGGATACTATCAGAAACAGTCCCAGAACCAGTGCCGCAACAAAGCCAAGTTCGGCCAGGGGCACCTGGCTGAGAAGTGTATGAGAAAGCCGTCCTGAAGCTAAAGCCGTTCCTACAATCAGACCAGCAGCCACTATTGAAACCGATATCCGATTGGTCAAAATATCAGCCCGTTTAACAAAGTTCTTTATGCCAGCGATTTCCAACTGAAGTTTTAATTCCCCTTCACCCATCAACTCCAGGATGGTCTCTACTTCTCGGGGAAGGTTTCTTGCCATCGTGGCATACTCAATCGCCGCGTCACTTAATTTCTTTCTTATATTATCGGGGGCATAACGTTTCATTATAATCTTGTGCCCCATAGGTTCAAACAATTCCAGCAGGCTCAGGTCAGCATCGAGCTGGCAGACCAGACTCTCGCAGGTCATTAGCATCTTTACCATCAAGGATAACTCCGGTGGAACTCTAATTTGATACTTAAAAGTAAGCTGAATTAACTCCGCCAAAGCAATACCCAGTTGAATATCAGCCATAGGGATACCGTAGTACTTACGCTGCAATCTGGAGACATCCCTGCGGAATTCCTCTCGATTAATGTGCCCCTTGGCAAATCCCAGTGAGAGTATGGCCCGGGTTACCCCATTTACATCGTATCGGACCATAGACTGAATGAGATCCATGCCCCTTTCTTTTAGCAAAACATCCACCGTTCCCATCTGGCCAAAGTCATAAAATATAACCTTCTCTTGAGGAGATACAGCCAAATTTCCCGGATGTGGATCAGCATGAAAAAAGCCGACTTCATACACCTGACTAAAAAACGACTCAACAATTATAGTTGCGACCCGTTGAAGATTAAACCCTGCTTTACGTAGCGAATCAACATCGGAAACCTTAATCCCTTCGATATACTCCATGGTAAGAACATTTTTAGTGGTCAAATTCCAATAGACCTTGGGAATCAATACATCGCTATTGCGGTGGAAATCCTTTCTGAATTGATCCGCATTACGGCCTTCCCGGGTAAAATCCAGTTCATTTATCAGAGCTTCGGCAAACTCTTGAGCTATCTCAACAACCTGATAAAGACTGCCCCACCTGGTCCTTTTTTCTGCGAGGCGGGCCAACTCCATCAATATTTCCAAATCAATTTTGATTACTTCTCTGACACCCGGTTTTATTACTTTAACAGCTACTTCCTCACCATTTATTAACCTCGCCCGATGAACCTGACCAATAGAAGCAGTAGCAATCGGTTCATTTTCAATGTAAGTAAAATTAGCCTCAATACTTAGCCCATTATTTTCGAATACTGTCTGTATATCCGCAAAAGGAATCGGAATCGTTTTATCCTGCAGCTTCTCAAATTCGGTGATAAATGCCCTGGGAATGATGTCAGGCCGCGTGCTTAAAAGCTGACCCAACTTAATATAGGTGGGACCTAATTGTTCAAGAGCCATTCTCGCTCTTTCTGGGGCGGCATATTTATGATAATCAGGTTTTGATTTCTTTCTCCATCGAAATAAACTAATCTGTTCGGTTATATAACCAAACCCGTGATGGGCCAAAACGTTCATAACTGTACGGTAACGTTTAAAATGGGTTAGATGTCTAAAAATAATCATACTGTCACCTTATCCATCAATCCAATTACAATGTTATTATCCGCTTTTTTCAGTGTAGCATAACACCTGCCTGGTATAAATCATAGATAACCCAACCACCAATCCCTAACGTTGGATACCCGTATCCCAGGCTTTTTTACGATAAACTTCGTAAATATACTAAATCTCACCGGCTAAAAACCCGATATTAGTTTAGGAAGCAACTAATATACCAGAGGAAACAACTATGATCAGGATACTAAAAGCTCTACAATCGAATTTAGTTTTTACTAACATCGACATTCTACGTCTACGCCAGCAGGTGTCTCTGGATATAGGATCCAATAATATGGCCGTTAGTCTTGCTAACGCCATTCATCAGTCCCTGGACTCCAATCTCCCGTTATTCACCATCGAGCAAAAACAGCAGTTAAGACTGGCTTTACTTAGAGAGTCTGTCTGTACTAATAATTACGATATTGACGCGGCCAAAGTCTTGTTTTATTCGCTTCTCCCCGGACACCCCGAGGACGAGCAATACACCAACGCCCTTACCTGGTGGACCAACAAACAGGGTTCGGTGATTATTAAAAATGTAGTATTACAGAAGCTATCAGAATTAATAGATTTTTATTCCACTACAAATCCTAATCTCGATCTGTTGTCATTTATAGAATCCCTGCAGAAGGAATCACTCACCGAACTTTCAAAACCTATAGTATATAGGAAACGTTCCCTTACTAAAACGGCAGATGTCAGTAGAAATGTATCGTTCCAAAGTATGTATATAGAACAATTCAGCAATTTCACTAAGGCGGAACCATTAAAGGCTTCCTTTGAAAAGCCCATTGTTCAGAACAAGAAGAAGAATAAACTTCAACCAAAACGGTCTAACCCGCTACCGATCGGTTACGTGAAGCGAGCTTTGGTGGCTTCAGTGATTACTTTCGCGATTCTTAATCACCAGCCGGCCTACTCGAGTTCATTATGCGCCTATGAACCACCAGAACCTTTAAGGGTTCGTCTGTATTCCGCAGGTACCGAATTTGATTCAGTGAGCAACTCGCCCAAGCCTGCAACGGTATATTCCATTCCCAAACCAGCTTCTAGCGAAGCAGTTAAGTACGCCTCAATAACCGAAGAGAATAAACAATCAATCCCCGATCCCGATTCCGATACCGTGCCGGTAGAGGCAGAAGTTAATAAAGATCCTTCCGCAGTTGGATATACAGCCCCTTCCGAAGCCGTCGAACCCCAAACACTTAGGGGTTCCGCATTACCTGAATCCCTTCGGTTTAAGAAGGTTAATGAAAATGCCCTGAAACAATATCTGGCTGAGGAGAATTCGCTGCTGGTGGATGAACCTTATTTTTCAACCGTCCTTAGTACCGCGGAGCAGTATGATGTTAATCCCTTGCTTCTTTTTGCCGTCGCGGGGCAGGAACAGGGTTTTGTCCCTCGCAGTGCGTCAAACGCCCGTCTCATTGCCAATAACCCATTCAACGTTCATGGCAGTTGGAAGAAATATAATACCAATATCACTGACTCGGCCCGGATAGCTGCCGAAACTCTAATTCATTTAGGCAGCAACCTGCCTGCCGGGGTAGAACCTTTGGTTTGGATTAATCGAAAATACGCGGAGGATACTACCTGGGCATCCAAAGTCAGAATAATTCTAAATGACCTGGAAAGTGCCAGCGCGTTATAACTCCTAAAAAGGGATGGTTTTCCCTGTGTTTAGGACTGCCTTTTCTCGAACTAACCCCTTGACAGAGCCTTTATCAGGGTTTAGAATGTGAATTGCACCGTCGAGGACCATTAGCTCAATTGGCAGAGCAGGTGACTCTTAATCACAAGGTTGCAGGTTCGACTCCTGCATGGTCCACCAAATAGAATAAAGTAACCGCGGGATTTTTCCGCGGTTTTTATTTGACCTGGATTATGTTCACGGTAAAAACAGGTGGCAAACGGGTAGCAATATTGGTATTAAACTATTCATAATTCGTTTAATGGTTCTTCCATCAGTATTCCTAACCAAGTATAGACTTCCTGGTTTTTCCTAACATGGTTAAATATCTTTTTATATACTCCTCTGCCCTGCCGCGCGGGGTATAAATACCAAAATGTCCTTCACACAGGCAATCTGCTTTTAGGGCCAGGAGTCTTTGCATTGAATCAGTCCAGGCATTCAAATCTGATCCCCAGGATGGATTAAAGGGACCGTGAATATCCTGTCCGAAAAGCACTCTCCCTTCTGGTATATCAAGATAGACCGATATTCCACCAACTGTATGTCCAGGGGTATACAGGCAATTCAATACCAGAGATCCGAATTCGATACTGGTTTCTTCATCCCGCAAAACCATATCCACATCAACTGGCTGATAGCGAACACCATACAGCCAAGCCGCAGTAAGGTTCTCTTTCCCCTCACTTATCGCCGGCAGTTCTTTCTCATGGCAGACAACCCTGGCCTGTAATAATTGGGCTAACTCCTTTAACCCGCCAATATGGTCGATATGCCCATGGGTAGCAATGATATAATCTACATCCGTAGGTGAAAAGCCCAAGTTAGTTATATTATCAATAATTTTTCGGACACTGCTGCCGGCCCCAGCATCAATCAAAGCCAACCGGCCGCCTGAATTAATCAGATAAATGCAACAGTCTTCAGGGCTGGTTAAATCAGCACTTCCAACTATGTATACTGCAAGTTCCGGCTGACTTTCAGCGGTATATTCGGAAAGAACCTCGATTCTGTATGGATTCACTTAATGCTTACCTCCAATTTCACCTCTAACTTCTTTGATTTTGGAGTTACTGTCTTCGGTGCATTCTTATTAATTATTTTTAACAGCATTTTTCCCATATCTGTATTATCGATTTCTCCTTTAAATGTTTCTGATTCGGGTCCACATGCACTTATCGGGATCTTGCTGTTACTGTGGCCCCGAGTAGTGTATTTTACCCCAGCCCTGGAACAGATTATCCCAGCCAGAACCGAAGACAGACTTTGCGAGGTTTTTACTTCGTTATTGATAATGCCTAATCTGCTTTTCTCCCGATCGTTTAATTGACCTATGCCCATACTCTCCAGGTAACTGACCATTTTATCCGGTTCACTTTTTAGGCTTTCAAAACCGCTGGTCAGCGCTGGAATAGAAGCTTTTACATTTTTTATAACGGTTCCACGTTTGGATGCATCTTTGCCGGTTATAGTTATCCCACCGGTCTCGTGATCCCCGGTTACAATAAGAAGTGTATCCTGGGGGTTGGTTTGCTGAAATCGGAGGCATGACCTAACCGCTCTGTCAAGCGAAATAACCTCACAGGTTTGCGCCGCTAAATCATTATTGTGGTTTGCTTTATCTATCTGTGTACCCTGTACTACCAGTAAGAATCCCCTGGGGTTAGATGATAATGCTTTAATCGCTGATTCGGTCATGTAGCCCATATCAGCAAAGGGCTGAGTCCTGTCAATCTCAAAGGTCTGGTCGCCGTTATATACTAAACCAATTAGCTTTTTTTGTTTTTTTGCGCAATTAATAGCTATATTCCGATAGTCCTCTCCGGGCTTGGCCACTTGATAACCAACATTTTTTAAAAGCTCCAACACTTTTAAGGAAGTCGATGGTAAAGTCTTACCTTCGGTTACAAAAACCAAATCCACCACCGTGGCAAGATAAGGAATACCCAGCAGGTGTTCCAGGTTCAACTTTCCTGAGCTTATCCGATCGAGGTTTTGCCCCATCGGCACAGATGTGACATAACCAGTGCTCCAGCCAGCCTTTTTAGCCGCATTAAAGACATTGGGATAAATTGTCCCATTCGGTGACAGCATGAACAACCCATTTCTGGTTTTTTTGCCGGAATACATGGCGGTTGCCGCAGCTAACGAATCGGTTGTTCCCGATAAAGAATTGGTTGTCATCGTTCCCTGAACCGTCAGCTGATTCATGGCCAATTGATAGGATGAACCATAGGTTGCCATCATCTCCTCGGCCAGTTGGCGCTGAACACTCCCCATTCCGTCCCCAACAACTATCAATATGTATTTTGGACCTTGCTTACTGGGCTTGGCAGCCCCTCCGGAATTAGCAGCTAACGTATTACATGAAGGGGATAACCCTAAAAACAACCATATAAGTGCGATTAGTAATACGGTCTTGCCCAGACCCAACTTAGAGCACATCACTTGCCGCCCCCCAAACTACCCAGAGTCCAGTGATTGCTAGACTAATTCCTGGATATTCTTGATATCATCGAGTAATTGATTCAGCAAGCGGATGCGTTCTTCCTGCAAAGAAATTATTTTATTCATACTATCAATTCTGGCGTCAAGGTTCCCGTCCTGTCCGCTCTTTATCGCACTCTCATTCTCTTGCTTGAGAACTCGGAAATTCTCCTGTAAAGCTTTTCTGTCATCCTTTAGTTTTTGCAGGCACTGTTTAACCTCTGCCAATTGTTGTTTGGTTAGTTTTGGTTTGTCTTTCTGTGTATTAACCAGGCTATTTTTTAGTTCTTGGCTGTTGGTTCTAACCTGCTGTACAAGTCCGGTAATCGTTGCCCGGTTCTGCTTAACTGTTTGCTTTTTTTCCTTACAAACCTGGAGTTTCTCTTTTCTTGCTGTATCTTTCTTTTCTTTTTCCTTGTTATTTTCCTTCTCCTCAGTTTTCTGCGAGTTCTCATTGTCCACCTGTCCCGGTGGCGTATTATCATTACCGTTATTCTTAGCTTCTCCTTGACTATGTGTACCTCCACCACCATGTGATCCGCCACCTTTTCCGGTGGCGATATCTAAATTAGCGGAATTGACAAATAGTAATAAAAAGAAGGTCAAAAAGCATGCCAGCAGAGATTTATATTTCATTGGTCATCCTCCTCTCCTTCTATACCATTTAGAACTCCTGGTTCCTCGTTTTCTAGGCCATCAAGTTCATTAATAAGAGCTTTTATCTCCTGGTCAATATCGTTATAGACATCTTCCAGCTCTTCGTCTGATACTGAATTCTGGCTCTGCACAACAACATTACTTTTGTTTTGTTCTATAGTGGTTTCAGTAGCAGCACTCTTTTCTGATCTAAAGTCTGTAATGTTTTTACTGGTAGTCTCATTCGTGAATTCAGACTTTTTCCCCTTACTGGAAGTTGTTATTTGGTCTTGGCTATCTTCGGCATTTTTTATCGCAGTATTATTCTGTTTTTTTGATATGTAATCATTCTTAGCCGATTCCTGCTTTTGGCCATTCTTAATATCGGGTGTCGGATCCTGATGCCGATCACACCCGGTTAGTACAATACTAAATATGACAATGAATAAGGCTAGCAATACCATTCGTGGCATAGATTAACCCCCCTTGGCACTGGCCGGAAGGCTTATCTTGAACTCACCAGAGCTTTAACTATATTATTACCGCCCTTTATATCCGGCCTATTTCCATAATGTTAACAGAATGTAACTTTACGCGGTAAAGAAACAACTATACATGTTCCCGGTCCTGCAACCGCAATTGCCTTTACATCTCCACCATGTAACTGAACCAGTTGTTTGACTATACCTAAACCCAACCCGGTTCCTCCTTTGGTTTTATCACCAGACGAGCGATAGAATGGTTGAAATACCATTTCCAATTCCCCGGGCGGAATACCGGAACCGGTATCCTGAAAACTAATTTCAATATTCTGTTCAATATCCTTATATGATATTTCAACTTTGCCCCCAGGTGGAGTATATTTCAAGGCATTACCCATGATATTAAAAGCTACCTGTTTAATACGGTCAGCGTCTACGTAAACCTCGCATATCGAGCTGGGTCGGTTATGAATAATGTTGACTCCGATTTTCTCCGCCTCCAGTGACAGAGATTGAATCGTCTCATTCATTAGTTGTGGGAGATTTATTAACCGGCAATCCAATTCAAGATTACCGGACTCGACTCTGGCTATTAGCAGCAGATCATTAACTAATCTGGTTAACCGAGCAGCTTCCTGGTAAACGATTCCCAAATATTTTTCCTCTTCCTCCTTCTTTACCTTCCCGTCAATAATAGCTCGCGTGAATCCGGCAATGGATGTCAGGGGAGTTCTTAACTCATGAGACACGTTCGATATTAGATTTCTTCGCATATTCTCTATCTTATATAAACGGTTTTTCATGTAATTAAAGGAATTGGCAAGGTTAGATATTTCGTCTTTACCGGTCGCGTGGATGTCAGGTTCTTCTTCTCCCTCAGCGATTCGGACGGCGGCTGAACTCATGGCCACAAGTGGCGCAGTTAATCGCCTGGCACTTGAAAAAATAAGCAAACTGGCAATTATGATAAACGCCATTGCGGTTCCAAATACTACACGATTCACTGTATTAATGGTATCCCTTACTCCGGTCAGCGGAGAAAACAGTAAAAGAATTCCTTCAACTTTCTTTCCTTCCGCCGTAGTTAGAGGCATACCTACCAAAACTACATCCAAATTCTTATCGCTGCCGAAGTGGCGTTTTCTTGTGACGGTTTTTCCCTTTAAAATATCCCTCAGATCAAAGAACTTGTCCTCTCCCAGTTTCTTTATCAACATCGACTCTTTAGGTTGGATATTGTTATCTTCATCCAAATTCAAGGCGATAATTCTCGCACCGGTGGAACTGGCTACTCCGTTAACATAAAAGTTTAATTCACCCTGACTTACTTTTCCCGCCTTATATTTATTAATTATTTTTCGTATTTTGATTCCCTCATCAACCAGTTGCTGCTCTTTGACATCAAAATAATAATTGTTGATCATCGAGCTTAACATTACAGCCATAACACCTACAGTCACAGAGGTGATGAGAAGATATGTAATTAGAAGTTTTGAAGTTATGGACCTCATCGGTGTTTGTCTTCCAACTTATATCCGATGCCCCAAACCGTCTTGATCTCCCACTTCTTTGAAGACCCTAGTTTTTCACGCAGTCTTCTGATATGTACATCTACGGTACGGGTCTCTCCTGAATAGTCATATCCCCATACTTTGTCCAACAGTTGTTCTCTGGTAAACACCATATTCTTATTTTTCAGCAAAAAATGTAGTAAATTTACTTCCCGAGGCTTCAGTGATACATCTTTCCCCCCAACTCTGACCTCGAAACGAAGAGGATCGAGTTCGAGATCACCCAAAACGATAGTATTAGAATCATTACTGGAATCCATCCGGCGCAGGCGGGCCCTGACCCTGGCGCATAGTTCCATAGGGTCAAAGGGCTTAACTATATAGTCGTCCGCCCCACAATCCAACCCCTGAATCTTATCGGTGGTCGAATCCCTGGCTGTAACCATAATGATAGGGACCGGACTTCTGGCCCTAATTAATTTACATACATCCTGCCCATTTATGATAGGCAACATGATATCAAGGATTATTAGATCAGGCTCCTCATCCCGAAAGCAATCAAGAGCGGCACTGCCGTCATTGGCAAAAAGAAGTTCATAGCCTTCTGAATCTAAATACAATCTTATTAAATCACATATGTTTTGATCATCATCCACTATAAGTATCTTAGAGCCCATTTTATCCCCCCCTAAGGCCCGGTTAAGGTATTCCCTTTAGCCTAAACAAGAAGTTTCGACATTACCTGTCCAAGCTCGACTATCCCATATGGTTTAGCGATGATAGTTTTAAAACCCCACTTACTATGCTCGGCCATTACTGGATCATTTGAGTAGCCACTGCTGGCAACGGCCTTGACATTAGGATCGATCTTGAGTAGATGGGTTATGGTCTCTTTGCCCCCCATTCCTCCGGGTATGGTAAGATCCATAATCACCGCGTCAAAGGGACATCCCTCCATTAATGCTTGGGAATACACTTCAACGGTTTCTTGCCCGTCGCTGGTCGTGATTACATTATAGCCCATTTTGGTAAGCATTTGACTGACTACATCTCTTATACGGGCATCGTCGTCCATAACCAAAATCTGACCTTTTCCGCTGTGTAACAACTCCATATCTTCTTTCTTATCGACGATTTTTTCGGTAGATGCAGGTAAAAGCACCTCGAAAGTAGTGCCTTCTCCTACTCTGGACTTTACCCCCAGATATCCCTCATGGCTTCTGACAACGGAATAGGCAATGGTTAGGCCCAACCCAGCCCCCGTTGGTTTAGTCGTAAAATAGGGATCAAATATCTTATTTAAACTTGATTCCGGTATGCCAATTCCCTCATCCTCCATAAGGATTCTGACATAGTGTCCGCCCTTAACCCCTGGTATGGTTGAGTCACTTATTGACACATTTTCTGCCCTTATATGTAATGTTCCACCATTAGGCATAGCTTGAAAGGCATTAATGGTAAGGTTATTTAACACCTGAGCAATTTGTCCGGTATCTATGTCAACTGGCCATAAGCCATCGGGTATTGAATAGTGACTCTTAACATTGGTTCCACGCAAGGCAAAACTGGCTGAATCTATAATTAGCTCTTTAACAGAAGATGTCCTTTTTATCGGAGCACCGCCCCGGGCGAATGTGAGTAATTCGCGAGTTAGATTCCTTGCTTGCAGCGAAGCTTTCTGAGCTTCGGACAGCAGTTCATTTATCTCCCTCTTGTCTGATATCATTGAGGCCAGATTTACGTTTCCTATTATCACGGTCAGCAAGTTATTAAAATCGTGAGCAATCCCGCCTGCCAGTAAACCCAGGGACTCCAATTGATTAGTTCTTAATAGCTCTTCCTGATGCTTCTTTGCTTCAGTAATATCACGGAATACGACTACAATTCCCAGGAATCCCCCTTCCCGGTCCTTTATTGGTCCTACACTGATCGAGATATATTTTTCAGAGCCGTCACGAGCAACCATGATATAGTCAGTAAGTTCAAGATAATTCCGCTGATCTTTTACCTTTTGACTCATTTCCCCACGATAAGGCAGTCTGGAATCGGGGTCAACTATTTTTAGCACTTCCATTATGGGCTTTCCATTAGCCTCTTCCTGGGTCCAGCCAGTCAGGTCTTCCGCTACCCGGTTAATCAGAATGATATTCCCCATTGTATCAGTTGTAACTACACCATCCCTTATACTGCGCAGTGTAATCGCCAGGCGTTCCTTTTCCATTTCCAGTTCTTTTTCCGCTTTGTCCCGTTCAGTAATATCTTCGGCCAGACACATGCCTCCGGTTATTTCGCCGTCCTGGATAATCGGAGTGCCATTCAACTGGATATGACGGTAAGAACCGTCTTTGCAAAACAGACCCGCAACATAGCGTTCGGTTTTTCCTTTAAGCCGGTTTTGTATACCTTCTCTTACCCTGGCAGCAAACTTCGGAGGAATATAATCCATTACGGAAGTTCCTATCAGCTCTTCAGGCTTATATCCCAATACATCCAAGGACTTTTTGTTGAAATAGGTGAATCGCAACTCTCGATCATAGGTAAGAAACATTTCGTTGAGATTGTCTAGTAACGTATTAAGATACTCGATTTGCCTTTTTAACTGAGCCTCACTTTTACGACGGGCATTCTCGGCTAGCTTACGGTCAGTGATATTACGACTGCCAAATATAGCCCCTATGATATTCTTTTCAGGCTCATCCCATATCAGGGTCCCGACAGTTTCCATCCAAACATAGTCACCCGTACTGGTTTTTACTCGGTGTTCTCTTCTGCCACTCATTTGATGTTTGTACGACGTAAGGAAAGCGCTATAAGTGCCGCGCCGATCTTTGGGATGAATCAGGTCAAAGGCTGACATACCCAATAAACCTTCTGGTTCGAAACCCAAGACATCCTTATGGGAAAAACTTAAGTATTGTATTATTCCATTAACATCCGTCTGACAGATTAAATCCAACATCCCATCAGTTATCTGGCGCAGCCGAGCTTCGCTTTCCATTAAAGCCTGTTCGGCACGTTTGCGGGCGGTTATATCTCTAGCTGCCAGAATAACACCAATCATTTCACCCTGTTCATCAAACATGAACTTCCCATGTGACTCCAGCCAGACGTAGTTGCCCTGGACGTCTTTATACCTGTACTCTATTCTCAAAGGAATTCGGTTATTAATGGAATGGACTGCGATGTTGATCACACGGTCCAAGTCATCGGGGTGTATATATTCGTATACTAATTGTCCGGTTATTTCGTTGTTGTCATAACCAAGAATGGCATTTTGAGACTGGCTTATGTACCGGATTATGCCTCGATTATCAACCTCCAATACCATATCAAGCATGTTATCCTTTATCCGTTTAAACTCATTATCGGTTAGTCGAACACATTCTTCGGCCTTCCCCTCTTTGTCTTCTAATTCCTTTTTCAAACTAATTATTCGTTTATTGAGAAGATCTATTTCCTTCTTCATTTGGTCTTTAGTCATCTTGCGCAAATCCATACCAGCATTATCACCTCTGCAATTCTTACAGACACGGATTGCTTGTATTAAATAATTCATCTAAATGAATTGTTCTATCCTTTTCGACCTTTTTCCTCTTATTTGGTTTTATTTGTTTTCATCATTCATGTCGGTTACTCCAATAAAGACATATCATGTTGTGCTATTAATTGCTGCTTTGGCTGCTTAATTTAATCGGTTCCGAAATCGCAATAAGAAGGATTTGGTAAAAAAGTTACGAATTATTAATTTTATGGTTAGTATTGTCAGGAGTTTTCAATGTTTGCTACCGTAAAAAGTTTGGTTATAAACGGGATTGAAGCATTCCCGGTACAAGTAGAAGTTGATGTTCAAAACGGGCTGCCAGCTTTTGATCTGGTAGGCCTGCCAAGCGCCGCCATCCGAGAGGCTAAAGAACGAGTTCGTTCAGCCATAAAAAATTCCGGATTTGAGTTCCCTTTGAAGAGAATCACAGTCAATTTAGCCCCGGCAGATCTTCGAAAAGAAGGAACCCATCTTGATCTACCGATAGCTATGGGTATTCTTTTGGCTGTTGAACAGATTGAGGCTACCTGCGATAACATGTTCTGGGCTGGGGAAGTATCCCTGGACGGCTCGGTAAAAGGCGTTCCCGGAATCCTGCCTATGATTCTAGCCCTATCTAAACGGTTTCCTGATGGGGAATTACTGATTCCGGATGCGAACCAGGGGGAAGCTTCTATCCTTGATTATAGATGCCGTTTGGTACCGAATCTTGCTGATGCTGTCAGTTACGTCAGAGGAGATGCTTCCTTGCCGTTTTTGAGTAATTCAGACCTGGGATTTCACCCGGGGAAGTATGACGTGGACCTGGCAGATATCAAGGGACAGGCCTTTGCCAAACGTGCTCTTGAGGTGGCTGTTGCCGGGGGCCATAACCTTCTAATGGTTGGTCCTCCTGGGTCAGGCAAAACCATGTTAGCACGGCGTATTCCCTCTATTATGCCCGATATGACTAAAGACGAGATATTGGAGACAACTCAGATTTATTCGGTTGGCGGACTGCTTAATACTGAGCGGCCTCTCATTACTACCAGGCCATTCCGGGCCCCACATCGTAATGCATCGGCTGCCAGTATAATAGGTGGAGGCCGTATACCCCGACCAGGAGAGATAAGCCTTGCTCAACACGGGGTACTCTTTTTAGATGAGGTTACCGAGTTTTCTCGAGAAGTCTTGGAGAGTTTACGTCAGCCCTTAGAAGACCGTACCGTAACCGTTACCCGGGCCCATTCTTCTTCTACCTACCCATGTAACATGATGCTGGTTGCCGCTTGCAACCCCTGTCCTTGCGGCTATTTAGGGGATTCTGAACGTTCCTGCAACTGTACCCCGACCCAGGTTAGCCGCTACTTCGGCCGTATTTCCGGGCCACTGATGGATCGAATGGATCTCCAGGTAGAAGTACCCCGAGTTCCCTACGAACATCTAGTCTCTGATTCAGTTCAGGAAAGCTCGAGGGACATTAAAGCCAGAATTGAAGAAGTAAGAAGGATTCAGACCCGTCGTTTCAGCAACCGGGCCGGATTTACCAACGCCAGGATGAAATCACGTGATCTTAAAATGTGCTGCAAGTTGGATGAACACGCCGAAAGTCTATTACGAAGCGCATTTAAGAGTCTGAAATTAAGTGCCCGGGGTTATGACCGCGTTCTCAAGGTGGCTCGCACGGTGGCCGACCTCTCTGGCAGTGAATCCATTCATCAGATTCATATAGCCGAAGCCATTCAGTATCGTGGCATCGACCGAAGATACTTTTCGCTCTGATAACCAGACTCTTAGGTCAGTAACCTTCATCTCTTATGGTCCTCAACGTTTGCAGGTCCTGTTGGAGATTCTCGGGTGGTGTCTCCAAGATAAAAGGTAGATTTCTCAAAAATGTATTATTCATCATCGCCTGGAAGCCCTTTATTCCTATACTGCCTTCCCCAATCGAGGCATGCCGGTCAATTCGTGAACCTATTTCTCTTTGACTATCATTAGCATGGAGCAACTTAACATAATCCAACCCAACAGTCTTATCAAATTCATCCAGGGTAGCCTTGACTCCTTCGGATGAGGTCATATCATAACCTGCTCCGGTCAGATGACAACTGTCAAGACATATTCCAATCCTTAACGAATGTCGGGTTCCTTGCAGTATCGCCCTTAGTTCCTCAACCGAGGCTCCAATTTCTTTGCCCATACCGGCCATAGCTTCGATAAGGATAGTGGCAGGTCCTGTGTATCCGTCCAAAACCTTATTCAGCAGATTGGATAATCGTTCAATAGCGGCTTCCTTACCATCATCTCCGTATGATCCCGGATGCAGAACCAAAAATTCCGCTCCCAGCATGTCGCATCTTTCAAGGTCCTCAGTTATAATACGAGCCGCCAGTTCGTAAAGATCCTCACGGCAACTCGCCGGGTTCACAATATACGGAATATGTGCCACCACCGGGCCAATCTGGTTATCCGTTATCGTGCTGGTGAATACCTCAATTTCTTCTTTATTCCATGACCTAGCTCTACTTCCCCTGGGATTCCGAAGAAAAATCTGAAAGGTATCCAGTTCCCATTGTACCGCCATATCAGCCGTGTTCTTAAGCCCTTTTCCAATAGAAAGATGAGCTCCAATTTTCGGTAACACTAGCGAACCACTCTTCTGTTTTACCCGGGCCATTAAAATGCCCCCTCAATGTGATTAATAGTAATATCATCGCCCGTTCCTATTATCCCAATGAAATCAAATCTTATTTGTCGAGTTGAGCCTTTGAGATTCTGCAAATAATCAAATGCCGTTTTGTGAATCTTATTAATTTTGTTCCTGGTTATAGATTCTTCCGGGGTCCCAAAGGAGGTATCTTTTTTGCTTCGCACCTCAACAAATACCAGGATATTATTCTTACAGCAAATGAGGTCGATTTCACCCCACCGGCAACGGTAGTTGCGCTGTTCAATCCGGTAACCCCTGGCTTCCAGAAAAGAAGCTGCCAGATCTTCCCCTTGACGTCCTATCTCCTTCTTCATAACAACCCTCTTTGTTTCCCATCCAGGCGATAAACAAAAGCCAGAATTTCCGCCACTACTTCGTAAAGAAATGGCGGTATTTCTTGATATAAATCAAGGGCGTTCAGGTAATTAACCAGCTCAGGATCCTTTCGAACCGGGATTCCTGTTTCCCGGGCCAGGTCCTCAATTCTTTCAGCCAGATAACCCTTTCCCTTGGCCACCAACATTGGGGCCATATCCCTTTCTTGATCATATTTCAAGGCTACTGCCTTTTTTTCAGATATCTTTTCCTTCACCATGATTTCACACCTTAATATCAATTCCCAACATTTTAGTGGCTTCTGTAGATACTCTGGTCATTTCCGGCCGAAACTTTTCGCGTTGTTCCGCCAGCTTGATTCCCTGAAAATCAATCTGGAAGCCAAGTGCAGTCAAATTTGATGTTAATAACTCTATGTTTGCTTCCAGTAATCCTTTGGCTTTTTCATTATTAACTGCCCCCTGTAACTTAATATCGTTGGGGGTTCTCCAGGAAACATGAAAAACCACCTGCCCCATAGAACTGGTATTCAGTCCAACAGCCAGATTAACTTCGCTCATATCATCCAAACGACGCCGGTTCTTTGGATCCTTAAATATTTTAAGTTCAACCATATGGTCGCGGCCATATACTTCAACCGGAATGGCATAATAGTAATAGTTTAGCTGAGATTCTTTACCATTCCAATCCAAGGAGTTGAAAACCGCCTGTCCCAGAACCTCTTGCTGCGCGGTTTGAACCTGGTTTACGGCAGCCCTGGTTAGCCCAGTTTGTCCTTCTTCTAATTCCTTGTCTATTACTTCCCGCACTAGTTTAAGCGCCTGTAAGACCTCCCGGTTTTCCCCGAAATGCTTCTCCAGTTGTCTTATTAACTCTTCTGGTTTTCCTTCGCTTACAACCAAGGAGGTTAGCACGGCCTTTAAGAATGTCTCAATTTTACGGTTTAAGTTTGGTCCACCTGGTAGGTCAGAATCATCAAAATTCTGTTGTGTTCCTGTTGTTTGTAGTTCGGACGCCGGCAAACTCTCCTCTGTGCCGACCATCTTGATATTTACTGCCTGAGGCTCTTCCCCGGCCGTTGACGTTAGATTAATCACCCTGGCAACGCTGGCGTTTTCGCCGTCATTATCCTCGACTGTGTTGCTTATATCAACTGGAGGTGTTACTGAGCCTTTTAAGGCATTTTGTAATTTCGTCTCTTCCTCATCCAGTATTAAAGTGGGTGTGGGCATAGTATTAATCACGGGTTTATCAGTTCCAGTATTGGGCCTATCAACTCCAGTATTATCTGAAGAAAGAGGTAACGGCATTGGATTAACCTGAGCTTTGTCAGTTTTGGTAAGAAGATCAACCTCGTCAGCAGCGGCCAGCTGATCAGTTGGAGCAGCCTGTGTTTTAACCTGGGATTGGTTTTCAATGGTCAAGATAACAGGCTTATCTGAAGACATTACAACTGGTTGAGGTAAAATAGTCGATTCGGTATTAACACCGCCAGTAGTCTGGGGCTGAATGTTATCTTCCATTCCAAGTGTCATTACCGAGGTCGTTGGAGCAGCAGGTTTATTATATGGAACCCTGGTTAAAGCGTTTTGATCAGGTGAAATCGTTATAGAAGGTTTAGCCGTCACGGAAAGCCCGGGCTGTTCCAGGGCAGTAGCTGCACCACCTTCTTCAACTGTGGCGGAAGCCAGCAGTTTTACAGTCTCTTTAAGATTCTTATTAACCTGAGTGGGGTTAAGCAGGAATTGGCGTAACGCGGTAAGAAGCTCTGGCTCAAGTTTTATTCCCCCCGCTAAGCCAAGAGCAGCTAATTCAAAATTTTTACCGTTTGTTCCTCCTAGTTCTCTAGCGGTTTTAAGAAGTGTATCCATGTTTTCTTTGGTCACTGGCAAATTGTATTGGATTAGTTTTTGGGCCAGTTCCACCAGGTTCTCGTCGGCCTTCACCCCGAGATTGACCAGGTTACCGGTTATCCTTTCTTTTTGCCATTCATCCATCATTTGTGGAGTGACTACTTTTAAAAAGGCCTGCCCATCGCGAAACTCATCAACCAGCAGCAGTAATTCCTGACCCACAGAAACATCAACCATGGTCTGAGCCTCTACCATTTGGCCCTTTAAATTTACCATGAGCAAACCATTTTCCTTAACGCCCTCAATTATCCCCTTTAACAGCTCTCCCCGGGTTAGTTTAAGGGCCTCCCCACCGGCCGGAGATAAAGTTAATAAATCCCTATTAGAAAAGTCCCCCCTGATTTGCATCCCCGTACCCCCCAACAATGGTCTTAATTGGTTCAAAACTGATTCGGTGAATCGGGCTGGGTCCCAATCTCATAATAGCCGCTATATGTTCTTTGGTAGCATACCCCTTATGTTTGGCGAACCCGTAGCCAGGGAAAAGCTGTTCCATATTGGTCATGATGTTATCGCGCTCAACCTTGGCCAGGATTGATGCACAGGCTACAGATAGGCTTAAGGCATCGCCCTTTATCAATGGTGTCTGTGAAATACCTGATTCCGGCAGCTTTAACGCGTCAATTATTAAATGCTGAGGCTTTATAGACAATGAACTTATGGCTTTCAGCATCGCTTGCCGGGTAGCCTGGTAAATATTAATATGATCGAGATAAGGAGGAAACACCTGTGCAATAGCCCATGACAAAGCAGATTGCTTAATCTGTGGAACCAACTCATAACGTTTCTGGGGAGTCAATTTTTTGGAGTCATCAGTTCCTGAGATCATTAATCCGGGTGGCATTATAACAGCAGCGGCAACCACTGGGCCCGCCAGAGGTCCTCTTCCTGCCTCGTCCACACCGGCGATTAGATCTACACCTTCCTCATACAGAGCAGTTTCAAAACGCAACATGCTCTTTAAACGGCTTATTTCTTCTGCTTCATTCTGCTTTCTAACCATTCTTACCTCATTCAGCGATTTCTAAAATGTTGCATAATAGACTTGTCTTCTTTTTCATTATGCTAAATTAATATCGGTTTTGGATAGCCTTCTCTTTACACCCTTATCATGATGGCTCCTGTTCTTGCCATAATAATCATTGATTACTGCTTCTCTCTTAATTAGTCTGTTAATCCTCAGTACTTGTCGTTATTTGTCTTTTATGTTTTGTCGTTTAAAGGTTATTTAATTTTGTTGTCGAATTTTCCAAGTATTACTGATACATTTCAAACATTTAAAGAGAACCGGAAAAAAAACTCCGGGAATTTACAGGAGGATACATATGCTTCCTCCCCTCACTGATTTAAAAAATTCATTTAGTAGTGCCGATTATCACAGCCACATTGCGATTATTTACGAAACTCCGGCCGAGTGGAGAGATGCCATACATGCTTATTTTAGTACCGGCCTGGATCTGGGCGAAAGATGTGTTTATCTAACAGAACCGGGTTCCGTAGACCAGATACGCGGTTTTCTACACGGGTCCATACCAGGTGCCGTTGAAGCTGAATGGTCTAATCAGTTGCTGGTGACTGAGGTTCACAATTTTAATTCCGATACAATAACTGATTACCTGGTATCTCTGCTCAACGAATCCAAGGATTTGGGGTTCCCGGTTACACGTATAACCTGGGAAATCGATCGACTTCTCCTATTGGGCTGTAATAGCCAACAATTATTGCAGATAGAATACAAACTTAATAAACTGTTATCCAGCCAGTTATCATGCACTGTACTCTGTCAGTATGACCGCAAGAACTTAACCTCTGAATTACTTAAGCAGATCGTTATGGCCCACCCGTATATTGTTCGAAACAATAAAGAGTATAATAACTTTTACTATGCTGGTTCCATTGATTCCTTAGATGATTTCCAGGGGGAACGCCAGATTCAACAGTGGCTGGATAATATTACTCGCGAGGGTCAAAATTATCTCAGGATGCGTTTCATTTCTCAGGTGCTTGATTCGTCCTCTCAAGCCTTTTTGGCCGGTTATCCGGATGGAACCATTATTACCTGCAATGAGGCTTTCTGCAGGTTGTCCGGTTATTCACACGAGGAACTAAAGTGTATTCCCTGGGACACTGGTTTAACCCCTTTCGAATGGCGTTCTACTTCCACCCAGGCAGTTGACGCCGTGCTTATGTCAGGGCGGCCACAATTCTATGAGAAAGAATATATATCCAAACAGGGTATTCGTATACCGGTCGAGGTATTCCTGCATGCTTCTATATCGAAAGCAGGAAAGATCCGTTATTATTATGCCTTTATTAATGATGTAACCTGGCGCAAAAAGGCCGAGGAAGCATTGCGAATCCGCGAAGCGGAATTACGCCGGATAACCGATAACATGCTGGACATGATTAATGTAATTGATATTAATGGTTTTCTTCAATATGTAAGCCCTTCCCATAAGGCCCTTTTGGGGTATATGCCCGAAGAATTACTCGGTAAAAACTTGTTAGATTACATTCATCCAGACGATCTACCTGGTTTTTTAGAAGTGTTAAGGACCGGCGCGCGGAAGCAATCATCTGATAAGCTTGAGGTTCGATTGAAAAATACATCTGGAGGTTATGTCTGGTTTGAAGGCGTTGGCAACCCTTTATTAAACAACAAGGGTCGGGTTGAAGGGGCGGTATTAAGCGGTCGGGACATAACGGAACGAAAAATGGCCGAAGAAGCATTGCTGACTAGCGAAAAAAAGCTGCGCCAGCAGGTAGATTACCTTAACACCTTAATAAATAATATGTATGAACTTTTTTATACCTATGATGCTAATGGAAACATTTCTTTTATTAATAAGATGATAAGGGAGGTTCTGGGATATAACCCCGAAGATATGTTAGGACATCCTTTGTTGGAATTTGTCCCGGAAGATTATAAACCATTGGTGGAACAAGGTATTAATAAGCGGTTAACTACAGGCGAGAATGGCAGTTACGAGGTTCCCCTCATACATAAGGATGGCAGTCATCGCTTAATTAAGCTTAATGTTTCCCCTATAGTTGAAGAAGGCTCAATTATAGGGGGGATGGTTCTAGCAGAAGATATAACCGAAAAAAAACGAGCCGAGGAAAAGTTGAAGACTTTGAGTCTCTTTGATTCCTTAACCGGTCTTTATAACCGTACTTTTTTTGAGGAAGTATTACACCGGTATGAAAGCCAGCCGTTTACTAGAGTTGGCATTATCATGTGTGATGTAGATGGATTGAAACTGGTTAACGATACCATGGGGCATGACGCCGGTGATGCCTTATTAATTGCAGCCGCCAAAGCCATTAAAAACAGTTTTAGAGAAAAGGACATTGTGGCCCGGGTGGGGGGAGACGAATTTGCTGTGTTTCTCCCGTTTAGCACTTATAGGGCTGTTGCTGCCGGTTGCTCACGTATTAAGCAGGAGGCTCACAAATATAATGCTAACAATCCATCTGCTCCTCTCAGCATTTCGGTGGGATTTTCCTTCCGAGATTCGCTGGCGCTTACTAAAATCCCTGATCTTTATAAAGAAGCGGATAACAATATGTACCGGGAGAAGCTGCATAGCAGCCAGAGCGCACGTAGTGCCATTGTTAATACTTTGATGAAGACTTTAGAAGCCAGAGATATTGTGACGGAAGGACATACTGATCGACTACAAAACTTGATCGTAACGGTAGCTTCTATCCTGGGGGAATTAGATACAAAGCTTACTGATCTGAAGTTATTCGCTCGCTTTCATGATATTGGCAAGATCGGGACTCCTGACAGCATACTTTTTAAGCCCGGGCCCCTGACTCCGGAAGAGACCCAGGAAATGAGGTGCCATTGTGAAATCGGACACCGTATCGCTCTCTCATCCCCTGACCTGGTTCCAATAGCCGACTGGATTCTAAAGCATCATGAATGGTGGAATGGAAAGGGTTATCCTTTAGGCCTAAAAGAGGAGGATATTCCGTTGGAATGCCGGTTGTTGAGCGTTGTCGACGCCTTTGATGCCATGACCAGTGACCGTCCTTATCGGAAGGCAAGACCAATTGAGGAAGCCCTGGAAGAACTAAGACGCTGCGCGGGTACGCAGTTTGACCCATCCTTGGTACCTATTTTTATACAGTCTATCCAACAAATCAGGGAACCAGCGTCTTCTGCGGTTCCTAATCATCCAGGGTAATTTTCGCCAGCTGCCCTTTACGAAAACCGGTTATTAGTATCAGTGCTTTTCTGTCTAATCCCTCATCTATATTCCCTGGTCCCAGGACAATGCTTTCCAGGAATATACCGGGTTCATTCTGCTCTTCAACCCCATAAGCTTTCTCTAAGGCTCCCGGAGATTTCCGTTTTAAGCAATCAATAATAAAAAAGGCCACCTGACTGTTACTATATGCTTTATCACCGAGACACCCCAGGGCAGCAAGTTTTAAACCCTGTTCCGGTTTCTCTATTCGGGGCCACATCAACCCGGGGGTATCGAGCAGATCTATCCTGCCCTCAATTCTCACCCACTGTTTTCCGCGGGTAACCCCCGGCATAGGACCAGTCCGAACTACTTTCTTTTTATTAATTGCGTTGAGGAAGGTCGATTTACCTACATTAGGTATTCCAACAATCATAACTCGAGGCGGTCTGCGGCGCCTGTTCTTCTCCAGCATGGCCTCTACCACCGGTTGATAAAGTTTTTCCACCCCTTTTAGCATTGAGGCCAACCCTTCACCGGTAACCGCATTAATCGCTACTGCCGCATGACCTTCATTATGAAGACGATTAAGCCATTTATCTAAATCTTTCTTTTCAACCAGATCCCTCTTATTCAAGACCATAAGAATGGGCTTTCGCTGGCACAACTCTTCCAGTTCCCGGTTTCTGGACGATTCAGGTGCCCGAGCATCAACTATCTCTATGACAATGTCGATGAGTTTAAGATTTTCTTTAATTTCTTGTCTGGCCTTCACCATGTGGCCGGGGAACCAGTTAATGGTCAAGGATTTCTCCTCCATAATATAAGTTTTACTAATGGTTGCATGCCCTTAACTTATAAAGTAAATCAAAAGACCGGCCTTAACCGGTCTTAATCTTTTAAGCTTTCGTTCTGGGTTCTCTCTTTTCTTTAACCTTGGCTTTCTTGCCAAAGCGTTCACGCAAGTAGTAAAGCCTGGCTCTTCTAACCTTACCGCGACGAACCAGTTCAATCTTATCGATACGGGGAGAATTAACCATAAACGTTCTTTCCACGCCAACCCCGTAAGATACCCGGCGAACCGAGAATGTTTCACTTAAACCTCCGCCTCTCCGCCGGAGAACAATACCTTCAAAAACCTGTATCCTTTCGCGGCCAGCCTCGACAACCTTAACATGAACTTTTACTGTATCACCAGGCCGAAAAGCTGGTATGTCTTTCTTAATCTGCTCTTCTTCAATGGCACGGATTATGTCTTGCACTATTTAACCCCCTTTCCGCCCGGGCGTTCGTACTTCCTTACAAGCAGCGGACCGCCCTTAATCATGACAGATGGTATTATATCACAGGGTCCTTTGGACTGCAATAGCGACTGAAATCTATCCAGGGTCTGCTATTACAGCTATGTCCACCATTTCTCGCCTAGAAGCCGGTCTATAATTATGGCGGCGGCAGCACGGACGGAAAGATGATTGTAATCACTATCTCCTTCCACCGGTTCAAGTATATAATCACAGCCCTGCACTAATTCATCAGTCAAACCCCAGCCTGTTCCAAAGATTATTAACCAGGGATCATCGCCTTCTTCAATAATACCACGCAAACCAGTATACCCAATGCTATTGGCATATTTCCTGGCATCGGTGGCGGCGACTTTGGGTCTCTGGCCTTCTAATTTTTCTATTCGATTAAGGGTTTCTTCCAGACTCGAAAACAATTCAATGATCTCAAATGCTTCTTTTCGGTCAGGATTATACTCGGCACCGAACCCATCCTGCCAGTAGCCCAGTATCTCCTGGGCCAGGTTCTTCTGGGTTTCAGACGGATGCACAATAAAGTACTTTCTAACTCCGTAGGTTCGAGTTGTTCTGGCTATGTCATGCAGGTCCAGATTAGTAATTGAAGTCTTAATAACTTCCATTCGCTTGTTATATACCGGGTAATGGAGCAATGCTATATAGACTCTAGGTTTCATTACTATCTTTTCCTTCCGCCAACAATTCAGCCAGTAAGCTCTTTTCTTCCAGATCAAATTCTCTTTCCATCAGCAGGTCAGGTCGTCCCTTTAGAGTGCGGCGTAGGCTCTCCTTTCTTCTCCATCGTCTTATCTGTTCATGGTTACCGGAGAGCAAGATTTCAGGGACCTCCATTCCGTCCACTTCTCGGGGACGCGTGTACTGTGGGTATTCCAGGAGGCCATTACTAAAGGATTCTTCACAAATAGACTCTTCGCTGCCCAGTACGCCCGGGACCAACCTGGATATGGCGTCGATCACTATTAGGGCGGGTAATTCTCCACCGGTCAGTATATAATCCCCGATGGATATCGTTTCATCAACTTCAGTCATGGCTCTTTCGTCAACACCCTCGTAGTGCCCGCACAATAATAGTAAAGAATTTTCCTTTGCTAAACGTAAAGCGGTCTCTTGCTTAAACTGCCCTCCACTTGGGCCCAAATAAATCGAGTGTATTCCTTCCATTCCGCTTTTCGCCGCACGCAAAGCCCTTATCACCACATCGGCTTTCATCACCATGCCTGCCCCCCCGCCGAAAGGGGAGTCATCTGCCTGCTGGTGTTTATCTAGAGCATAATCACGGAGGTTAATAACCTCAATCTTGATAATGCCCCGATTAATAGCTTTGCCTATAAGGCTTGCCTGCAGCGGGGAATCGAACATTTCCGGAAAAAGTGTCAATACCTTAATAATCATTGTTTACACTTCCTCCACCAGTCCCGGAAGAAGTTTTACTCGCATCTGGTTCTGCTCTAAATCAACCGCCAGGATGACCTCTTTTATAGCCGGTATCAGCACTTCACCCCAGTTTCCGCCGTCTACTACATATACGTCATTGGCACCGGTAACCAGAACATCCTTTAAGACTCCCAGTTTTCCTTTCTCCTCATCCAAAACCTGAAGCCCGATAAGCTGGTAAATGTAATATGAACCCTCTGGCAAAGGAAAAACCTCGTCTTCCCTTACCTTTAGATACCCTTTTACCAGCAAAGCAGCATCTTCTTTACTATCGATACCCTGAAATTTAAATAACAGAAACTGCTTATGGGAACGCAGTCTCTCTATAGAATATGCCTGAACTTCTCCCCGGCTCTCGATAGTAATGCTGGTTAACCCGTTGAAACGCTCTGGAAAATCAGTAAGCGGAAGGACTTTAACTTCACCCTGGTAACCAAAGGTTCCGATTATTTGTCCTACACTTACCAGGTTCTGGTCACTCATTTACTCCACCACTTCGTTTGGTCCCATTCGGAGCCAATTATCTCATAATCTCCACTGATACTCGTTTTCCCTCTTTGGCGGCCGCTGCCTTGGTTAAAGTCCTAATTGCCCTGGCTATTTTGCCCTGTTTGCCGATTACCTTGCCCATATCTTCCGGATCAACCTGCAACTCCAGGATGACGGAATTGTTGTCTTCAACCTCACGGACTTCAACTTTTTCCGGGCTGTCAACCAAAGATTTGGCAATCAGCTCGACCAGTTCTTTCACTAGGTTTACCTCCTTGTCCAAAACTACTGGTTTTTCCTGGAGGCTTCAAACTTTTCCATAACGCCGGCCTTCTTAAGCAACGAACTGGCCGTATCCGTCGGTTTGGCTCCAGTTAACAACCACTTTAATGCCTTCTCCTCGTCGATTTTAATCGTCGCAGGATCAGTTGCCGGGTCATAATACCCTAACTCTTCGATAAAGCGCCCATCACGAGGGGACCTGGCATCCGCCACCACTACCCGGTAAAACGGGTTTTTCTTAGCTCCTAACCTTTTTAACCTAATCTTTGTAGCCATTCTTTAACCTCCCTGATAATTTATTGCTAAAAGTCATCAGACCCTAGGCAATCCATTTAGATAAACTATGGAACTACCCACTGAAATTAATGGATTAGAAAGGCAATTTAAGGCCTCCGCCCTTCTTTCCTTTCTTGCCTCCCATATCAGCAAACTGCTTCATCAACCGGCGGGATTCATCGAATTGTTTAACCAACCGGTTAACATCCTGAACCCTGGTCCCACTGCCCTGTGCGATACGTTTCTTGCGGCTGCCATTAAGAATCGTCGGATTGCGTCTTTCTTCAGCGGTCATTGATCGAATAATAGCCTCAACGTGAGTGATCTCTTTTTCATTAATATCCGGTTTCATACCCTTTAATTGCTTGCCCAGACCAGGAATCATCCCCAGCAACTGATCTATTGGCCCCATCGACTTGACCTGCTGCAGCTGTTCAATAAAATCGTCCAGGGTGAACTCTTCCTGGCGAATCTTTCTCTCCAATTCCCGGGCTTTCTTCTCGTCTATGGTAGCCTGTGCTTTCTCTACCAGAGTAAGCACATCGCCCATTCCCAGAATTCTAGAAGCCATCCGGTCGGGGTAAAACGGTTCCAGAGCTTCCAGTCGCTCACCCATACCCACAAACTTTATAGGGCAGCCGGTTACCGATTTAACCGATAGAGCTGCACCACCCCGGGTATCACCATCCATTTTGGTTAAGATTACCCCGGTCAACTCTAAATCCTGGTGAAAATTCTCCGCCACGTTTACAGCATCCTGACCGGTCATAGCATCAACAACCAGCAAAATTTCTGCTGGATTTAAGATCTCCCGTAAATTCTTTAATTCCTGCATCAATTCCTCGTTAACATGCAAACGTCCGGCCGTATCCATGATCAGAATATCACGGTTATTAATGCGGGCGTACTCCATGGCACCTTTGGCAATATCAACAGGGTCTATCTGCCCCATCGAGAATACCGGCACCCCTACCTTTTCTCCCAAGACCTCAAGCTGCTTAATGGCCGCCGGGCGATAAACGTCGCCGGCTACCAGAAACGGTCTCCTCCCCTGGGAAACAAAATGCTTGGCAATTTTTCCGCAGGTAGTAGTTTTTCCTGAACCCTGAAGGCCCACCATCATTATCACGGTAGGCGGTTTCGAACTTAGGTTTAGCTTGGTCTGGGACCCTCCCATCAATTCGGTAAGCTCATCATAGACAATCTTAACTATCTGTTGCCCTGGCGTAACACTGGTCATTACCTCTTCGCCGACTGCCCGTTGTTTGACATTGGCTATGAAGTTTTTCACAACTTTGAAATTGACATCCGCTTCTAAAAGAGCAATTCTAACCTCACGCATAGCCTCATCAACATCGGCCTCAGTTAGTTTGCCTTTGCCCCGCAGTCGCCGAAACGTCTCCTGCAATCTATCGGCCAAACCCTCAAAAATCATACCTAGCTCCTTTCCAAGGAACCCTCTATTTCCAGGGCTTCTTCAAGTATTTCAACCACTAAACGTTTAACATCCGGAAAGCTCTGGTGCTCCGCCTGATTAAGAACCGTCCAGGCCTCCCTGACTTTATCCCGTTGATGCTCAAACTTCGCTACCAGACCCAATTTTATCTCATAAGCCTCCAGGGCTTTTTCCGTTCTTTTAAGTAAGTCAAAAACACCCTGGCGGGTTATTCCCATCTCTTCAGCAACCTCGGCCAGAGATAAGTCTTCCTCATAATAAAGCCCCACTGCCATCCTTTGACGTTCAGTCAATAAGGGCCCGTAAAAATCATATAACATGATTAGCCGGTCAAATTTTCCCAGCATACTTTCTCACCCCCGGCTCATGCTTTTTAATAATACTTCAATATGCCCGCAGTGTAAAGTATTTATACTTGACACTTGATAATAAAGTACCGGAGCGTAATTGGGGCATCTCTTTGAATCGCTTAAATTACCTACACCGGCATGTGGAAATACTGCTCACCAAGTATCTAAAAGTGTCCTTTCCGCATATATCATAATTGGAAGTATTAAAATATCGGGAGGTCTTTATGAGTAACCTGCGTATGATGTTCCCGGGCGGAAACACCTGCAAAGGATTTTTTTCCTTCTATGATTACATCGTTAGGCCTGATGCCAAGCGGGTCTTTGTTTTAAAGGGAGGCCCCGGGGTTGGTAAGTCAAGCCTGATGAAAAATCTCGGTTATGAATTTCTGGACATGGGTTATAACGTAGAGTTTCACTGGTGCTCCTCTGATAACGCTTCTCTGGATGCCATGGTATTGGCCGATTATCAGGTGGCTTTAATCGACGGAACTGCTCCACATATAGTGGACCCGCGTTCACCGGGAGCAGTTGATGAAATAATAAACCTGGGAGAGTACTGGAACCAGAGCAGGTTGGAGGAACATCGTCTGGAAATCATTAATTACAATTTATCAGTTGCCCGGCTATTCAGATTAGCCTATTTACGGTTAGCCGAAGCGAAGGCTATATATACCACCTGGGAGGAGTTTAACCAGCCCCCGGTTTCCCCGGCCATCCGGCGAGACATTGTTAAATCCATAAAAGAGCAGATTTTAGCCAGCTGTGACCCGCTTGCCAGAGAACCCTGGCAGCGGCATCTTTTCGCCGCAGCCATCACCCCCGAAGGAATAATCAACTACAGTAAGACCCTTATCGATGATGATTACCGGCTGATTATTATTAAAGGAGCCCCTGGAAGCGGAGTGCAGAAAATAGTTGGCTCCATGGTATTTTGGATCCAAGAAGAAGAAATACCGGCAGAGATCTACCACAACCCATTTAATCCCGATCTGGTAGATATCATCAAGATTCCTAATTCCAAAATAGCACTGGTTGACGGCACAGGAATTGTGGCCCGGTATGATTGTTTGAATGACGATAACCTTAAGCGGGAGGTTTTCGAACTGGAGGTCGATGTATCGGAAAAGGTAACAGTTGATTTTAGCAATCGTTTCTCCCATGCATTGGCGGGAGCAGTAG
The DNA here is from genome assembly GCA_050259035.1 of Chitinophagales bacterium. Lineage (GTDB taxonomy): Bacteria > Bacillota > Syntrophomonadia > Syntrophomonadales > DTU052 > JBLMZW01. The sequence continues at coordinate 21,316 of JBLMZW010000226.1, read as the reverse complement.
ATTACATCAATCAGGCCAAACAGTGCCACGACCAGATGGAGACTATTTATATTCCCGCCATGCATTTTGACCGGGTAGAATTAAAGAAGGCTGAAATCAAGGAAAGAATAATAGAAGTCATAAAGAAATCCAGTTGATTACTTGAACCTTTAAGGCCAATATAGCATGGATTCGGGTACTATCGTTCCATCATCCTTAAACGGCGGAGGATTTCTTGCATGACTTCCCCGGTAGTCTCTACGTTTAATTTAATGACTGCGGCATGATCCATCTGGGTTGGCCCCTTATTAATTATGATCAGGTCCTGATAAAAGGTACTGAATTCTTTAACGAATCCGGCCAAAGGATACACTGTCAGGGATGAGCCGATTACTACCAGAACCTTTGCCCCAAGTATTGTATCGCGGGCATCTAAATAGTTTTTTATATTTTCACCAAAGAGCACTACGTCCGGTTTTAGGATGCTGCCACATACCTGGCAGGTTGGAATAACTTCGGGGAAATCCCTTACATAATCGGCATCATAAACGGTTTTACATTTGCCGGTACAGATAAAATCATCAGCTGTACCGTGTATGGGGATTACTCGTTTGCTGCCTGCTTTTTGGTGCAAATTATCAATATTTTGGGTAACTATCGCCTTTACATAACCTTCCTTTTCCATCTCCGCCAGAATCCGGTGCGCTAAACTGGGCTCAACCGGGGGAAAGGTAAAGTATTGCCGGTAGAATTCATAAAATGTTTTGGGATCACGCCGAAATGCGTCTATATTAATTATCTGCATTACTTTATTCTCACCGAGCACCCGGTAAATACCTTTCTCCCCACGGAAGTCAGGTATTCCGGCTTCAGTGCTTATGCCCGCGCCGGTAACGACTACGGTATTTCTAGATTGGGCTAAAAGGGATACAACCCTACCCAAGTTCCTGTTCTCCATAATGGAATACTCCTCTCGAGATTGTTCTTCTCCGCTAATTCCGGCGTCTAATTCATATCCCATTTTTTTAGTTCATCTTTTTGCAGGAACAATTGGTATTTTAGTTCTCCCAGACGATGCATAAATGTCTTTTTTTCCTCACCATCGTCAAGTCGATCAATGCATTTATCCAGTTCGTCTATTTCCTTCTCTGTTTTCTTAATTGAATCTAATAGTTCTAACCGATTCAAGGTCATCACCTCTCGTGAATATTTCTACAATCTCAACTTTAATCCTGCCCATGACTTTCCTGTAATGTTAGAATAACAGTAAATTCGTTTTTCAATTGTTTATATTCTGTGACAGATTTTCATACAACTGCAATAGAAACCCAATGCCAAGGCTGGCCATTCCCAAGGAATTACGTCTCGGTCAGCAATAAGCCTGTTTATTTTACTTGTAAAGGGGTACCGGTATGAAAGCTTACCGAATCTCCAAAACCAGACTTAAAGACAGGTTAGCCCAAAAGAGTATTCAGTCATCCCCAATAAGCCTTATGAGCAAATCGGAACGGGCCGATGAGTTGTTCACGGACCTTTATACCAGTTCGCCGATTGGCATATATATACTGCAAAACGGCTTATTTGTTTCCGTTAACCCGCAGTTCGAGACCCTTATTGGATACTCCTATCAGGAACTAATCGGAACCCCATCCTCTCAGCTTATCATTAACCAGGACCGAGCTATGGTCAGGGATAGTGCTGTTAACATGTTAAAGGGATTTCGTTTCGCACCTTATGAATTCCGAGTCAGGCATAAAACCGGCAAAATTATTTGGATAATGGAATCAGTCACTCCGGTTGTCTTCCAGGGACAAAGATCTACCCTGGGATATTTCATGGATATTACTGAGAAAAAGTTGACCGAAGAAGCCCTGCGAGAGAGCGAGGAGCGTTACCGGGACCTCTTCGAAAACGCCAACGATATTATCTATATTCATGACTTAAGAGGCAACTTTATTTCGATAAACAAGAAAGTAGAAATTACTACTGGCTTTGCACCGGAAGAGATGCTAACCAGGAACTTTACTGAGATTGTCGCTCCGGAATACCTAAGCTTGGCGCGTGACATGATGGGATACGAGCTTTTTCACGGCACATTTCCAAACTATGAATTGGAAGCTATAACCAAAGACAATTCGCGCGTACCTCTGGAAGTCAGAACCAGATTGATTCACCACCAGGGCAGGCCGATTGCTGTTCAGGGCATCGCACGAGATATTACTGAACGTAAACAGATGGAAAACCGATTGAGGGCAACCAACCGGCAGTTATTAGATATTATAGAATTCCTTCCTGATGCCACCTTTGTAATTGATCATGAGAAAAAAGTGATTGCCTGGAACCGGGCTATAGAAGAAATGACAGGGATTCTTAAGCAAGACATAGTTGGTCAGGGCGACCAGGCCTATTCAATTCCGTTTTACGGGTGGCGCAGGTTTATGCTCTTAGATATGATCGGCATGAATGATACGGAAATCACTGAAACATATGGAGCAGTGACTCGGGAAGGCTTAAGTCTTTATACCGAGGTTTTCGTTCCTTCAGTCTTCAGTGGCCGGGGAGCATACATATGGGTTAAAGCCTCCCCCTTATTCGATACTGACGGCAACCTGGTAGGTGCCATCGAATCAGTTCGTGATATTACGGAACGAAAACGGTCTGAAGAGCAGCTAATGTATCTTAGTATGCACGATCCGCTTACCGGAATATATAACCGAACTTACTTCGAAGAAGAAATGCACCGGCTGGATAGCGGTCGTTATGATCCGGTAGGATTAATTGTATGTGATGTCGATGGTTTGAAACTGGTGAATGATACTTTGGGACATGATGCCGGCGATGCTTTATTAATAGCAATAGCCAATGTGATCAAAAATTGTTTCCGTGACGGCGATGTGGTGGCCCGGGTAGGCGGAGACGAATTCGCTATATTATTGCCTAATAGCCACAAAAATGCAGCCGAGTCAGCCTGTCGCCGAATCCGTGAAGGAGTATTCAGACATAATGATAACAATCCCGATATTCTTTTAAGCGTTTCTATCGGATTCGCAGTTAAATATACTTCATCTATTAGCATGTCGGAACTGTTTCAAGAGGCCGACAACAATATGTACCGGGAGAAGCTTCACAGCAGTCAAAGCACCCGCAGTGCCATTGTACATACCCTGATGAAGGCTTTGCAGGTACGTGATTTTATTACCGAAGGCCATGCTGCACGAATGCAAAACCTGGCGGTCGCACTGGGTCAAAAAATTGGCCTTCCTGAGCAGCGTATAACCGATTTGCGTCTCCTGGCCGAGTTTCATGATATAGGCAAGGTGGGGGTGCCGGATAGGATACTATTTAAACCCGGTCCTTTGGATTGCGAAGAGTATTCTGAAATGCAGCGGCATTGTGAAATCGGACACCGGATAGCCATTACCGCTCAGGATTTGGTTCCCATCGCCGATTGGATTCTTAAGCACCATGAATGGTGGAACGGCAAAGGATATCCCCTGGGCTTAAAGGGAAAAGACATCCCCCTGGAATGCAGGATTATCGCCATTGTAGATGCTTATGATGCTATGACCAATGACCGTCCTTATCGTTCGGCTATGTCCCAACAGGAGGCTATATCTGAACTCTTGCGTTTTTCCGGCCTACAATTTGACCCCGAGCTGGTCACTGTCTTTGTCCGAATGCTGGAAGCCAATTAATGTCCAGAGCAAATCAATTACTGGTGTCCTTTCTTTTATTGATCATTTTGATTAACTCCGGCACGATGGAAAAGATGTCTCCAACTAATCCCAGGTCGGCTGTTTTAAAAATAGGAGCCTGGCTGTCTTTATTGATGGCCACAACTAATCCGGAATCTTTCATACCCACCAGATGTTGAATGGTACCTGATATACCGCATGCTATATAAAGGGCTGGAGCTACCGTCTTACCCGTCTGCCCAATCTGGTACTCAGGGCTTATCCATCCTTCCTCAACCGGTGCCCGTGATACAGCCATAACTCCCCCCAACGCCTCTGCCAGATCCTGCATGAGTTTTAAGCCATCCGGGCCGCCGACACCCCGGCCGCCGGCAACGATTACCGGAGCGGTTTCCAGGTCCAAATTCTCATTATCAGTTGCTATATGCTCCAACAAAGTGGTCATATATTCAAGGTTAGCAGATACACTCCAGTTAAGGATCTCCCCGGCTTCCTTCTCCTTACCCGGTGCCAGTTTCATGGCCCCGGGACGCACCGTTGCCATTTGGGGACTATGCTGCGGGGTTACTATAGTGGCCATAATATTGCCTCCAAAAGCTGGTCTGGTCTGCAATAGATTGCCAGTTTCGGCATCTATGGCCAATCCGGTACAATCAGCAGTCAGTCCGGTTCTTAGTCTGGCAGCAACCCGTGGCGCCAGGTCCCTGCCGTCGGAAGTGGCTCCCATAAGCAATATAGCAGGCTGTTCCTGTACAGCCATTTCACATATTATGTCGGCAAAAACACCGGTATCGTATCTATTAATCCCTTGTCCGGCTGCAATCCATATCCTATCCGCACCAAAAGTCCAAGCCTTATCCGCCAGGGTGTTACCATCCTTATGGATAATGACTGCTACAAGCCTTTCTCCACGGGCATCAGCCAGTTCACGGCCTACTGACAATAATTCAAGGCTTACTCTTTTAATATCATTGTCTCTGGTTTCCAACCAAACCCAGACATCCCGACCGCTACTAGCATCAGGTCTATCGTTGCTATCTAAAATCGCCAGGGCCCCTAGCGGGCATTCTTCTACACAGGATCCGCAAAGGGTACAGGTATCCCGCAGGACTGCCGCCCCATCGGCGACTTCAATCCCCTGATAAATACAGGTTTCCTGGCAGATGCCACAGCCGGTACAACTGACTAAATCTATTGTCAGCAATCTATTCTCCCCTTTTGTCTATTAAGATTCATTATTAATGAAGCCCCGGTCAATCAGACTTTCGATTAACCATTTGCTCAGTTCCTCCGGGGACCCTGTTCGAACCTTCCCCAGACGGGTATGATCTGGTTGAAACACCTTTACCACCCGGGTGGGGGAACCTTCAAGGCCTATCCTCTCGCAGGCCAGTCCCAAATCCCTTGCTGTCCATACGGTAATGGCTGATCGATTAGCTCTGAGTCGTCCATCTACTGAAGGAATCCTCGGCTCGTTCAACCGATCTACAGTTACCAAAGCCGGAAGCTCCACTTCCATTCGGTCAAAACCGTTTTCCCCGTCCTTTTGCCCGATTAGAGTCTCTCCATTTAGTTCGATCCTGCTCAGCCCTGTTAACTGTGGTAGTCCCAGCCATTCAGCTATTTCCGGTCCAACCTGGGCGGTATCCCCGTCAATGGCCTGCTTCCCGCATATTATCAGCCGGTAGGGTGCGAGTCTTTTTATCGCCTCGGCAAGGGTATACGAAGTGGCCAGGGTATCTGCTCCTCTAAACTTCTGATCACATAGAAGAACTGCTTCATCAGCACCCATGGCCAATGCGTCTCTTAGGGATTCTATAGCCTGCGGCGGTCCCATGGTCACAGCTGTTACCCGCCCACCGTAATTATCCCTTAATTCCAAAGCAGCCTCTAAGGCGTTAAGATCAAACGGGTTTATTATTCCGGGTATTCCCTCTCGAACCAGGTTGTTGGTTTGGCGGTCAACTTGAACATTAATGGTACCTGGCACCTGTTTAATGCATACTATCCATCGCATGGCGTGTACTACCTCCCTGTTCCAAGCAATTCTCGGGCTATAATATCCAATTGAATTTGAGCCGTACCACCGCCAATTTCCAGTAGTTTATAATCTCTTAAAGACCTTTCCACGGAATACTCTTTCATCATCCCGTTGGCCCCGTGAATCTGAACTGCGTAATCCGCATTCTTTTTCATTGCCCGCGCCAGAAAAATTTTAGCCGACGATGCCTCAACTGGAGCTGGCACCAGATTCTTATCTATCATCCAGGCTATCCGATAATACATCAGACGCGCCGCATCCAATTCAATTTTCATTTCCGCCAGCATGTGCCTGACCGCTTGAAAATCAGATATCGGTCGTTTAAATTGAATCCTTTCCCGTGCGTATTGTATTGACTGGCGGAGATTGTACTCCATGACCCCAATAAAGAATGAAAAATTAGCCCTCTCCCACTCCAGAGTACGATGAGCAATTTTTTTGAAGCCGTCCCCCTCCGCTCCCAGGAGATTGGCAGCTGGCACCAGGCAATCATTAAAAATCAGGTCGCCGGTGGGAGACGAACGCATCCCCATTTTGTCCAACTTCTTACCTCGTTTAAAGCCCGGAAAATCTTTTTCTATCAGGAAAGCACTGATTCCTTTAGGACCCTTATCTGGATCAGTAACTGCAAAAACCAGAAATAAATCTCCGATTGGTCCGTTAGTAATGAATGCCTTGCTGCCATTCAAAACATAATAATTCCCGTCCCGGACCGCTCTGGTTCTCATGCCGCCGGCATCGGATCCGGCATCGGGTTCAGTTAGACAAAATGAACATATTAATTCACCCCGGGCAATCTCCGGCAGGTAATGTTCCTTCTGTTCCCGGGTTCCGAATTTCATAATAGGAATAGAGGCCAGACACATGCTTACCGCCCAAGATAATAAGTGGCCGGCGGCTGCTCCGCCGCGCCCGGCGGCTTCCATACATATGCAGGTATCAAGCGCACCCAAACCAGCTCCCCCGAATTCTCTGGATATGGGAAGTCCGCAGTAACCGAGGGAAGCCATCCTTTTCCAGATATCCCAGGGTATAAACTCCTGGTTTTCGTCACACTCGCTCGCAATTGGAGCCAAAAACCTCCGTGAAAACTCCTCAAAATCCTTACTCAATCCCTTTTGATCGAGTGACAACTCAAATTCCATTAGTTACCCTCCAGTGCCTGGATCAATAATTCTTTTATACCAGGTTTAGGACTTCGCTAGAAAATACCCTATTTCCTTCCTGTTATGTATCATCAGTCTCCAATTCGTTAAACCGTGCAAGCATGCCGTGAGTGTTGTATTATAATTTATATGAGCATAAACCTTGTTTAAGCTGGAAGGAGGAAGGATTCACTGTGCCTGAGCTGAGGCGGGATATGGTTAGAGGCAATTGGGTGGTAATAGCTACGGAAAGATCGGTTCGTCCGGGTGACCTTCCGGTACCTTCACATACTGCACCTGGTGGGAACCTTAAAACAGATAAACTTTGCCCCTTTTGCGGGGGTAATGAATCCATGACTCCTTCGGAAATAGCAGTGGTTAGACCGGAGGGGACCGAAAAGGATGGCCCGGGCTGGATTGTTAGGGCTTTCCCCAATAAGTTTCCGGCTTTTCGGTCAGAAGCCAGCACCGAACATATTGCTACCGGCGTTTATACCCATCAGGGCAACTACGGTGCTCATGAGGTAATAGTAGAAACACCCCTGCATAATCTGGAATTTTACCAGCATTCATCTGAGAACTTAACTGCACTTTTTAAGGTTCTGGGAGAAAGGTATCGTGTTCTTTCCTCTAATGAACGGATAAAGTACATTCAGATATACAAAAACCATGGTCTATTTGCCGGGGCTTCCCTCAGCCATAGCCACACCCAGATTGCCGCCCTGCCTTATGTGCCTGATCAGGCTGAGGGTCTGGAAGCATATCAGAAGGAAACCGGACACTGTCTATATTGCGATATAGTTCGCCAGGACCTGGAAGAACGCGGCAGGCTGGTTTTGGAAACCAGTGAATTCGTGGTCTTGTGTCCGTATGCATCCAGATTCCCTTACGAAACCTGGATAGTACCTCGTAAACACTGCGAGGATTTTGGCCAAATAAGTCCGGAGCAGATACAAGAACTAGCCGATATTAGCAGAAGAGTTGTTGCTGGGCTTATTAAGTTGGTGCCAGACCTTTCATATAACCTGATTGTTAACACTTCTCCTATTAACGATCCGGCGAGGGCCGGACGTCACTGGCTGGTTGAGATCTGGCCGCGTCTAATCGTAAATTCTGGAGTAGAAATAGCCAGCGGATGCTATATCAATCCCGTTGCACCCGAATGGGCAGCCGAATCCCTAGCTGGTGCCCTGCCAGATTAATTTAATATCAGATTTTTTTCAAGAAAACACAAAAGAAGCAGGCTAATCACATTCCTGCTTCTTTATTTTCTAAACCCTTATGAACGTGGTTGCTCCATCTTGCTGGCACCTATATCCGGCTGGATAACTGCCGGCTCATAATCATAACTGCCATCATTAACATAAACCACTTCGTTGCAGCGGGGACATATTATTTCGATAACGTCCTCGTCCTCAAGAACATCGGATTCAAAGTAGACATCCTCACCGCAGTGCTTGCACTTTACCTCGACAAACTCGTCATCCTCATCTTCTTCATCATAGAAGTCAGACTTCAGATCACAAAAATCACTGTCCAAACTCTCCACATAATCCTGCAGGTCACTTATATTCTCAGTGATTTCTTCCATCTGGTTGGCCAGTTGGGAAAGCACCTCCAGCATCTCTACAATCATCTTGCCCTGCGGACCACTTTCAGTGACCTTCATTCCCTCGCTTAAACCCTGGAGATAACTTATTCTCTGAGCCAGGTCTTTCAAGATAAAACCACCCTCCGGACTTTTTTCCTTCTTATTATGCTCGGAGAGCAGTTAATTAATGCTTTCATTCAGTGGAATCCAAAGAATACATTTGAAGGTATACACATCGAACGATATAAAACCACTTAAAGAGAATCACCCTGCCCATAAATAATTCGCATCAATAAAGGCGCAGCAAAATTAGTTCCCTCCGACCGCGCCTTTTCCCGTAAGGATTATACTCAAATGCAAGAGAGCCGTTGGTTTCAACGGCATTTTAATACGGAATGGTTTGTTAGATTATGCCCGTTCCATGTACAGCCCGGTTCTGGTATCTATCCTTATCCTATCTCCAACGTTAACAAAAAGCGGAACCTGAATCACTGCACCGGTTTCCAAAATAGCCGCCTTGGTCGCTCCGGTAGCGGTGTCACCCTTAATCCCGGGCTCAGTCTCCGCAACCTGCAGCTCAACAAAGTTTGGTATTTCTATACCCATTACTTCAGATTGAAACGTAAGAACCTGTATGTTCATGTTTTCCTTAATATACTTCAGGCCATCGCCAAGCTGTTCTTTGCTGAGTGTAACCTGATCATAACTCTCCGTATCCATGAAGACATACTCATCCCCGCTGCCATAAAGATACTGCATTTCCCGTTTTTCCACCCGGGCGCGCGGGACTTTCTCACCAGCCCGGAAAGTCTTCTCAACCACCGACCCGGTTTTCACATTTTTCAGTTTGCTTCTTACAAAAGCCGCACCTTTACCCGGTTTAACATGCTGAAAATCAACTACCTGCCAGACTCCGCCGTCCACTTCAATGGTCAAACCAGTTCTGAAATCATTAACAGAAATCACTTAAGAACACCCCTCCAATTAATTGCACCCTATGTGACAACTAAATCTTTACCGCTTTTGGTTAAGACCTGATGTCCACCGCTCTTAACTAGTACGACATCTTCTATGCGAACTCCTCCCCAATCTTGAAGATAAACTCCAGGTTCTATAGTAATCACCATATTTTCTTTAAGAACTGTCTCGCTGCGGGAGGAGACAGCCGGCATTTCATGAATCTCGAGACCCAGGCCATGACCGGTTGAGTGGAGAAAATAGGAGTCCAACTCATACTTTTTAAATACTCGGCGGGCTGCCTCATCCACCTCGCGGCAGGTTCGGCCTGCCTCAACCGTTGCTATTGCTTCCAGCTGAGCCTCCAGAACCCGGCCATACATGCTGCGAGTACGGGAGCACGATTTACCTACTGCTACAGTTCTGGTCATATCCCCGGCATAACACCGATAGAAACCCCCAAAATCCATGGTAACCAATTCGCCCTTTTCAATTTCCTTCTCGGAAGGTTTCCCATGCGGCATACTGGTACGGCGGCCGGAAATTACAATAGTCTCGAAGGCCTCCTTATCACACCCCATAAGTTTTAATTGGTGGTCTATCTCCAGTGCGACAGCCCGCTCGCTAATCCCAGGCTGCAGCATTGGCAAAATCGTTAGGTAGACCTGATCACCTATATGAACCGCTTCGCGTATTAGATCTATCTCACTCTCGTCTTTGACAGAGCGCAATTGCTCTATCAGTGCGGCCTGCGGCTGCAGTTTTTCTCCTATTATCCTCTGCCAAGTCTGAAACCGCTGGTAAGTAACATGGGTGCTTTCGATGCCCACTTTTTTCGATCCACCGCTTAACTCCACCAGATTCTGATCCGATGTTTGTCGGGCCTCAAATCCAGGACATTCAGCGGCAGCTGCTTCCAGATAACGACCATCGGTTAATATTATCTGGCGTTCAACGTCAATAAAAAGAACACCTTCCCCGGAAAACCCGGAAAGGTAATACATATTAGCGGGATGACTTACTATAAATCCCTGACAATTGTTTTCATCCATCAATTCACGGAATCGTTTTAATCTGGATTGATATATGGTTTATCACTCCCTGTCTTGTAACAAGGCCAACGCTGCGTCCAGGGCCAGATAATAACTCATGGTACCAAAGCCGAATATTCCACCTACGGCTGCAGGTGCAATAAGACTCTTCTGCCTAAACTCCTCGCGGCTGTAAATATTACTCATGTGTACCTCGATTACCGGCACCGCTGCCACCCGCAGGGCATCGTGCAAAGAAACACTGGTATGTGTCAGCCCCCCGGCATTTATTATCACAGCATCTACCTTTTCGCGAGCTTCATGCAGGCGATCGATTAACTCTCCCTCGTGGTTGGACTGAAAAAACTCCAGCTCGACATCTGAATTTTTGGCCCGTTTTAACATCTCCACCTGGATATCGGCCAGGCTGACAGATCCGTACAATTCTGGTTCCCTTTTTCCCAACATATTGAGATTGGGACCGTTCATTACCAGTATCTTCTTCATTATTCTCCTCCACGGTAAAGGTTAAACGTTAAAAGTTAAACGTGAAGGGTTTAAAACGTCTCACGTCTCACGTTTTACGTCTTACGTTTCACGTCTCACGGCTTACTCTCCAGCGATGCTAAGAGACTTCACTCGCACTGACGGCGCGCCGGTGGTCCCGTAGAAACGAAGATCGTTGCCAATACCATCGATATCCTTCAGGAAACCGTATAAATTGCCGGCGATAGTCAATCCTCGCACCGGGTATTTCAATTCACCGTTTTCTATTATAATCCCGCTGGCCCCTACGGAAAAGTCACCGGAAATCGGATTCGCGGTATGCATCCCCATTACTTCTGTTATATACAGCCCTTTTACTATGTCTTTACGCAGGTTCTCGGGAGTTAATCTTCCAGGCTGTAAATAGAAATTGGTGGTCCCAACTGATGGTCCCCCTCGGAAGGATCCCCGGGAAGCATTGCCGGTTGATACCGTTTTATCCTTTCTAGCAGTATAGGTATCATAAAGAAAACCTCTTAAAACCCCGTCCTCAATCAGAACCGTGTGCTGGCAGGGCCAGCCTTCGCCATCAAACGGAAAAGATCCCACCCCTTTTTCATATATCCCGTCATCCACCAGGACCAATTCCTTGCTGGCCAACTCCTGCCCCACTTTGCCTTTAAGCGCGGATTTTCCCTTCTGCACCGCATCAGCGGAAAACGAATCAGACAATACATTTAGAAAACTGGTCATAACGTAAGGCTCCAGAATACAGGGCATTGATGCCGAAGGTGCACTTTTGGCTCCCAACATCCGTAGTGCGATATTGGCCCCTTCCTTTCCGACTGCAACCGGATCCATCTCCTTGATCCGCTTGCGGGCCATTACTGAAAACCCGTTCTGAGCATCACCGTTTTCTTCCGCCACTAAGGAGATATATACCCCGCAATAAGCACCCTTTTGAAATGCCTGAACCCCTCTGGAATTGACAATAGCTATAGAATAGACCGAATCTTCGTATCCGGCCCTTTCAACTACGGTCACCCGTTTATCTACAGCCCGGGCTTGTCTCTCAGCTTCACGTGCCAGTTCAATCTTGGCCTCCAGATCAGTACTATGAATTTCCTCATCATACGTCTGCATTTGCGGATACTCCGCTGGCTTACCGGGAAAACCGTTAAATTCGTCCTCACCGGTGTACTTTGCACCCATTACAGCCTTCTCAAACGTATCCCTCAAGGCAGTCTCGCTTAAATCAGTTGTAAACGAAAACCCTACTTGTTTGCCCTGCAGAACCCGGATCCCAATACCAATTTGCTCTGCTTGCTTTAAGGTCTCAACCTGCCCGCCAGTCACTTCAACACTTAATTCAGCGCTATGCAGGACGAAGCTCTCGGCCTCCACTCCGCGAGATGATGCCTGTTCCACTGCCCACTGTCCGCTTTTGATCAGTTTATCCTTCAATATCATTGCCTCCTATCAGCCATATCAACGTACTCTTAGTGGGTGGGAGCACCCTTTTGAACTGACCCCTCACCTGTTCCGTAATTCAGTATCTTCTGTAATGTAGTATTGTCCTTTTCCCCCACCGGGCATTCGGTTATTCCCTGCTTTCTAAGTTGGGCGGCTTCGAACCAGAGGTCTCGGGAGTTTCGAATCCACTTTTTATCCTCTTCTGCAAGTTCTTCATCATTTAAATTTATCTTGTTGAAATTATCAATTGCCAGGTCATAGTCGGCAAGTATGTAATAAGCTTGGCCAAAAGCCAGGTACATCCTTGGGGTAATTTCGAAAGTTTCTCCGTGACTTCGTCTTCGCCAATCCGGGTTGAGTTTGCTCGACTGTTTTGTAAACATATCTTTGGCCTTCAGGGTCTGCCTCGCATATTTCTGCCCCTCTTTGAAACGTCCATATTCAATATCCAAGACGGCCTGGCTGATTGAGGCTTCCGCATATTTCTCATAATTCCATATGAAGAATGGGGCAATGGCAATTCCCTGTTTAGCCTGTTCTGCGGCAGGCTGGTATAATCCTATCATCATGCAAATTCGGACTGCTTCTTCTCTGCCACATCTATCTTTGGGTGCAAGATTTATCCCTTTATCAATGTAATTAGAACTACTAATCATTAATTGTTCATCGCCTGTTTTTTGGTAATCCCATGCGTCCCACCTGGCTAACCAGAAATAATAGGTTGGATTAATTGGGTCAGATATTATGGCCAACCGGTGATATTGACGGGCTTTGTTAATTTCCTCATGCATGGCAAAGTACTGTGCTCTGGTGTCATAACTTACTCCGTTTGATATCATAGCGCCTATTAGCATAAGGCAAAACCCGGCAACATACCCCAAACCTTTTTGCATATTGGCTGTAGGTTTCGTGCTTATCCTCTTTTCGTTATGCCCTACTGCAATTCCAAGTAATAGGAAAACGGTCGCACCTGTCAAGGCGTAATAGAAATCCATGTCGACCAGAGTATGTATTCCAAAGACCGTTGCTGCCATAAAAGCTCCGAACTGATATGGGTTTTCTCGTTTTTCCTTTCGTCGTCGGATTAATCTGATAAAGACGAGTATCCATAATGCCAGGTAACAACAAAGTCCCGGTATACCTGTCTCGGTAGCTATTTGAAGGGGGTAGTTATGAGGCCCCTTAGTCCAAAACAAATATGACTCGTATCGATGAGCGATATTGTACCAACTATCACCACCCGCGCCTAGCAGGGGGTAGTCCCGGATAATTTTGGCGGCTATCACCCAGAAATCCAAACGGGTTACTGTGCTTATATGACGCGTATCAACAGTACTTAGTAATTCCTCCTGAGCTCCACCACCTATTTTATCGGTATTTAATCCGGTATAATTCCATAGCGAATAGTTGTAAAATACGAAGAATCCCAGAACCAATACTGCCATAATAATATTATTCTTATTCCCCATCACTTGTTTTGCTTCAACAATAAACCACAGAATAGTAAGGAGTATAAAACCCTCGACCAGTGATAAATTGGCTAGATGGGATAATCCCTGGTCAAAAGATGGCAGCCATTTTAGTGAGGTAAGTATCGCGGTTAAACTTGAAAGTACGATTACTTTCAAGTAAGAAATCCTGTTGCGGGTAAAAATCAAAATTAGCGTTGTCGTAGCCAACCAGGCAAACCAGGCTCCTTTGGAAATACATACAATTGATGCTAAAGCTAATACAAAGGAAAACAATGTATAGAGGTACTTTTCCACTCTGCTTGTACTTCTTACGCTCATTACAACAGAAATTACCCAGACGGTTAACAGGTAAGCGGCGGTGGTATTATGATAGTGAAACGGACCTACTAAATGTTTCTCGAGATACATAAGAGGGAGATCGCACCACCCACCTCCGTACCCCAGGACGGTAAGAGCGGCCCATAAACCAGTTGCTATCATGGCAACAAATACCGTTTTCGGCCCATCACCTTCGGAGATCGTTCTTCCCATGGAGTATAGTACGGTCCATCCAAGTACCATTAATGCACATACTAAAGCCCACCAGGGCCTATCGGAACCTATGGCCGATAGGAAGTATAACAATGCAATAGCACATACGATGGTGCTTTCTATCCCCCAGGCCTTGTTTAAACACTTACCTTTATTAAAAATAAGGGCTAACAATAGAAATAGCCCAATAGCAATAGAATAGTTGGCTTTCTGTTCGGCGTAAAGCATGCCCGAAAAGAGTATAGGTAACGTTAAAAGACATATAACCCCAACATTGATAACTAGCGCAGTGGATCGATTTAATACGTTTTCCTGATGACTGTCAACCCCACTTGGCAACAAAACAAACCCACCCCCAAAAGCAAACTTTTACAATTCCTGGCTCGTCCCCATTATATAATCACAAGATCATAACATTAACCAAATTAAAGGTATACTTTCTCTGTTTAAGCAGAATTAATTATTTGTCATCTCCTACACTCGTCCCCCCAACGGTTAAACATTTAATTCTAATGGTAGGCTGGGCGTCTGCTACTGGCACCCCCTGCCCATCCTTACCGCAGGTTCCCAGTGAGTAACCGAGGTCTCTGCCCACCATATCAATGTTATTCAATGCTTCGGGACCATTTCCAGTAAGGGTAGCACCCCTGACCGGGTACTTGATTTCCCCATCCTGGATGATATAGCCTTCCTGAACCTCGAAGACGAAGTCTCCGTTGGTTGTATTGACCTGCCCCCCACCCATTTTACGAACCAACAGTCCTTTTTTCGTATCCTTAATTATTCTTTCCGGGTCTTCTTCCCCCGATCTGATGTAGGTGTTCGTCATACGAGGAATCGGTTTATGCTCATAACTCTCACGGCGCCCGTTTCCGGTTGGCTCTATTCCGTCCTTCAACGAAGTAAGCCGGTCATGCATGTAACCCTTAAGAATACCGTTTTCGATTAATACATTCTTATGGCCCGGAGTTCCTTCATCGTCGAATCTTATCGTCCCGTTTCTTCCCGGTATCCCTGAATCATCTATTACTGTAACCACAGGGCTAGCAACCTGCTGTCCTATTTTCCCTTTGTAAACGGAAAGACCTTTCTGGACCAAATCAGCTTCCAAGCCATGACCGCAGGCCTCATGCACCATTGTACCCCCGGCTTCACTGGACATTACCACCTGCATTCTGCCAGCCGGACAAGGTCGGGAGTCCAGCATCATCACGGCACGTTCTGCTGCCTTTCGTCCCATTTCCTCGACCTGATACTGATTTAGAAGCTCCCACCCGGTGACCCCACCGATTGCATCAAAGCCGGTTTGAATTACATTGTCCCGGGCAGCCACCGCATTCACTACAAACCGGGTGCGGACAAAATTATCCTCAGCTATTTCTCCTAATGAATTGGCTACCTGGAAGTTTTTCTCTACATCAGCCAGGCTGGCAGTTACCTGTTTAATATCTTCACCGACTGAACGGGCTGCCGAATTAACTGATAACAGTAACTCAGCCCGATCCTCAAAGGGAAAATCTTGGGGCAAGCGCATAAAATCCAATTTAAGATCTGCTTGACGGGGGTTAAGACTAACTGTTACGTCCTTGTTATCCCCGGCAGCGACATGAGATGCAGTCCGCGCTATCTGCATCAATCCTTCCTCGGAAAGGTCATTGGTATAGGCGTAGGCAGTGTTACCTGCAGTAACAACTCTTACCCCAGCTCCTGCCTCCCGGCCGCTGTTAACCTTTTCTATTTTGTTATCCTCGCAGAGCATTCCGGTCAAGACTTTTTCTTCCACATAAATCTCTGCGAAATCTCCTCCCCTTTTTAAAGCTTCTTCAATCACACGGGATAACAATTCTTTCTTCAGCATTAGCTTCCTCCTTAACCGCGAACAAAATAAAAGCGCCACGGCTACCTCTCACCGCCACGCTCAGAACCAAAACATCAAAACCTCAGAGATGAAAATCATCTTTTCACCTCTGAAAACAATCGTGGTATTTTATAACTTATCATATTTTCCAGCCTAATATACTTATTTATACTTATATTATTCCCCGGCAGGCTTAGAACCCTTATTTTCTGCGGGTTCTGTCGCTGATATAGCTGTTTCTTCCGTAGGAGGTGCTGCCGCCTTAACTTGTGCAGGATTAGGATCGAAAAAGACTTCCAGGATAAGCTGACCCGCGTTGGTTCCGTTTTCTGACGAGTAACTAAAACTTCTAATCGCAATGATTTGTGGTCCTGCTTCGATATCTTTAATAAAACCTTTAAAACCGGTTAATGATCCTTCTACTGTACAGGATAGCAGGTAACTCCTCATATTCGTAAGGGCCTGGGTAGTACCATTTGTCTCTTTCAGTTCGGTCATAACCAGTTTATTTTTCTTCGTCATTTGGCCTAAACGAACCAGAACATTTTGCTGACCGGTACCGCCACTGGGTATCTCTGATTCCAATTTTACTGCCCGGTCATACCAGGATTCTTTTCCGGAATTACTAAGCATCACTTTCAAAGCATTTTTTTTCTTTTCGTTTTCAGCCTGTTTCTTAGTCAGTGGATCAACACCCCAATGATAAATCACAAATACAAATAAAATTGCTACAACAATGGCTAGTATGTTTTTCTCCCGGTCGGATAGATTCATTAGACTCCGCCCCCTCCCAGCTGTATCTGAAGGTTACACCCAACTTGCCCGTTTTTTGAATCCTTGGTAACTACGGTAAATTTAGCTGTATTAAGATTCGGTGTTTTCTGCAGTTTTGTTATGCAATCAGCCACTGGTTGAAAATCAGGAGCGGTCATATCCACAGAAATCGTTACAGTATCCGCCTTAATGGTGGAATATGTAGTGCCCTTCGGCATGCTGCCCTCCAACTGGCTGAATATCATTACCCATGAATACAAAGAACTCCGGATTTTGCCCATATCCGATTGTTTGGCAGTTACCGATTTTTTTAAGGCATCGGAATCGATATTATTAGCCGCTTGCAAATCCTTAACTCTTTTTTCTAACTTAGCAATATCATTTTCTTGCATCTGAACCTGATAATAATTGTAACCGTATAACAGACCCATAACTACAATCACCGCTGCTACAATAAGACCGGGCAAAAATGACCCAGTAGATTCTTCCTTTCCATACTCTGCCTTCAGGAGGTTAATTCCGTAAATCTTAACAGTATCTTTCATATGCTATCCCCTCCTTCTAGCTGCTAGGCCCAGGGCGACAGAGTAATATTGTTTAATACGCTCTTTTTCATTCCCAGAAACATCCTTGGTCAATGCAATACTTTTTAGAGGATTGCCAGGCTCTACCCGGAAATTAAAGCTACCCTTGACAAAATCCAGTAGCCCGCCAATTCCCAATCCAGTGCCGGTAAGGGATAGACACTTGATGTCGATAGTTCTACCGCTCTGAATGTTATAATATTCTATAGACCGCCTGATCTCCGTTATCAGTTCGTTGGCTAAAAACTCCAGATTATTGCTTTGTCGGATATCCATTATAGTTGCTGCCGCCTCTTCCAAATTTATACCGCGTTCATCAGCAGCAAGACTTAAGAACTGCATTGATCCAGTCTGAACCGTGCGGGCGAATTTCAGACATCCATGCTCAAAAATGGAGAATACAGTTGAAGTCGTCCCCATATCCATTATGGCTTCACAGTCTTCCTCTCCCCCCAGTACCCTGAAAGCAGCTATGGGAGAAATCTCAACTACAGTTGGCTCAAGACCGGCCTGACGCATAACAGCGGCAATCTCTTCAACGAACATTCGACGAACCGCTACCACTGTTACTTCGGTGTCCATACTCTCGGACTTTTTCACGTAACCAGCAATTTCAACCGCAGCCTCTTCCATGGGGATAGGAAGTACCGAGGCTGCCTGGTAACGGGCTGCCGTTTTCAGGCTCTTATCATCCACGCCTGGCATCTTCATAGTACGAACGATGGTCTGCTGGCCAGAAACCGATGTAACTACCCTTTTTTCCTTAACCGCCAGGGCCTTCCATACATTTGTGATTGCTATGGTTAGAGCATCCTTATCTCTGATGCTACCATTCTCCATCACCCCTGGCGCCAGCTTTTCTTCGGCACAGGCCACTATACTGTCCTGACCTCGTCCGGGCTTAAGCGCTGCCGCTCGCACTACATTGCTACGAATCTCAACACCTACCCCGGCCAACTTGTTACCCCCCACTAGCTATCAACCCCCTCTGTTATTGAGAGCAAAACTACTTGTTATAATCCTCAATATATTTAACCACCTGACAGAATCCCAGTTTTCCTAGAAGTCCATTATTGGTCATTTTCTGCAGGCAATCCAAGTCCTGCCGGAATACTATTTCTCCGGCGTCCATAGTTGAAAAATGAACATTATCCCATTTACAAATAAAATTAATAGAATCCCCGGCCACCGCAACCCCGCGGATCTTCATGGAAAGTTGAGACGCGCCGTCAATATTGTCATCATTTTGACCTAATATAGACCAATCACGTTCATCATTGTCATCCCCGCCTCCGGCAATTCCGTTATACCCCCAATCAGCCAACGGATTTCCCAACGTTTTGAAGTTTACGCTTCCCCCTGCCATGAACAAGCAGTCCTGCGCTGTAGTGGGGTCAGACCAGAATGAGTGTTCTATAGTAATGTTGCCACTGGCCAGGAGGTAGTTGTTGCTCCAGGTTAATTCTGTTCCGATAAGACGTGGAAGTGATCTTCCGATAGTATCAGCCCAGGTCCAATTCACGTCCCCTTCTACAACAATAATGGTATCGTGAAGATTGGTTACATTGTCGATGCCGGCAAAATCGGTAGTATATATAAGGTCCATTTTGTTGGAACCGCTTCCAATTGACCTCACGCCGTTCTGGTACATGGTCTTCAATTCATCAATATTTAAAATTGGGGCCGCATATTGTATGGCTGTTATAGCGGCATTCCCAGAAGAAAAATAATCAGTTTCTGCCTCAGGCACAGTATCTGCATCCTGCTCTAGATAACTATGCGACGGTAAGTCACTATATTTTCTGTAATAATGAATAGGGTAAAAGAGATCCAGTGGCCAAGATTCCTCTTCTACATAACCCTTAGCCTCAAGATCGGCAAGTTGACCTGAAGGTACATGATAAATCCTTTTTCTAGTTCCGGGAACTGTAAACGTATTAGAGCAATGTCTTATTACCCCAGGGATGCTGGCTAACGTCTGTGACCCAGTCTCTGATTTTCGCAAAATTACCTTCCCGTACTGTTCCCAATACCACCAGTAAACGTTTATTGCTGATAATGGAGCATCGTCCCCTAACAGAGTCTTATTCGGCTGTGTTAGACTCTTGCCAACTAATGTATTCCAGTGACCATCCTGCCAAATGTGCATTTTTTGATTGGCAAAGATTCCGTATTGAGGTGGTGCGGTCATAACCATCGCCAAAGTCTTTTTACTTCCCGTCGAGGTCTGACCAACCGATTTTACTACATAGTAACCGGCATAATCTGAGTCATTAGGCAACGTAACTGTGGCGGTGTTCCCATCGGTAAAATCAACATCATAAACTCCCGATGTATCATCAATGGTACCATTCTTAAAGATTTGAGTCTGGGCCTTAACCAGTCCCGATTCCGCAACGTAATAGGCTTTTATTTTTTCGGCCTGCCTTTTAGCCATTATGCCATCGGAAGCGGCTACATTATAAAATACTACTAATAACGACATCAATATTAGGATAATTCCCAGGGCCATCACCATAGCGGAACCTTTTTCTTCCCTAATCATCTCTCTCGCCCCCCCCGTAATCTACCCAGGACTAACACAACAGCTTTACATTAACTAGCCATCCTTTTTACCCTCGTGGTAAGGTCAAACGGATTCATTCCCGGCTTATGAACAGTAATAGTAATTTGCGATATACCTAGTGATGCAGTCGAAGTAACTACAAGACTTTGAACATAGTTGGTTACAACCGCAGTGACAGGTGTACCTGTTACTGGCGCTGTTGACAGGTTGTTGTCGGTATCACTGGCCAGAGTAATCGTTCGCATTAATTGATTTGATGCAGAAACGTAATATGCGACAGTATATGTTTGATTTTGTCCATTTTTGGATATACCATAGTGCAGAACATAAGGGTCGCCTGACGTACCTGTTCCTGAAACTGTGTTGCTCGCCCGGTAATCCTTGACAAACTGGTTCATAGCAATTCGTGCCTTGGTATGCATTTCGGTCATTTCATTTCCGCGCCTGGAAGTCTGCAGTCCCATTATTACAACCCTGGAAGCAATAATGGTAATAAACCCGAATAGAACCAGTACCGCCAGAACCTCTACAAATGTCATTCCATCTTGTTTATGTATTAGTTTCATCAGCTATCTCCCCTTATCACGGTCTGAAGGGAATCTGATCGTTCTATTCCTCGAGTATTCCATGTAGGTTTCACAAGTACCGTATGAAGTTTAAGCGTAGTATCATAATCAAAAATGCTGACCTTGGCCCCTATGCCTAATGGTGGTGCAATATAATCCACTCGGCTCGAATAATCAACATAGCCTGATGTATTGGTTACCAGTGAGGGATTGGATTTCAGTTCCTCGATGACTTCAGATCCAAAGTATATTGCTCTTGTACGTCTCCCTGACTCAGCGTTCCATATAATGGCAGTGGTAAAAGAAGTAATGATAACCATAATCGCCATCGTTAATATCGTTAGGGCCGCCAGTATTTCGATTAGGGTCATACCCTTTTCGTCTCTTAGTTTCTCTAAAATCGTCCCCACCTCCCAAATAGATTCTTATGGAGTTATAGCGGTAATCGATTTTTTTATCTTCCATCGCCATCATCAATTAAGAATCAATTCAAAGTCTTTCAAATTCATGAAACCTGTCGGTTCAAACCAATATCTGCTTCTCTTATCTGGTTATGCCTAATCTGCC
>JBLMZW010000225.1:0-2558 GCA_050259035.1 Chitinophagales bacterium | reverse complement strand
ACTCCGGGCCAGATCCGCAAAATTGTTTTTCAGGAAGCGGCCATTATGAGCTTAGTTGGAATACCGGTCGGATTAGCCTGCGGTGTTCTGGCTATGAAAGTGGTTATGCTTCTAATCGGTACTATGGATAATAATGCCCTGGTATTTCTGCAGGAAATGCGTATAGGGGTATCCCTCCCGGTTATGATTGTCAGCGCTGTTCTGGGAATAATCACGGTTATTTTATCGGCTCTGGGCCCGGCCCGGAAAGCCGGGCAAGTTTCTCCCCTGGAGGCGGTTCGGAATTCCGGCAGTTATAGCAAAGAAGATTTCAGCAAGGTTCGCAAACAGGGTTTGGCTTCATTTCTTCCTGGCGTTACCAGCCAAATGGCATTTAAAAATCTGCGCCGCAACCGGGGCCGGTTTCGGATAACCGTATTCTCTATGGCAATAAGTATTGTGCTGTACATTGTTTTCGGGAGCTTTGTGAACTTCATTTACACTGTTGGAGGGGTAGACCGGCCTCCTAACGCAGACTTTCTGGTATCGATCAAAAAGGGCGGACCGGAAAGCTTCACAGCCGGTCAGTACAAAGATATGAAAGCTTTGCCCGGCGTGGAGCGGGTGTATAAGGACCTCAGCACCGATGTAACCATGGGGGTAGATGAAAGCAGGGTCAATTCAGATTTTACCCGACTGAAGGGAGAGTCCCTGAAAGCGAAACAAGGGGATACCATTCTCTATCGTCAAGCTAAACTGGTGTCTTACGGAAAGGATGCGGTTCCTGACCTTAAGAAGGCCTTAAAGGATATGAGCCTGGCTGAGGTGAACCGGGCAAAAGGGGTTATCCTTGTCGGTACCAGTATGGTCAACGATACCCAGAATAAGAAATCAATAATTATCCGACCTTTCAACTATCAGGTGGGTGATACCATTCCTATTTCTCCAACTCCCGGGGAACATTGGGGCGAGGTTGAAAGCGAAACCGTTACAGTATTAGGGATTATGGATATGAGCTTCCTGGATAATAACTACACTCAGGATGGCGAAATCCTTATGATTACCACCGAAGATGTATACAGGCAAATTACCGGCAGCCAGTCATTCGTGCAGATGGCACTAAAGCTTCGGCCCGGGGCGGACGCCGAGCCAGTGGGGAAATATTTAAAAGAATGGTGCGCCCGGGACACGATATACGATTATACCAGTATAGCCGAAATGGTAGACAGCATGAAAAATGCGGCTTTTACCATGAGTGTATTCCTTTACGGGTTTGTCGCGGTCATAGCCCTTATTGGCTGCCTGAACATTATAAACACCATCAGCACCAACTTGCTGCTGAGAACCCGGGAACTCTCTATCCTGCGGGCAGTGGGATTGACTCGGCGGGGCATCAGGAAGCTGGTGGCAACAGAAGGAACACTGTACGGCGTAATAGCCGCTATTTACGGTTCGATAATCGGGACCGGTCTGGCCTATTTGCTATATCGAATCATCGGCAACATCCGGGGATTTGAATGGAGTATACCATGGACCCAGATAGTGGTGGCTTCTCTGGGAGCGATAGTAATCGCATTGATTTCAGGGTATATCCCCTTAAAGAGAATTAATGAAGGGATTATTGTAGAAAACCTCCGGAGGGTAGATTGAAATAAGCCGAAATAAAAGCAATTCCGGGCATGATGGTTGTCATCTGGGCATAGAGGAACATTATGGAACCGACTAAAGCCATTAACCATATAATGTATTACCCTGGTCAAAGGAGGTTGGTTGAATGCCCCGAAGCCCAAAGTGTGAAACCCAGCAGGCTATTATCAAGTTACTGCGTGACCAAGGGGTAAGGATCCCAGGCAATAACTTATTCCGGTTTCTCCTGTCAGGTGAATATATTGCCGGAAATCAAGTTTCGGCTCCCAGAAAAAAACGTTCCGGCTAGACCAATCCTTGGCGCATAACTTTCAAGCAGCAGATATGTTTGGAAAGGAGGATAACCAATGAGCAGAAAGAGATTAATACCTGTCTTAATTATTAAGACTATAATATTTAAAGTCCCGAGGAGAAAAGTCAATTAGTAAATGGTACTTATAGAATTAACGGAGCAGGTTTAAGACCTGCTTTTTTTTCCCAAATTTACTTATCGTCCTTGAAACTATTCAGAATATCCTTATGAGTCAAAGCGTGGAAAAACGCCTATATAATGGCACTGCATTACCTTCCCTCCCTTGACACAATTTATTCCGAAGTGTTATTGTTGGAAAAAAGTTCTGCAACATAACTAATAAAGAAGAAAATAACATTTGTTAACTGATACTTTGTTTGCTGTTTTCAAGCCCTTGTATACATGATTATTATCATTATAAAAAATGTACATAATAAGGTGATTTATGTTGAACATTTTGCTGATTGAAGGAGACGAACGTAGTAGACTCCAATTAGCTGGTTACCTGAGGATGCTCGGTCATGTTGTGACCACTTGTTCGGAATGGCAGAAGGGTTTAGAAATTATTTCGGGCCAAAATTATCAGATGGTACTGGTAGAGACCAACTTATCGCAGATGACAGCGACGGAAATCATTAAC
>JBLMZW010000224.1:0-21688 GCA_050259035.1 Chitinophagales bacterium | reverse complement strand
ATCCAACGGCCTTCATTATACCCGTCACGGCGGGATGGACGTATTCCCATTCCCAGAAGCTCATCCTCAACCCTCTCAGCAATGCTCTTAACCTGAACAGTGCTGCGCCCGCTGGCAATTACAAAATAATCGGTAAAAGCGACCATTTCTTTAATATCCAGAACCACTACATTAGCCGCATGTTCGGTGCGGGCAATTGACGCAATTTTTTGTGCCAGTTGTGTATAGTCTGTCGTCATCCCGTTCCCCCTTTAATTAAGGATATTTTACCATAATCGGAATGGGAAATAAAACCGTGGTTTAGGTATCAGCCAAGCCCCTTGATTCCCGTTCTCTCCTTAACAGCAATGTGTTTCTGACTTCGATGCCCCGGGGATGAAGAGGACGGTCATGATCAATACAATATTTTATCGTGCTATCGATGGATAGGATTATTCCCCGGTCCAAGTCTCTTCGGGCTACACACCGTAATTGGTCTACTCCCGGGTAGTCCCGTCCCGGTTCAATGGCATCGGCCAGAAAAATAATCTTGGCCAGAAGCGACATTTGACTGTTACCCAGGGTATGAAAACGAACCGCGTCTAAGATTTCAACGTCGCCGACTCCGTAATCCCGGGCCAGAAGAAAAGCCCCTACCGGAGCATGCAAGAGATCCGGCGCCCGCCGCTCCACCTCGTCCTCTATAAGCCCGTTGGCCTCGGCAATTCTTAAGAGTTCGTCCCCCGAGATTCCCTTGGCACAATCATGCAGTATCCCGGTTAGATACGCTTTTTCGCCATCTATACCGAAATCAGTTGCCATCTCCCTGGCTAATTCAGCAACCTGAACCGAATGTTTGAATCGTCTGGGAGAGAGTCTTTCTCTAATCAACGCGGTGGCTAATTCAGCGTTCAATCTTCTTCACCCCGTATAAGCCAGAACTAAAGATATAATCTTTAACCGAATCAGGTAAAAGGTAGCGTACCGATTGCCCTTTCCCCAATCTGACCCTTATGTCCGTGGCCGAAATATCTAGGCCCGGCACCTGTAAAAAGGTAGTCTTTTCCCAGATGGTTTCCGGCAAACGCTCTAATACTTCATCCGTGTTTTCTATTTTATAGCCCGGACGAGCTACAACCACCAAACGGCAAATGGATATTAACTCCTCCGGGTTATACCAGGTATCAAGGTCCAGCAGGTTATCCATTCCCATAATAAAAAACAATTCATCTTCCTGGTATTTTCTTCGAAAATACTGCATGGTCCTAACGGTATAGCTGGGTTCCTCACTTCGCAATTCACAGTCATCAACCACGAAAAAAGGGTTGTCGGTCGTAGCCCGAATCAGCATTTTCAAACGATGCTCACCCGATGATATCTTACGATCAAGTTTATGAGGGGGGATCATCGCGGGGACAAATATGATCTGCTCCATACCTAATTCGCAGCGTACCCTTTCGGCAGCCGCCAGGTGCCCTATATGAACCGGGTCGAATGTTCCTCCAAAGACTCCGATTGCTGACACGGCATTCCTCTCGATCCAAAGATTTTCTACTTGCCATAATATCATAATTGATCATGGTAAAAAACCGAAGCAACGGACCAGGGTAGCAGTTGACCGAGCTTTGGATAATATGCTAATCTAAACACTACATTTTAATCAGGAGGGATACTTATGGAGCTAAAAGGATCAAAGACGGAACAAAATTTAAAAGAAGCTTTTGCTGGTGAGTCCCAGGCCCGTAATAAGTATACCTATTATGCCAGTGTAGCCAAAAAGGAAGGCTATGAAAAAATTGCGGCCATTTTCCTTGAAACCGCTGATAATGAAAAAGAGCATGCCAAACTGGAATTGCGTTGGCTGAAAGGTATTGGCACAACCCTGGAGAACCTTAAAGCGGCAGCTGACGGTGAAAACTTTGAAAACACCAATATGTATCCGGAGTTTGCCCGGGTAGCACGAGAAGAAGGCTTTAATGAAATTGCCGAAATGTTCGATGGGATCGGCAAGATAGAAGCGGACCATGAGAAACGGTATCGAGAACTTCTGGCTCTGGTAGAGCAGGGTATAGTATTTAAAAAGGATAAATCGGTTAAGTGGAGATGCCGCAATTGCGGTAATATCCATGAAGGGCCGGAAGCTCCGGACATATGCCCAGTATGTAAACACCCTAAATCCTATTTTGAAATATCCTGCGAATGCTACTAATATAATTGAACCTCAGGGCTGTGCTGTCGCACAGCCTTTTTTTGTCTAACACATTATTTCCCTTGGTATCCTAGGGTTAAATTATCTATAATGGACATAATGCCAATATATCGGGGGCAAGAGAATGAATAAAGAGATTAATCTCGTGTTTCATAAGAAAGGGCTCAGGAGTTTTATTGAGGTTGACCTTTGCTGCGAATGTCCCAGACAGGATAACAAAGGCTGTTGTGGGTATTATTCTCCCGTATTTTATCCTACGGATCTGGCCTATTATTTATACCGTTATCCGCATCTGATTGACCTTATTTTTTCCTCGCCGCGGCTGACGATATTGGATGCCTCGGTAACAGTAAACAATGAACCGGATATCGATGAAGCTTATCACTGCCAGTTCCACACCCTGGATAAAGGTTGTCTCCTGGCTATGGATGAAAGAGAATCCATTTGCCGTCATTTTGTTTGTCCCGGGATTGGTTGGTGGGAAGAGTCGGGGCTTTACGCCTGGAAGGAATATTTTGACCGACTGGCTGATTTTGAAATTGCTTTAAATAACTCCATCGCCGCCAGGTTAAAAGAATCGGGAATTACCCTGCGCAGAACGGAAGACCGTCAGCGCTACCTGGACTTAATTAAAAGCATGGTTGATTCCAAATATTTTGAGGAAGTTCCTTTTGGCCAAGAACTACCGGAAATCCAGGCGGTTAAAATTAATAGAAACATGACTTTGGGGTCGGAATGGATTTTATAGCTGCTGTAAATAATTTAATCCTGTAGAATATTTACGTGTGACTAAACCCATGGAGGTAATAGGGTTATGAATTGGGAGAGAAATAGCAAGGTACTGGATAATGTGCTGGAGAGTATCGGACTAACTCCAATTATTCGTTTAGCCCGGCTGGGCAAAGGACTTTCAGCCGAGGTTTTGGTTAAGTTAGAATACGCCAACCCCAGCGGCAGCCTGAAAGACCGGGTAGTATACCGGGTTGTCGAAGAAGCGGAAAAAAGAGGCGACCTCAAACCAGGAATGATTCTTATGGAAGGGACCACCGGAAATACAGGCATTGCTACCTGTATGGTGGGGGCTGTTAAGGGTTACAAGGTAATCATAGTAATGCCGGAAGGCATGAGTGATGAAAGAAAGAAGACTATTCGTTCCTATGGTGCAGAACTGGTGCTTACCCCAGGGGCGGAGTCCGATGTTGACCTGGTGCTGGAAGAGGTCTCCCGTCTGCAGCAAAAATATGGGGACCAGGTTTTTCAGATAGGTCAATTTGTAAGGCCAGAAAATGTGGAGACCCATTATTACAACACGGGCCCAGAAATTTGGGAACAAACAGAGGGACAGGTGGACATCCTGATTATGTGCCAGGGAACCGGCGGAACGGTTACTGGAACCGCCCGTTTTCTCAAAGAAAAGAATCCCAATCTTAAAGTCTTCATATCAGAGCCAAAGGAATCTCCCATTCTGGCTGAAGGTCGAATTGGATCACATAAAATCCAGGGTATAGCCGATGGACTAATTCCCGAAATTCTGGATTTCAATTATATCGATGGGATCATCCAGGTGGATTCGGATACAGCCCTGGAAACAGCACGCAACCTGGCTAAAACTGAAGGTATTTTCTGTGGTGCTTCATCAGGGATAAACGTAGCGGCGGCTTTTAAAGCAGCCAAACAGTACCCGGATGCCAAAAGAATAGTGACTATTATAAATGATAACGGACTGCGTTACCTCTCGACCGAACTTTGCAGTCCACCAACCGAACGTAAGCTTCTGGAGAGAGAATATATAATATCTCCCGAAGACCAGGCCAAACTTAAAGCCAGTAACCTGATAATAATAGAGTGAAAAAACGTAGAAAATAGGCCCCGGTAAACCGGGGCCTTTCTATTCGAACTGCCTCAATATTCAGTTGTACATTTAACCAACCTTTTTTAATACCGCACAACCCTTTATGTCAGGTATGGTGCGAATAAAAGGTTCAATTTTGATGGTTTCCTCATCTTCAACTGTTACCCGTTTGTTAGGATCCAGGTAAGTATTTATAAGAAGCGGAAACGCATTTCGTTCAAGTATATATTCTTCGATCTCCAGCAGGCTCCCCACGAACTTGATTTCCACCGTTTCAAAATTCATTTCCTCAATAGTGAAGACAATACTGGCTTCTTTCCAGCCCTTATCTTCTGCAATCTCCAATGCATGAAGGCAAAACTCCTTGTAAATAGCCTGTTTTCCACGCTTTTTTAATACAGTCAGGAATTCGCGCCAGTGAAGATTGGCATAAAAGCTAATAAGATCACCTATCATCTCCCGGGCTTCCTCCTTGGTAGGAAAAAGCGGGAAAAGCGGTGCAAAATCGCATAACGCCGATCTGGTAAAAAGTAATTGGTTGGCCGCGTCAAAACCCAGGGGCAGATGATCAGCGGTTAAGAATTCCAAAATCTTTTCCGGGTAGGGATATTCTTTGTTTACTCGTTCTTCAACCGCGAACCAGTACTTTCCCTCGCCGATGTCTTTAAGTATGCCGTTGTAAAAATCGGTAATATAGTACTTACGCGTCATAGCGTCCCCTCCCCTCAACTACAATATGTAAATAATATTGTATACATTAAACTTCTAGGCTTGGCGAGAAAACTCCTCTTTTCCGCATATGTATTTTTTTAAAAAACTATCCAGCCCGTATAACTAAGGCAAAAGACTTATTTCAGGCTTCATCAACGTCGGCGTGTACTATCAGAGAAAAATTATCACGATGAATTACTTCATCGTAATCCTTGGCACCTAATATTTTCTGAATCTCGGAAGATTTATGGCCGGCAATCGACCGAATCTCATTGGAGGAGTAATTGGTCATTCCCCGTCCAATCTCATGCCCTTCCAGAGCATAAACAGATACAATGGTACCCCGTTCAAATTCATGTTCCACCGAAGTAATGCCCGAAGCCAGAAGGCTGCGGCCTTTCTTTACCAGAGCCTCAACCGCACCCCGGTCAATGGTAATAATCCCGTGGGGTTGAGTTCCAAAAGCTATCCAGCGCTTTCTGGCCTGCATTCTTTCTTCCCCTGGCTTAAACATGGTTCCCAGTCGTTCTCCTTCCAACACCCGCCGTAGAACTCCTGGTTCTCTGCCGTTGACCACCACCATAGGAATCGCCGAAGCCATAGCCATTTTTGCCGCCAGTACCTTAGTGTACATACCTCCGCTAGAAAATTTGTTTCCTCGTTGCTTTAAAGAAGTGCTGATTATCTCGGGGATCTCTTCCAATTCATGATAAAGTGTAGCTTCGGGGTTGGTGCGGGGATCATCGTTATACAGTCCATTAATATCCGTCATTATTATCAGGAGATCACCATCAACCAAATCAGCCACCAGGGCTGAAAGGGTATCGTTATCACCAAACCTGATTTCTTCTACGACCACGGTATCATTTTCATTGATAACCGGAATTACGCCTAAAGATAAAAGGGTCCTAAGTGTGTTACGTGCGTTAAGGTATCTGAGACGCCCGTCAAAATCATCACGGGTCAGAAGGACTTGAGCGATATTTTTGCCATATTCGGCAAAGAATTTTTCATACATATGTAATAAAGTCCCCTGCCCCACTGCCGCTGCAGCCTGCTTGAGCGGCATGGTTTTAGGGTATTCCCTCATGCCCAGACGTCCAACACCAGCCGCAACCGCTCCAGAAGTAACAAGGCAAATTTCTCGGCCTTCATTATGAATATCCGCCATTTCTCTTACCAGGCGCTCCATACGGGCCAAGTTCATCTGCCCGCTGTCATGGGTAATAGTGCTGCTGCCTAATTTAACCACAATTCTTTTGCAGGTTTTCAGTTTCGCTCTGGATTCCATTGTGGTTCCTCCTTTGCCCCCCGCCAATTGTTAATTATTCAAAACAGATAGAGAGATTACTCCATGTATTCAAACTCCAAATCCTTAATCCTGACCGGGTCGCCAGTTTTAGCCCCCCGTTCCCGCAATGCATCCTCTAATCCCATTCTCTTTATGGTTCTCTGGAATCTGGCCAGGGCCTCATCATTATCCAAGTCAGTCATCGCCACCAGGCGCTCGATTCTCTCCCCGGAAATCTCGAAAACTCCATCTACTCTATTTATTGTGAATGCCGGTTCATCCTTGAACTTAGTTATTACCGTATCTTCTATAACCCCTGGCGCTTCCCTGGGTATAGATTGAACCAGCTGGTATACCCGTGCGATCAAAGCATCAAGCCCGTCTCCGGTTAGAGCTGAAATGGAGTAGATTTCTATCCCTTTGAGTTCGTTGTTTATTCGCTCCCATACCGCATCAAAGCCAGGCATATCCTTCTTATTCGCAGCAATTATACGCGGACGGTCTAACAATTCTGGCCTATACAGCCGAAGTTCTTCAACCAGAACCGAATAATCTTCAAGAGGATTGGTTTCCTCGATTCCTGAACAATCCAGGACAAATAATAGGACCCGCGTTCGCTCAACGTGACGCAGGAATTCATGCCCCAGCCCTGCTCCTTCGTGCGCCCCAGCAATCAGGCCGGGAATATCCGCCAGAACAAAACTCTCTCCCGGGCCAACCTTGACCACCCCAAGGTTTGGAACCAGGGTAGTAAAAGGATAGTCGGCAATCTTAGGCCGCGCTGCCGAAACCCGTGAAATAAGAGTGGATTTGCCTGCGTTAGGCATCCCTACTAATCCAACATCGGCCAGCAATTTAAGCTCTAACAGAATCCATTTTTCCTCGCCCGGTGCCCCTTTTTCGGCAAAAGCGGGAGCCCGGTTAGTGGCATTGGAAAAACGGGCGTTGCCGCGGCCGCCTCTCCCGCCCCGGGCAATGATGCACTCTTGATCTTGTTCTATCAAATCTCCCAGGATTTCTCCCGTTTCAGCATTCTTTATAACGGTTCCCGGAGGCACCTTAATAACCAGAGGAGCGGCGTTGGCACCATGCATGTTTTTACCCTGGCCGTGTTCACCTCGTTCAGCCCGGTAATGCTGCCGGTATTTGAAATCCATTAAGGTGCTTAACCCTTCGTCAACCTTAAAATAAATGCTGCCGCCACGTCCCCCATCCCCGCCCGAAGGACCTCCACGAGGAACATACTTTTCCCGGCGGAACGCGACTATGCCGTTTCCCCCATCTCCACTTTTAACATAGATTTTAGCCTGGTCGTAAAACACCTTATCACCTCGTAACGACAATTTCCCGCTGAACGGGAACTGGCTTTAACTGCAATTCAATCGTCAACCGCAGGCAACGATTATCCTCTTTAATATCCAACCGCGCATGAATATAATCACTCTCTTTGGCAGCTTGTTTCCCGAGCTCCTGCCATACCGAACTTAACTCTGTGTTACATTCTAATATGTTCGATGCTTGGTTTAGTTTAACATCGCCTATTTCCAGTATTATGCCCTCTTGCTTGGCTAACAAATAGTGTTGAAAAATGAAAAGCGCCACATCATCATTCATTTTAAAGATATTCCGTTCAGCCGTCACCTCATGTAATATGTCCTGCAGATAGAGACGGGCGCGATCATACATTTCTAAATCCAGGTACCCCAGTATGACCTGCAAATGATTGCTGAAGTCATGGCGCTGATGCCTAAGAAGTTCAACCACCACTCGATTATCCATTATATCCGCTCCATTATAAACAAATATCCGCTCTATTAAAAACAACCCCTGGATTGATCCAGGGGTGCTTATTAGTCTTCTTTATAATTTCGATTGTTACATGGTCATTTCTTCAACCGGGTAGACACTTACCTGTTTCTTATCCTTGCCTCTTCTTTCAAACTTAACATATCCGTCGGCTGTGGCAAACAACGTATCATCGCCGCCTATACCCACGTTATTTCCCGGGTGGATTTTAGTTCCCCGCTGCCGAACCAGAATATTTCCGGCTCTAACCACCTGACCATCATATTTCTTGACTCCCAGGCGTTTAGATTCGCTGTCTCTTCCGTTACGGGAACTACCCACACCTTTTTTATGAGCAAATAATTGAAGATCTATGCCAAACAAAATTAACACCTCCTGATTACAAGTTCCACGAACTCTCCGTGGCTGTGTTCTATTTCTTTCAGTCCCTCTTCCATGGTACCCAGTATGAATTTAGCCTTTTGAGCGTCTTCATGACCAAGGTCCTCTGGCAGAGAACAGGCTAATAATCCAGGTTTACGTTGATGTACAGGTTTTTTGTCGAGGTACTTCAGTAGTCCTACCAGAGCGGTTTGAGTAACTGCCGAAACCCCGGCACAAATGATATCTTCCCCGGATTCACCGAACCCGGCATGACCTTCGACCCGGAAAGCCACAGTCGAGTCCTCAGAGTCTTTCAGTATCTCAATGGTTACCATGTTTAAGATATTATTTTCTCAACAACAATCCGGGTAAACGGCTGGCGATGGCCTCTTTTTCTCCGGTAATTCTTTTTTGCCTTGTACTTGAAAACAATTATCTTACGGTCTTTGTCCTGGAGCAAAACCTTCGCCTGAACCTTGGCACCGCTTACCAGCGGGTTGCCGACTTTTAACGTTTCACCATCTTTGACGGCCAGTACCTGATCGAATTCGATGGTATCACCGATTTCCCCATCGACTTTTTCAATTTTCAGGACTTCACCTTCCTGAACCCGGTACTGTTTACCACCGGTTAGAAAAACAGCATACAATTATCTAACACCTCCACATTTATGAGACTCGCTGATCCCAGGTAGCACTTAGTGCATTTAAAAACCCGGACCACGCGGTTGCGTTAAATGTGCAACCAACAACAGAAGGTTATCACAAGAACCCTCTTAAAGTCAAGCGCCGCCGAATATATTGAGTTATTTTGGCCTTCGTCTTTTTTTTGTTGAAATCGCCTTCTAAAATATGCTAGTTTTAATTTAGTGGTCCGACCACCGGAGCAGCGGACCTGTAATTTTCTGGTTATTCCAGCTAAAAAGGGGAGGTATGTTGATGTTTGAAGTCATGGAGTACCAACATTTCATCGACGGGCAATGGACCCCGGGTTCCTCTGGCGAAATGATGGATGTAATTAACCCCGGAACCCGTGAGGTAGTAGCCCGGGTGCCCAGAGGCAGCCTGGATGATGTTGACCGCGCTGTAGCTTCAGCCCGGGCATCTTTTGAATCCGGCGTTTGGGCTAATAAGTCAGTTGAAGAACGAGCGGAGGTTTTAATGAATGCCGCCATGCTTTTTGTTGCCAGCAAAGAGCGTATGGCCTACCTCGAATCTCTTACTTCAGGTGCAACCATTCGCCGTACCATGAGCGTGGACGCAGCAGAAGTAGGAGCTTCATTATTGCTTGCGGCTATGATTCTTAAAGAAATGCCCCGGGTGGAACACACCTTTTTCTCGCCTCCCTGGGTAGCTCCCATGCATACATATTGGAAGAGGGAGCCTATAGGAGTCTGTGCCGGTATCACCCCGTGGAATTTCCCTATGATTCTTGCCATGTATAAAATTGCCCCCGCCCTGGCAATGGGCAACAGTCTGGTGATGAAACCAGCCAGTATCACCCCGGTAACTACTCTGGAATTGGCTAAAATCCTTAAGGATGCCGGTCTTCCCGACGGGGTGTTTAATGTAGTAACCGGACCTGGTTCGTCTATAGGAAACCATCTGGCTTCTCACCCCGAGATTGATAAGATTGGCTTTACCGGTTCGACTGAGGTTGGGCGACATATCGCTCATATGGCGGCCGACAGCATAAAGCGCGTTACCCTGGAATTGGGAGGCAAATCCCCGGTAGTGGTTCTTGATGATGCCGACCTTGATGTCGCTGCTACCATGTCTCTTCTGGCTTTTCTATTCCATACCGGTCAGGTATGTGAATCCGGAACTCGTCTTTTTGTTCCCCGCAAGATGCAGGATGAACTGGTAGATCGAATGATAACCAAGATTAAGAAAATGATCATTGGCGATCAAATGGATATAAATACCGACCTCGGACCAATAGCCAATCAGGATCAATTGAATACTATTAGAAGGTACGTGGAAATTGGTAAACAGGAAGGTGCGCAACTGGCCTACGGTGGGAACGTCCTTGACTCAGGTATTTACGAAAAGGGGTTCTTCTTTGAACCAACTATATTTGTAAACTGCAACAACCAGATGACTCAGGCCCGGGAAGAGATTTTTGGCCCGGTCCAATGCGTTATTCCTTATGACGATGAGGAAGAGGCTATCGCTATGGCCAACGATTCCATGTACGGTCTGGGCGGCGGAGTGTGTAGCACCAACGCCAGCCGCGCGCAGAGGGTTGCTACTCGTCTGCGTACTGGTTCGGTCTGGATTAATAACTGGCACGTACTAAGGCCAGATGCCCCATTCGGTGGCTATAAACAGAGCGGTTATGGCCGTGAAAACTGTTATCATTCGTTAATGGCCTATAGTGAAGTAAAACATATTTGCCAGGACCTGACCCCGGATGCCAGTGAAAAACTGCTGGGTGTCTTGATTGGAACTAATAAATAGTGAGCTTTGATTTACCACTTCCTATCCGATTAATTGACCGGGATATCCGGTCAACCAGAAATGGTTTAAAGGGGGTATTTATAGAATGGCAGCTCCGAAATATTTTATGTGGGATTACCAGAGCATTGTGGAGGTTGGTTCAGGATGTAGAACCTTCATTCCGGAACGCTTTAGTGAAATGGGATGTCAGCGTGTCGGTCTCATTACTGACAAGGGATTGATTGATGCGGGCATCGTAGACCAGGTATGCGACATATTTGCAGTTCAGGGTCAGCCCAAGATAGTAGGAATCTACGATAAAATTGAGCCCGATGCTGTTATGCGAGTGATCAATGACTGTGCGCGTTGGTGCCGCGAATTAGCCGTGGATGGTCTTCTGGCGGTTGGCGGAGGCAGCGTCCTGGACTCCGTAAAAGGGGTCAAGGCGATGCTGGGTATGAAAGTTACCGATATCAAAGAAATTATGCCTGGAAATATTGGTCCCTATCTTAGGCCCGGCGGAAAACCCCTGGGTATACCGCATGTTGCAGTTGCAACTACCGCCGGAACGGGTTCAGAATCATCTCCTATAGCGGTTATATATAATGAAGAAGTAAAAATAAAGGGAGACCTTTTGCATCCTTACCTTCCCGCGGATTATGCGTTCCTTGATCCTGATTTCACCATAGGCTTGCCTCCCAAAATTACATCTGATACCGGCTTTGACGCCCTGTCCCATGCCATTGAGGGTATGACTTCGCCAGGTACCAACTGTATGATTGATGCTCTGGCTATTCAGGCTATAAGATTAATTAGGGAATTCCTGCCCATTGCTGTACAGGATGGCAAGAATCTGGAAGCTCGTACTAAGATGCTTGTAGCCAGTAACATGGCAATTATGAGTTTCTCCATGTCGGGTCTTTTCTACCCGATACATAACGTAGCACATGCCTGCGGCGGGCAATTCAGGATTCCTCATGGCGAAGCCAATGCGGTTTTGATTCCTATCCTGATGGATAATCATCCCAAGCACTATCTGCCGCATGCCAAGGAATTGGCCCGGGCCTTCGATATAAATATCGCGGGCAAATCTGATGAAGATTTAATCGGAGAAGTTACCAATTTGGTACGCGACCTGCAGCGTCAATGCGGTGCTAAACCGAAATTCTCCGTAGAGGTTGATGATACGGCCAAAGAAATTTTATTCTGGGCTATTAAACTAGACCCTTCTGGATTGTTCTACCCGCTGGCTGATGATATTATTCGCAATTGTATAAAAGACGCTTTCTAATTCAACCGAAATAGGCAAGGGGAAAGAATCTGATTCTTTCCCCTTGGTTGCCTGTCAAAGTTCTTCGGAGTATCATAGATAGGAACGCGACTCTGCCGGAGGTTAACAGCATATGCGCATGTATAAGGAAATAAAAAAAAGGAGCCTACCCGAAGAGGTAGCCAACCAGATTCAAAACCTTATTCGGAAAGGCCATTTTAAAGCCAATGATCAACTACCGCCGGAACGTGAACTGGCAGAAATCTTAAACGTAAATCGTTCTACCATACGCGAAGCTTTACGAATCCTTGAGGTAATGCGCGTAGTGGATATTCGGCAGGGTGAAGGGGCTTTCATTAACGTCCGGGAGTCAATGAGTATCGAATCCATTGTGTTCCAGTTTATGTTTGAAGACGGTTTGGATCTGGAATCCTTGCGTGATGTATTTGAGGCCGTGATTTATATTGAGATTGCTATGATCAAACTGGCAACCCATAGAGCTTCCCCCGAGGAAGTCCAAGAACTTGTTGACTTCAATATGAGAGAAGTAACAGATGGGTTCGCGGAGTGGGACAAAGAATTTCATCTGTTAATCGGTAGACTGGCCCACAGCAGCGTTCTACACCGAATAGCCAATACTTACTGGATTATATTGGAGAGATATGCCGGGGCATTGCATGAAAAGCCGGGTAATTATGAACTTGCCTGGCAGCATCACTGTCAGTTAGCTGATTTTATAATTAACGGCCAGCATGAAGAAGCGGCTCAGCTTATGGAAGAGCATCTTCTCTGGGCCAGAAACGAAGTCTTCCCTAATTTCAAAGACCCTTTTCCTTATAAATAGACTATCGTTTTACATGAATATAGGTAGTATTCGCGGTAGCTACCAACTTGCCTTCCAGATTGCGAGCCTCGGCGGTCATATAAATTGTGGTCCGGCCATTGGTTATCACTTCTGCTCTTACACATAATTCATCCCCCGGAAAAATGGGGCGATGGTAACTGGTATTCAGGTTGAGAGTCGTGGTCATTGCGGTTTTGGCGGCCATCAGACAAAGAGGGCCAAAGGTATTATCAAAGGCTGCGGTAATGAATCCTCCCTGCATCGACCCGGCGGGGTTCGTATACTCTTCCTTCACAGGAAAGGCCAAAGAAAGTACTTCTCCCGGAATATATTCAACCATTCTTGATTGAATGGTTTTTGAACAGTTTGGTATGGGAAAGCTATTAAGGTCTCCAAAGTCGAAGGTCGCTGCATTATCTCTAGACTTCACTGAAACACTCCCCCTGCAATTTACCTACTCTGAATGCTGCATGTCCCTGATAGGCATACGAGCTGTGGCAGTTATACCGATGCCGCCTCGGGGTCTTTGGGTTATCGTAACCTGGCACCAGCGAGGTTTACAGGCTTCGAAGACATCGTTGGCTATAGTGTAAGCCAATGTCTCGCAAAAAGTCCCTTCTTCACGAAAACTCCAGAGGTATAGTTTAAGGCTCTTACTTTCGATGCAAAACCGGTCGGGAGCGTATTCAATCCGGACCCTCTCCCAATCCGGCTGTCCGGTTACCGGGCAAAGGCTGGTGACCTCTTCGCTCTCCAAAACCACTTGTTCTACCCCGGCTGGACAGGCAAAAACCTCTAAGTTTCTTACGGGTTTCCTGACATCTTTACCAAGGGTGTTAAATTCGTAATCCACTTTTATTTCCCCCATTTAAGCAAATTATAACTTATTCCCCGGTCAATGGTATCAATACCCTCGTGTTTTTTTATCCTTCTTATAACTGCATATGTCAAGGGAGTTAATAGAGCTTCATAGCCAACCTTCCATATATACTGACCTAAAATCATGATACCCAGAACCTTTAAAGGCACTGTCCCCAAAAAAGCGACGGTTATAAAGATAAGGGTGTCAACACCTTCTCCCACCATAGTTGATCCAATAGTTCTAGTCCATAGTGGACTGCCTTCAAAAACTACCTTCATCCGCGAAAGTACCACGGCATTTGACATCTGTCCCAAAAAATAAGCGGGTAAAGAAGCTGCTACCAGACGCGGTGTAAAACCAAGCACGGCTTTAAATGCCTCCTGCCCTTTCCAGAAGTCGGGGTAGGGTAAATACACAGCCGTCATAAATATTATTACCATAAAGATATTGGCAGTAAATCCCAGCCAGACAACCAGGCGTGCCCTTTCGAACCCGTACACTTCAGTCAACGCATCGCTAATAATATAAGTTATCGGAAACAGAATAACCGACGATGGAACAGTTAACCCAAAGACCAGAATAATCTTACAGGCAATTATGTTGGAGATAAGAAGACAGGTAATAAAAAGGGATGTAAACACAACGAACAAAGGGGATAGTAAATCATCGCGGTACTGGCTCATAAATTGAACCTCCTCGTTTTGTTAAGGCGGGTATCTGCGACCGCCATAAGGTTTTAAATACGTTTTCAACCTATTAATATATTACATCAAAATTGACTGTTCAGGGGGAACCCTGAGACTGGATTTTCTTTCCTTCGATTCTCTTCTTTTTCTTCATATTTATGCAGCAGTTCTTTTAAATTAGTCTCACCATTAGGTTGTGTGTAGGCGAGAAGCATCAGTGTAGCCCTCGCGTCATCCAGAGCCCGGTGGGCCTGCCCTGGATCGATATGGTGGAAATATAAAAGATCCTGCAATCTTCGGTTAGGACATCCCTGAGCCTTCCAATTGACACCGGCCATTGAACAATACCACGGCTTGACAGCGGCAGAAGGATACATGGCAGCAACATATCCACGGTCGAAGCTGGCATTGTGAGCGATTAAAAACTCAGTACGGGAAATCATGTCCTCAATTCTAGCATGGTCAAGTCGATGCCCCCGCACATCAGCCAGGGTTAGCCCGTGAACTCTGGTAGCCCATGGGTTTATGTACCCCGAAGGTTCACGCAAGCCGCAATACTCATCCATTATGCCAGTAACTTCTCCACTATCCGCATTAAAGCCGAAAACAACTAGACTAAGTTCTATAATTTCACTGTATTTCCCCAATCCACTGGTTTCGACATCCACTACCCCGGCAATTCGAATTCTAGGTTTTATCACGGGAATTCCTCATTTCGTTTTAATACCGACGTGTTATAATTCCATCCCTAACAAGCGATTCCCTCTTATAACAATTGTAAATCAATGGCGGATGAAATATCATTTGATATTCCTACAGATGCTGATTGCATACAGGAAAGTTCTGGAGTAAAATTAACATAATCGGAAAGGAAGGGGCGATAGAATGGATGGTATAGGTTCTATAAATTCCAGTTTACAAGATGCGATAAGTGTTGCAACTTTGAAAAAGTCCATGGAACAGGCCGCCCTACCCCTCCAGGTTATTGATAAAACTCTGGAGGCTTTGAATCAGAATCAGCCACAAAAGTCGGCACCCCCGTCATCAGCCCTGGGAGGAAAAATAGATATTTTTGCTTAGATAAACCACCCAACCGGGTGGTTTTTTCATTTAATAATAAGTAAGAGCAACAGCGCCGTAGCTTCTCCAAATTCATTAATCGCTCCACAGGTATCCCCCGTCATACCGCCCAGTCTCCGTTTAATCCATAAACTAAACAAGATAGCTGCGAAACCAGCAGCAGCCAGTGAATATAGCCCCCGCCAACTGCCGGCAAACCATACCAACCCAACTGCAATCAAGGTAGCCACTAGAAATTGTGGAACATCTGCTCCATCAGCAAATGCTGATCCCAGGCCGTCGTGGCGGGCTGGGCGCATAAAGCAGGCCATTCCAGTCATTGCCCACCGGCCAGCAATTGGAAACAAGATCAAATCGTAAAACCATGGTGAGTGTGCTTGGGACAACAAGGAAAACAAAGCCGCCCATTTTAGTAGAATCACGAGGCAACCGGCAATCGCCCCCAGGGCTCCCACCCGGCTATCCCGCATAATATCCAAAGCCTGGGCTTGATTTCTTCCACCCATCAAACCGTCCACCGAATCCATTAAACCATCGAGATGCAACCCCCCGGTTAAAGCGGTAAGTATAATAACCAGTAATACTGCAGTAACCTGGTGGTCAAGGTATCTTCCAACTAAGAAATTAACCAGTACCAGTAGGAGACCCAGGAATCCACCCACCAGGGGAAACCAAGCGGAGCAACGACCCAGGTCTTTTGGTTCCAATTGCCCGGTTGCGGGAAGAGGAATCCGAGTAAGAAACTGAAAAGCGAGCAGTAAGGTTTTCAATTTAACCTCCAATTATTAGTACTGCCGTGTAAAATTTCGTTACAACATCATGCAAAGACTTAAGAACCCCGAATTTGGTCCCGAGCATCCTTCACCCGCAGTGGTATTCCGCTGCATAATAAATAGACTTCGTCCGCATCCGCAGCCATTATCTGATTAACCAGCCCGAGTACATCCCGGTAGGCCCTTCCCATACTATTGTCAGGAACCAGGCCAAACCCTACTTCATTGGTGACCATGATAACATCACTCTTAACCTGGCGAGCAGTCCTGGCCAGCCTTTTGGCTTTATCCAGGATACGGGCCTGTCTCTCCCGATTTAACCCTTCCCTATCCCAATCTATATCCTCCGCCAATAACCAATTAGAAACCAATAGGGTTAGGCAATCTATTAATATTACTCCTGCAGTGCCAACCTTTTTCTTTATAATTTCCTCCACTTGCAGGGTTTCCTCCACGGTTTCCCACTCGGTCGGGCGCTCCTGGCGATGCCGGGCTATACGCTCCTTCATTTCCTCATCCCCGGCAGAGGCCGTAGCTATATAAACGACCTTCTTTCCCTTAATCCCTAAATTGGTTGCCAGCTTCTCGGCCATTGTGCTTTTGCCGCTGCGGGCTCCACCGGTTATTAAAATCAAGTGTCCGCGCTTAATCTGTTCTCTATCGGAATTCCCCAGATCAGTATCAGGAATAAGCATAACCTGGGGACGTCCACTAATCGGATGAACGGCAGCTGTCACCCTACTTCCGTAGATATCAAATATGTTGCCCGGGGTTAAAACCTCATCCGGCTTCCCGGCTAGATATATTCTGCCATCCTTTAATACCAACAAACGATCGCAGTAACCCGAGGCCAGGTTGAGATCGTGTACTGCCATAATGACGGTTAAGCCTTTTTCTTTCCGCAGACGGCCAATCAAGTCCATTATCTCCACCTGGTGCCCAACATCCAGGTTGGAAGTAGGTTCATCCAGCAGTAATACTTCCGGCTCCTGGGCTAAAGCACGAGCTATGAGTACTCTCTGTTTTTCTCCCGCGCTAAGATGGGTAAAATCACGATTAGCCATAGCCTTCAAACCGGTTAAATCGAGGGCTTCCTCAACCTTTTCAATATCCTGTATCTTCTCACGGCTAAACCTCTCCAGGTAAGGATATCTTCCCATTAGCACGACATCCTGTACCGTGATGGGAAAATCAATTTTCTCTTCCTGACTGACTACGGCCATTTTCTGAGCCACCTGCCGCCGCTTCATGTCTCTCACTTTTTCTCCCTGCAAAAGAACTTCGCCGTATCTCGGTTTTAGTACATTGCTGATACTTTTAAGCAGGGTAGATTTACCGGATCCATTGGGCCCTACGATTCCTATTAGTTCGGCACGGTTGACTTCAAATGTCAGACCTTTAAGAATAGTTCGGGCGGCATAGGAACATGTCAGGTCGTTAATTTTTAGGGTTATACTGCTCATATGTCTACCTCTTGCCTATACTAGTTCGTTGTTGGATCTATACATCAAGTAAATAAAGAACGGTGCTCCAATCAAGGATGTAATCACCCCTACCGGCAGTTCCAGCGGAGCCATCAAGGTTCTGGCAATTAGATCTGATGCCACCAAGAAGCCAGCTCCCAGCAGGGCCGAAGCGGGCAATAATATCCGGTGATCATGACCTACCAGGAGACGAGCGGCGTGTGGCATTATCAAACCAACGAATCCTATAACCCCTCCGGCGGCTACCGCGCTGGCGGTTAAAAGAGCTGCGCAAAATAGTATAATCCTCTTGGCTAATTCGATTTCAACCCCCAGATGTTGGGCGTTTTCTTCCCCCAGGCGCAGTAAATTTAGTTCACGTGGCATACATAACATTAACAATCCACCGGCTATTATGTAGAACACGACCATATTGACATGTCCCCAATTCCTGGCTGAGAACCCCCCCATTAACCAGTAAACGACCCGATGCAGCTGCTGGTCACTGAAATAAACCAGCAGACTTAAAAGGGCAGAAAGCAGCGTACCCAGGATTAACCCGGATAGGAGGAGCCGCATCACCGGAAGCCGCCCATTTTGTTTGGCCAGGAAATAAATCAGCATCATGGCGGCGACGGCTCCGACAAAGGCTGCCACTGGTATCATCCATTCCGGCAGTTGTAAGTGGTTTTGCATTATCATGGCCAGGCAGGCCCCGCAGGCCGCCCCCTGCGATACCCCAAGTATATGGGGATCGGCCATGGGGTTATTAAACATTCCCTGGTATCCTACGCCCGCCATCGCCAAGGCCATTCCGACCAGACCAGCCAGAACTACCCGCGGTAAACGTATTTGCCAGATTATGCTGTCAGTTGAGGAGGATACGGGTGAGATTAGATGCTCCAGAAAGGGTATATGCAGTGCAACAGTTTGCAGTATTTCCTTTATGGGTACTGCAACCGCTCCCCAGGTAATGCCCAGGATGCAGACCAGTATCAATACCAAAATCAGTATTAAGATTATTCCATTTTTAAGTTGGTTAGAGAGCATTACATTTCTTCCCCGTTCTAGATGGCAGTTTTAGCAGCATTAGCTCAACCCCGGTGGATCTTATCGTTAATTCTCCTGGTTAATCAGGCGGGATATTGTCAAAAGTGCCTGTCCAATTCTTGGTCCCGCTCGCATAACTATATCCGGGTCGACTCTGTATACGCGCTGGTTTTTAACTGCGTCAAGTTCCGTCCAACCAGGACGTTTAATAAAATCCTCGCCGCTATAATTGACATCTCCATGATTATAACCGGTAATGATTACGTCAGGATTATTTTTAATAATCACTTCAGGACTTATTTGAGGGTATTCCTGCTGGGCATTGCCGGCCATATTGGTCCCTCCGGCCTGTCTTATCAAGTCATCAATTACTGTACCAGGGCCGACCGTCATTAGCGGTTCATCACAGAGTTCAAAGTACACGGCCGGCTTATGCGAATCAGGCCGGTTATTTGCCAGAGCTTTAGCTTTATTAATATCTTTCTGAATGTTCCGGACCAGGTCGCTAGCCCTAGCTGTTTGTCCAGTAGCCCGACCAACTGTTTCAATGCTTCTAAGAGTATCATTAACACTGCGGGGGTTAAGTTCCACAAAAGCGATTCCGTTACGGCCAAGTTCTGTTCCCAGTTGGTGATTAAGGCTATCTGCCAATACTAAATCCGGTGCAAGCGATATAATCTTTTCCAGGCTAGGGGAAGCATAATTGCCCACTTTTGTTTTCTTTTTAGCCTCGGGGGGGTAATTACAGTAGTTGGTTACTCCTACTATATGTTTATCGAGTCCCAACGCAAAAAGTATTTCGGTGTGGCTAGGCGACAGAGATACTATTCTATTTGGTTTGCTTTTTATCAAAACTACATTGCCACAATCATCTTTGACTGAGATTGTAGTGATATTTTCCTTATTAACTGGTTTTACTGATCCACACCCTGCATTATTGACTATTAATAGAAACACCAGGATAAAAATCTTAATCTTTTTATTTAACACATTCTCACCTTTTCGTCTGATTAATCCGGTCTTGATACTCGGGCCGATTCGAAGGTAGCCATTTCATGCATTATTTTTAGAGCAGAATCAATAATTCCCATGGCTAAAACTGCTCCGGTGCCTTCACCTAATCTCATATTCATATAGAGCATCGGTTCCAGCCCAAGCAAATCAAGGATAAAACGGTGTCCAGGCTCTTTAGATAAATGGGAGGCAATCATAAAGTTGCTGGCCCGGGGCTGTAACCGGGCCGCCAATAAAGCTGCTGCTCCTGATATAAAGCCGTCAATGATTACCGGAACCCGGCAAGATGCGGCACCCAAAATACAGCCTGCCAAACCGCCAATTTCCAGTCCTCCTACTGCGGCCAGAACCTCCACTGCATCTCGTGAATCCGGGCGATTAATCCTTAGTGAACTGGCCACCGTCTCAACTTTAAGCCTCCAGGTAGCCTCATTTATTCCAGTGCCACGCCCAACAACTTTTTCCGCCGGAAGGCCGCTCAAGGCTGCCAGGACAGCGCTCGCCGCTGTAGTGTTGCCTATACCCATGTCTCCGGTTCCTATGTACTTTGCTCCCCGGTTAACCTCATTCTGAGCAATTTCGATCCCGGCTTCCAGGCAGGCTATAGCTTCCTTCCTGGACATAGCAGGTCCGCAGGCGATGTCGCAAGTGCCTTCCCGGATGCGGTATTTTAATACGCCCTCATTATTAACCGGTTTCGACATTCCCATATCCACCACAACTATTCGGGCGCCTACATGTCGCGCCAGAACGTTTATAGCAGCTCCGCCCTGAATAAAGTTCTGCACCATTTGAGCGGTAACCTCAGGCGGATAGGCGCTTACTCCCCGCATTGCGACTCCATGATCAGCAGCCATGGTTATAATCACTTTATCCCCAATTGTCGGTTTAGCATTTCCGGTAATACCTGCAACTTTGATAGCTAGATCTTCTAATACCCCCAGGCTGCCTTCCGGCTTAGTCAGATTCTTCTGAATGCATGCGGCTTCTCGCATGGCCGAAAAATCAAGTTCTCCAATTTCTTCCTGGGTTTTAATCAGTTGTCTCATTATACCCCCCTGTTTAAGACATTCTATGTTCTGGTAAAGTCTTGACGTTTAATTAACCCAGAATTCTACTACCGGTTTTAAAATAAAGTTATGCAAGAATCTTTCAATATAACAAAACAACAATTTATCAACTATATAGGCTATATTCTCCGAAAATAAAAAATACACCGAAACCTTCTGGTTCCGGTGTATTTTACAAGTTTATATCACAACTTTGTAATACTCCTTCCTTATCCCAGAAGCAGAATGATATTTGGTCTCGGCAGGTTTCCTGACTCCCGATCATCCCATTCCACACCTTCCCGGAATTAATCCAGTGGTAACTGTGGAATAGTCCTGGATCACAGTAGGGGATAGACTGTAGCGGATTTACACCGCTTTC
The DNA here is from genome assembly GCA_050259035.1 of Chitinophagales bacterium. Classification (GTDB taxonomy): domain Bacteria; phylum Bacillota; class Syntrophomonadia; order Syntrophomonadales; family DTU052; genus JBLMZW01. The sequence goes on along the minus strand of JBLMZW010000224.1, from coordinate 566 downwards.
CCTCTCGTTCGAATACTATTCGAATCACCGATCCCATTTACTATTCGATTACTTTACATTATATACCTGATATTGATAATTACAACCAGGTTTTTTGTTTTTATCCCTTAATAAGCGGAGGACCCATGGGAAGTACGGTCTTGCCAAACCGGGTATTTAACACTATGGCAGCGGCAGTATAGAGACCGAAAATACCGCCGATTAAGAGAAGAACCCCTGCTGCTGGTCCCCAGCTTGCACTTAAGACACCCAGGTCTTTTAAAGCTACAATTAACACCGCCGGGTCTAATGCGAAAACCGCCAGACACATGCTTAACGGCCCGGCCATGTAACCCGGTGTCCAAAGTATCAGTGAAATAGCCAGAGTCATCCATGCCCAACCATCTAACCTGGCGTCAAATGCTATATTGTGCTGAATGCACCACCACTTCATGAGCATTTCCAATCCACTAACCAGCATAAAAAAGGCGGAGAAAAATAGAAATACATTTCCCCCCACAGTGTTGCCTTCCTTTAGTTCAATAATTGCAACAATAATCTGAACCACAAAGCCGCCAATTAACCAG
>JBLMZW010000223.1:0-7411 GCA_050259035.1 Chitinophagales bacterium | reverse complement strand
AGGTTCTCAATAGGGTGACCCATATTGTTTTCCAAATCATTTCCCTCCTGCTTCCAGTTTCCTGTTTATTAATATTCCTGTACAGGAGGGTTATTTATTCAGGCTCGCCCGATTACCCTCGAACATTTTTGTTTACCGGGTAAAGTTTGTAAGAAATGATTTTAAAATCAATGGATCAAAATACGTATCAGCAAGACGTGACATTATAGTAATTACTTCCTTGATGGTATAAGGCTTACGGTATGATCTTGGCGAAGATAAAGCATCAAAGACATCGGCAACAGCAACTATCCTTGCGTACTCGGTTATCTTGTTACGCGACAGCCTTCTTGGATAACCACTGCCATCCCATCGTTCATGATGCTGAAAGGCTATATGGGGAGCGATAACTGAGGCTTCACTGTATGATTTCAACATGTTGAAACCAATCTCCGGATGCCTTTTAACCTCCCGGATTTCATCCGGGCTAAGTTCGCCCTTCTTATTCACAATTTCCGGTGCAATTTTAAGCATCCCAATATCATGAAACAAAGCCCCAATACCCAGATCCAACAAAACCCCATCTGGATAGCCCAGCTTCATAGCCGTTACCATTGACAAAATACTAACATTTATAGAATGACTCAAAAGATAATCGTTATATGATCTGATATCTTCCAGGATCATTAGCAGGTTAGGATTGACTGCAATATCATCGACAAGCATAGCGATGCTTTTCTTCAACCCCCGTGGTTTCAATCCCTTACTACCGATAGCTGGAGTCAATATCCCTTTAATTACTTTGGAAACACTAGCACGTATTCGATAAGAGACATCTGACGGAATATCGATATCGGCCAGAGTGCTTTTCACATAAACAGACTGCAGACCGTGTTCCTGGAGAAACCTGATGTTATCGTCATTGAGAAAGCTGTTCATGATCAACAATGGGTTACCATCTTTTTGGAGTATGGTACGCCCAACCAGCATTCCGGAGCGAAGTTCCGATATTTCTAGCAATTGCATACTAAATACCACCTGTATCGGATGTCCTAAAAATACCGGGTATATGGTCCTATTATTTTCTACTATTCTGTTTATGTTAAGGTTTTCCTGCTTATATAAAAAAAACGGGACCTACCTTTAATAAAATTAAGCTCCCTAATTTTCCATATTACCAAGGGAATCAAATGTATTACGTGCAAGTGACCTTCAGCCTTGATTTTCGTGTAAAGGGTTGTACTATCGAACGAAGGAGAAACCTCAAATTTGGCATTGTCGATAGGAATCTTGTCCTTCAAAGTGGCAAGGATAAATGCTTTGATACCCCACAAAGACCCCGAAATTATTGCTGTATTCATAGGATCGTCTAATCCGATAATGGTTTTCCATATTATCCATTTCAAACCGAAACCCCGCTTGAATACTTTTGAATTATGAATAAATTCTCTTATAAACCGTGAACGTGGTAAATTTATAACCATTTTACGGTGAATATCACTTAGAGTAATTATCGGGTTGCTGGTCTCCTCACCCTCCATTCCTTCCTTCTCCTGCCAAAGTTTAATAAAGGGCTGACCATCCCCCAGTCCCATTTCAAAGTCTCCATAGGAGTACTCCCGTTTGAATACTCCAAATAAGGGGACAAATCTCAAGCAAAAACGCCCCCTATTCCGGTTGAGTTCGCCTTCAATTAGAAATGTGCACGGATAAGAAAGTAATAAAATTAAAAAGAGAATGAAGCAGACTAATATAATACTTACCAGATCGCTTCACTCTCTTCTTTTTTCCATTATTCTCCCTAAAGGATATCTATTCTATGCATTTAACCTACCCGGTTAATCTCCGTCAACAGTTCCTGTATCTCTCGATTTACTTTTTCCATTTCTTTGTCAACATCCACCCGACCCCTGCTTAGCCACCACATGGGACAGTGGCAATTAAAGTTGTCAATCTTTTTGTTTATATTCTGTAGCTGCTCTCTGGAATCCAGTAAAAACTTCTGCGCCCGGTATTCTAAATTATGAGCAGTCCGGTTGCTTTTTCCCTTTCCGATAACTCGCTGTTGGTTTTTAAATCTTTCAATATCTCTCCATAACTGTTCTTGAGCTGCGTCGATATCATTACCCAGTTGAATCCAATAAGGTGCAAAACCAGCGTCCTTCAATATCTTGTTAGCCATCCTCATATCGGCTGGTTCCATCGGATTCTCTTCAAGGTTTATAGGTTTGCCTTTCCCGGCCAGATTATCAAAGTCTCCTTTTTCCCTGGCTTTACGAATTCGTTCTTCAACCAGGTCCTCAACACTGGCCATATAACGTGCGGTTCCTCTTGCCTGCTGCGCCTTAATCATGATTTCTTCTTCGATTGATTTGGTCATATACTTTGCGCCTCCCCGGGCTCATGTGGCAATTCATCAAGACTGGCCAACCCAAACAATTTCAAAAATTCTGCAGTAGTTCCGTACATCAATGGTCTGCCCGGAACATCCTTTTTCCCGACCTCTTGAATCAATTCTCGTACCAATAATGACTGTAGAATTCTATCGGCCTTGACCCCGCGAATCGCCTCAATCTCAGCCCTGGTTATCGGCTGGCGATAGGCAATTACAGCAAGAGTCTCAATGGCCGCCTGAGACAACTTGACCGCTAGTGGTTTGTTTGCCCTGCGTACGTATTCATAGTAACCAGGATCAGTACACATGGAATAACCTGCCTGACCTGAAGAGATCCTGATTCCTCTTTCTTTATTATTATACTCTTCCGATAATTCTGCCATAACCGTTTCAACATCATACAAGCTAGCCTCAGTAATTTTGGCAAGCTCTTCCGCTTTAATAGGTTCAGATCGTGAAAACATAATCGCTTCTACGGCCGCCCTCAGCTGTTCTCTAACCAGCAAAGTTCTCCCCCCGAATCAAACGCACCTTAATAGGTCCAAATAGACTTTCTTGCCAGGCTTTTACTCTGCCTAGCTTAATCAATTCCAATAAGGCCATGAATAGCCCGATTGCTTCTCGTTTGCTTATGATTTCGCTGAACAATGCCTGTAAAATGAGACCCCTTTTACGCTCTCGCAACTTATTAATTATCACTTCCATTTTTTCCGCTATATCAATATCATCTTCAGGAATTACGTAGCCAGGGAGTTCATCAGCCTTCTTATCCAATATTTCTCGAAAGGCTTTAAGCAACTGTGGCAGACTCGCTCGCAATTCGATTTCCTGTTCTTCCACCTGATCTTCCCGGTAGTAAACCCGGGGAACTGAACCCTGCTGCATATCCGTCAACATCTCGGCCGCCTGTTTAAGCCGGCGATATTCTACCAACCTTTTGACCAGTTCCTGTCTTGGATCCTCCTCCATTTCTTCTTCCGGCTCGTCATCCTCTGTTTTATACCTGGGAACCAGCATTTTTGATTTTATTCGGATTAACGTTGCCGCCATTACCAAAAAATCAGCTAGAATATCTAAATCCACTTCTGGCATTTCAGCAATGTAATCCAAATATTGTCCAGTAATGTTGGCTATCGGTATGTCGTAAATATCTATCTGGTTTTGATCTATTAATTGTAAAAGCACATCCATTGGACCCTGGAAAGCCTCAAGGTTCACTGTATAACTCATAATCCCTCCGGATTTAACTATTAAACCGATAAAAGAAACTAACATATGCAAGGACTATTAGAACACTCAGTTTTACTAACTAAGAAATGCCTCTATTATTTTAAGGATTCCATATACTGGGGGATCAATAATTTTGCCAATCAATCCCGAGAATACCAATATAATTAATATAATCATACCATATCTTTCCAGGTCGTAAATAAAATCGCCCTTGTCTGCAGGAAGAAGCCCAGCCAGAATTTTTGATCCATCCAACGGAGGTACAGGGATTAAATTAAAAAATCCAAGGAACAAATTGTAATTGATAATTTGTGAAAAAATCAATGAAGAAGCTGATGCCACATTTTCCCAAGGCCAAATATAATTGATATTAAACATTCTCATGATTACCACGCCTAGTATGACCATCAGGAGATTCATTCCTGGTCCCCCCAGACTAACCAGCATCATTCCCTTGCGCATTCCCACATCTCTTCGAAAATTAACTGGGTTTACCTGAACCGGCTTGGCCCAACCGAAATGTGCCCAGGCCAGCATTATAAAACCGATTAAATCCAAATGGGCAATAGGATTAATGGTCAGTCTTCCCTGATAGCGTGGTGTATCATCACCCAAGTAATCTGCCACCACGGCATGTGCGTATTCATGAAATGTAAGAGCGATTATTAAGCCGGGGAGACTGATTAAAAAATCATATAGATTGAAACTACCCATCAAGTACGCCACCTTCTATCCATTTGGTTACCATATCCAGTTCTTCCTGATATGATACGATTTCGCCATCCAGACGCGCGGATTTGAGCCGGGAAAAAATGAGTTGGTAAACTGGTCCGGGCTTTATTCCTATTCGTCTTAAATCGTGGCCATTCAATTCAACTTTACAATTCGCTCTTATTTCAAGATAACGAGTAACCAGATCCCAAGTTTCTTCTTTCTCAATACATAATAATAGATAAGCAATATTTTCTGGTGCAAGGGATTCCAACAATTCATCCAGATAACTCATTTTGGAATCTGCCATACTTTCAAGTCTATCAGCCAGTTCGGGAATATCTCGGGCCTTTAGTATTATTCGAACCGAATTTCGGTTGAACTGGAACCTATCCAGAATATTGTTCAAGATGGATCCTTCCAGGCCGGAAAACAATACTTCAAGGTAAATAACCCATGACTCTACTGCCAGATGCATTTCCCTTTCTTTAATCCAGCCTAGAACTCTTGGTATCCGGCGTAAAGTTAACCTCAGCCCCTCATCCAGTGTAACTTCCGGAATAATGTAAGGCCACACCCCAATTTCGTCCATCCTTTTTAAAGCCGGCACCGGATCTTTTTCTTCCAGTATTAGGATAAGCTCCTGTTGTATCCTTTTATAAGACAATTCTTTCAGCAGTCTCCGGTTAATAGCATCCTGAGCTAATCGCAAAGTATCAGGTTCAATCTTGAATTTGTATCTTTGCTCAAACCGGACTGCTCGAATGATCCGCGTAGGATCTTCCACAAAGCTGAGATTATATAGTATTCTTATCCAACCGTCGCGCAGATCCCGCTGTCCTCCAAAGTAGTCAATTAACTCGCCAAACCTCTCGGTATTAAGGCAAATCGCCATGGTGTTTACGGTGAAATCTCTGCGGTAAAGATCTTCTCTAATCGAAGACCTTTCCACTTTGGGTAAGGCGGCCGGAAATTCATAAAACTCAGTACGCGAGGTGGCCACGTCTATTTTTAATCCATCATTTAAAATAACCACAGCCGTTTTAAATCGTTCGTGAACCCTGGCACGTCCACCCAAGGCCTCCGCCAGGTGTTGGGCCAATTCCGGGCCGTCACCTTCCACTACCAGATCAACATCAAAATTAGGTACTCCTAGAAAAAGGTCCCTGACAAAACCACCTACGCTGTAGACATTGCTTCCCAACTGGCTGGCGATATTTCCGGCTATCTGTAATACTTCCTCAATTCTTTTGGGGAGCCTTGCCTCCATCAAACCTCGATAATTATAAACCATATCCCCTTCCGGACCTGGATATAGTATGGCATGATCCTCCGGGTAATCATCCCCGTGCAAAGTTCTCAAAACATCAGTACGGGATACAATCCCTACCAGAAGACCATTTTCAAGAACCGGCAGTCTCCCTATATCTCTTTCCACAATTATTCTTTGAATCTCTGATACCGGAGTATCCGGTGATACATGAATAACTTCACGTGTCATAAAGCCTTTAACGGGGGCATGCCCCAGATTATGCATTCTGGCTTTATCAACATCCCGTCGTGAGATAACACCAACCATTTTATCTTCATCTACAACTGGAATACCAGTATGACCATATCTCAATAACAGTCGGCCGGCCTGTTCCATAGAAAAATGCATGGGTATACTCTTTACCGGTGTTGACATGATATCCTTGGCCACCTGGGCGGGGCGTACCTTTTCCATCAACATTTCTGATATAATACCGGTAATAACCTCTAACGATTTACCTTTAACAACCACAGAAGCTGCTTTCTCATGTCCTTTCCCCCCTAATGGGGCCAGGATTTCATCAACCATTATGTTGGCAGTAGCACTTCGTGCAACTACATGGGTTTTCCCCTGCATTACGGCTACCACAAAAATGGCATCACACACTTCAACTTCAGAAAGGTGGTATACAACCGAGTCCAAACCCGGGGTAAACCCAGTTTCCTCGCTGGTAGCCAGTACAACTTTCATACCGTGAATCTCGATACGCCGGACCGAAGCAATAAGTCTTTGCATTAACATTCTCTGATCATTGGAAAACGGGCTATCCATAAAATTATTAATTACTCCCAGGTTAGCCCCCTTCTCCAGAAGATAGGCTACTGCAGCAGCATCGCGGGCTGTGGTGGACGAAAAAAGCAGACTCCCAGTATCCTCATAGACTCCTAATGCCAGGATGGTGGCTTCAAATGGGCTAATACTGAGATCAGCCTTTTTAATCAACTCAACTAGTATCGTTGTTGCTGCTCCAACTTTATGAACCTCATGAATAGTTCCAACAATATCATCTTCGGACGTGGGATGATGATCATAGACAAAATACTCAACATCCAGTTCGCCGAGTCCCTTAAGGAGCCCAAGCCGGTTAACATTATTGGTATCCACCACTATAACCCGTTTAATTTCATTTATATTAATTTCTCCGGGCATGCGAATATTAAGACTGTCCTTATATAAGCCCATGAACTGTTTAACATTTTTAGACAAAGTACCAGAACAGACAATCACCGCCGATGGATACAGTTTTCCGGCGGCGATCATAGCTGCTAGACCATCGAAGTCCAGGCTGTTGTGCGATGTTATAATATCCAAATACCGCTTCCCTCCCAATATTCGAATTATAACATATCGACCGGGGTTCCCCGGCGTTAAATAGATATTCCTCAAAACTGAGCTACTTAGCCATTACTGGTTTACTTAGGGCTCTTTACCTTCATGGTTAAAAAGCGCTAGTCCTTGAGCTAAGCTTGTAAAAATGATAATGTGTTTAAATAAATATACCAAGGTCAAGGTTATCCCGGTCTTAATGTTGTATTATTTTTTATCAGGAAGTGAGGAAGTACCTTTGAGGATTTTAAGCGTTGGTTTAGGTGCCCTGGGCACGGTATTCAGTTGTTTTCTTCAAAACAAAGGCCACGAAGTATGGGCCTTAGATCGCGAAGATTGGGTTAATAGTCTGCCTGACAAAACTGTTAAGGTAACTGGTATATGGGGAGACAAGTCGGCAATGTTATCAGGTTTGGTCAGCGATCCTGACCAGTTGGAAGGTCCTTTTGATTTGGTTA
>JBLMZW010000222.1:0-26773 GCA_050259035.1 Chitinophagales bacterium | reverse complement strand
CACCCGACTGCGATAACGGTTAATGATCTCCTCAAACAGGTAACTTTCACCGTCAAGTATCCTTTTTATTAGCTCATCATCACTAAGGTTCTGGTTCATTTAGCAATTACCTCACAGTGATTGTCCCCTGGTCTATTAAGAGTTCGATGGACTTATTACCTTTACCGAACGTATAATTTACTGTTTTTATCGACTCACTTGCCTGATTGTTAGGTACGCTTATCCATTGGGGCATAACCAGATTTCCTTCCCCGACCACTGCCATCAGGCGGCAATCAGTTAGCTGACCGGATGATAGATCGATGTTGCCTTCATGGTTTCTGATATGGCAATCAGCATTGGGAGCCTTAATGTTCCTAAGATTTACATTGCCGCTGTCTGAAGTGACATCTATTTTCCCATAGACTTCGCTTAGATCAATATTGCCGCTATCAATCGCCAATTGAACCCCGGCGGGAATATTATAAAGTCTGATTTGGCCGTCATTACTGTTCACCTGAACCTTGCCCCGGGCATTACGAACAACTATTTGACCGGAGTCCGAGTTAACATTCAACCCGGAAGCGAGGTCGGACAACTCCAGATCGGAAACATCACTTACGGTCAGTGGGTTGGAGATATTTCCTCCGTCTAGTTGATCAACTGATTCAATACTTACCGGTATAATAGGAGGAAGATAAATCACCGTACGGGTATTAATCTGATGGAAGTAGGATGGCAATTCCGACCCCTGCTCCCGGATAACGATCTTGTCGCCTTCCTGCGAGATGCTCAGTAAATTGTTGGGGAACACAATCTTCCTGTTGCTTCGCAGGGATAAATCAGTCTCGGCTTTCACTTTCCCGTCGGTTGACTGCCTTAATACGACTTCACCGCGAAGAGATTCAACGGAAATTTGTTTAACCCCGTTTAAAGCCGCCTGTTCCAAATAGTGATGGGTCGATTGGTTTTTCCATCCTAAAACGCCGGAATCTACGATTTCGGTTTTCATCAGGTTGTAGCATCCGGCTGCCAGAATTCCTAAAAAGAATACGACGATTAAAGGATCAATCTTCATATCCTTATCTTCGGTCCGGATTCGTTTGACTAGTATTTCGATTCCCAGCCCAATCAACAGCAAAGGCCACCACTTGATGGGGTTGGACAGCCATTCTACGCCGGGATTAATACTATGCACGAGAAGCGCGATCCCCAGTGCTAGTAGCCCTACTGCTGTGGTTATGGTTCCGACTTTCTTCATTACCGCTCCTTCCCCCCTATTGCTTTTATTCTTATTGACGCCGGGCTTTTTACTTAGCCTTCAAATGCTCATAATTATCCCGCCGCCGATTAATAAATCGCCCCGATAAAACACCACTGACTGGCCAGGAGTAACCGCCCGCTGGGCCTTTTCCAGCCTCACTTCGACCGTTCCCGGTAGCAGAGGAATCACTGTGGCTTTAGCCAGCCGGGCCGAGTATCTGATCTTAACTTCTACCTCTATCTCTTCGGAAAGATAATCGAAAGGTATAAAATTGCAGGAGTCGGCTCGAAAGGTCTGGCACTGCAGGTCTTCATTATGGCCTAAAATCACGGCGTTGTTCTTTACATCTATCGCTACTACATATAAGGGCACCCCATGGGCTATCCCCAGGCCGCGCCGCTGACCGATGGTATAATTGGTCACCCCGGTGTGGGTTCCAATTACTTTGCCACTCATATCAAGAAAAGGACCCGGGCCCGGCAGGGCTAAACCTCGCTCGGCCAGGAAATCCCGATAATCGCCTTCTATGAAGCATATCTCCTGACTTTCCGGTTTGTCTGCCACCGGCAGATCCATCTCGGCAGCCAGGGCCCGGATTTCTTTTTTATGATAATTGCCTAAGGGGAGTATAGCCCTGGCCAGTTGTGATTGCATAAGGCTGTATAAGACATAGCTCTGGTCCTTGGTGGTATCAACACCCTTTTTGACCAGGCAGCGCTGGCTAGCCGGGTCTTGTTCCAACCTGATATAGTGCCCGGTAGCCAGACGAGCGGCCCCCAGACGCAGGGCCTCCTCCAACAGCAGGCCGAACTTAATTAACCGGTTGCAGGTGACACAGGGGTTGGGAGTCCTGCCCTTTACATACTCGGAGCAAAAAGGATCTATGACCAGACGATCAAAGTCAGCTGAAATATCCACTACCCGGTGTTCAATTCCCAACCGGTCGCATACCTTTTTGGCATCCGCAATTGTCTCCGCGGTATCCGGTCCCCCGGTCAACATGGTTATCCCCAGCAGGGAATACCCCTGATTTTTTAAGACCGCAGCCGCAACTGAACTATCCACGCCGCCGCTCATGGCCACGGCGATTGTCTCGTTTCCGTATTCTCGCATAGTAACTTCCTTAAAATTCTTTTTTATTACTATAACATCTTTTTATTTTCCTAACCCTAAAAGGGTACACTCCTATGGGAGGACCAGTGAATTTTTCTCTATATTTGATTCACGTCCACACTTTTTTTCGCGAATATACTATAATAAGGTATATTGCGCACTTAGCTCGCATATCCTCCCTCCAGGTAGTTCAGACTAAGGCGCAGAAATAGGTTCAAGTATTGACTAAATCACTGGTACTTGGGCATTATAAATTTCGATACCCCGTTATGAAAGGAGGAACTGTAGCATGGGATTCCCGGTTGTCGATGAGGAAAAATGTACTGGCGAAGGCGATTGCGTGGATATCTGTCCGGCAGACCCGGTGGTTTTTGAGATCGAGGATGAAAAATCACATGTGGTGCACCCCGATGCCTGCATCGAATGCGGTCTCTGTGTGGATGAGTGCCCGGAAGAAGCTATCGTTTTGAACGAAGACTAGTCATTTAAGGCCCTAACAACATAATTGCATTACCGGCCTGGAAACTGTCGGGTTTCCAGGCCAATAGTTTATGGTCACATCGGCTCAGGCTGCTGTTTCTCACAGGGACAGCTTTTTTCAATATGATAATCAGGCATCACATCGTGCAAGCCGCTTATCATTTCCGGAATTATAGCCAGCAAGTAGTCAATCTCTTCGTCCCGGTTTTCTCGGCCCAATGTTATCCTTAAGACATCCGTTGCCAGTTCTTCTGAATAACCCATGGCTTTTAATACATGGGAAGGTTTTCCCGATCCGGCATGACAGGCGGATCCGCTCGAGGCATAGATTTCTTTGTCCCCTAGCATATCTAATAGCGCCTTGCCATCTACACCCCGGAAGCTAAAACTGGCATGACCGGGCAGACGCAGGAAACGATGACCATTCAGTTGGCAGCCGATAGCCCGCTCCAGCATTCCCTCTATTAAACGGTCACGCAGCAGTCCTAAATACCAGGCACAATGATCCATCTCATCTCCGGCCAACTGGGCGGCCATTCCGAAACCGACTATCCCAGCTACGTTTTCCGTTCCTGAACGCAGGCCGGTCTCGTGACCGCCTCCCCGCATTAACGGTTCAATTTTGGTTCCCCGCCTGATATAAAGGCAGCCGATCCCTTTAGGACCATACATTTTATGAGCAGAAATGCTTAACAAATCACATTGGATTTCATTGACATTGACCGGAATATGCCCGGCCGATTGTACCGCATCACAGTGAAATATGATTCCTCTTTCTGTAGCTACCTGCCCGATTTCGTCTACCGCCTGAATGGTTCCGATTTCATTGTTGGCGTGCATAACACTGATCAGCACGGTATCGGGACGAATGGTGCGGCTTAATTCGTCCATATCGATTTGCCCATATTCATTGACTGGCAGGATGCTGAGGTCATAACCCTGTGATTCCAGAAAGCGGCACGGTTCCAATACCGCACTATGTTCGATGGCGGTGGTTATAACATGGCGTCCCTTTTTCCAGTTTCCCCAGGCGGCACCCAATAAGGCCAGATTATCAGCTTCCGTTCCCCCACTGGTGAAGAAGATCTCATCCGGGGTGGCGTTTATCAGATCGGCCACCTGCTTTCTGGCTAAATCCATGCTTTTTCTTGCCTCGCGCCCCATTGGGTGCGCGCTGGATGGGTTGCCATAGCGCTCACTCCAAAATGGAGCCATGGCCTCGACAACTTCTTTTCTTACCGGGGTTGTCGCCGAATGATCCAAGTAGATCACTGATATTCACTCCCTATAAATCCAAATCACATTGTTTAATACAGTTTTTCCATCCCATCCGGGGAAAATTCCAGGAACCAATTCAGGCTGTAAACAATGGGAAATTCCACTATACTATCGTGATGTTCATAGGGAGAAGATATTATTGAGGTGATTATATGTTCGTTCCCCATAAAGTTATATTTGAACCACAAGCGCTTGATTATCCACTGGGGCAGAAATTATTCCGGTTCTTTAAGAATAAGGATACGCCGATTAGCTTTACCTCATCACATAACCGGGTAACCGGGATTAAAGGCAAAACGCCGCAGCAGACTTATGTTGAGGCTAAGAGAACTTTAGTGGTGGGAATAAGGCGTACCGAGAAGTTTCAGACCTGCCGTCCTTCGGCTCACTTTCAACTGCCGCTGGTGACCAGTTGCCCCGGGCTCTGCGAGTACTGCTATCTCGCCACTACCCTGGGTTCCAAACCCTATGTAAGAGTCTACGTTAATATAGAAGAGATCCTGGATTGGACCACCCGGCATATGGAAGCCCGGGCTCCGGAGGAGACCATTTTCGAAGGTTCGGCCACCTCGGATCCGGTGCCAATTGAGCCCTATACCGGTTCATTGGCCCGAGTAATTGAATTCTTCTCTGATCAGGAGCTGGGAAGATTTCGATTCGTAACCAAGTACGACGATATAGATACGTTGCTCTCAATCCGGCATAATGGCCGCACCCAGATTCGTTTCAGCATTAATGCGCCCTCTATTATAAATAAATATGAACACGGCACCATATCGTTGGAGAGCCGGCTCAACGCAGCTTATAAACTGGGTAAAGCCGGTTACCCGATAGGATTTTTGGTGGCGCCGATTTTTACCTTTCCCGGATGGAAAGAAGGGTATGGGAAAATGTTCTCCCTCTTGCGACAGAGCATGGACCCGGAGATACCGATTTCCTTTGAGTTTATAACCCATCGTTTCACGGCCCGGGCTAAGAGTACCATACAAACCGTATTCCCTCATACTGATCTGGCTATGAATGAGGAAGAGCGCAAGTTTAAATTCGGGCAGTTTGGCTACGGAAAATATGTTTATCCGAAAGAAGTAATGCAGGAAATTGAAGAATTCTTTAGAGATGAAGCCAACAAAGTGGCAGAAAGGGTCTCGGTTCTTTATTCAGTCTAGTAAAACGGAACCAACAACCGTCAGGTTGTTTGGTTCCTATCCTATCCTATCGTCTCGCTTCTAACTGTTTAATCAATTCCGGCAGGACCTGGTACAGGTCACCGGTAATCCCTAAGTCAGCTGATGCAAATATGGGTGCGTTTTCATCCTTATTGATCGCACATATGACTTTGGCGTCGCGGATACCAGTCAGATGTTGAATCTGCCCGGATATCCCGATTCCTACATAAAGATCGGGTTTAACCTGCTTACCCGATAGTCCAATGCAGATGTCTTCAGGAAGCCAGCGCATCTCCTCAGAAATTGGCCTGGTACATCCGATCTCTCCCCCTAATACCTCGGCCAGCTTGTAAACCAGGGCCAAATCTTCTTCTTTTTCTACGCCCCGGCCGACACATACCACCACTCTGGCATCCGCCAATTTGCCGCCTTCGGCGGCTTTGGCCTTCCGCTCTATAATTCTGGAAGCGGAAGAAGCTGAGCCAGATAAGGTTTTAGTCGGGACTTCCCGCGAAGAAACGCCTTCCACCGCTTCGAACGTACGCGGCGGAATGGTCATAATTACAGGTCTAGTCCGACAAATCACGGTTTGCACCGCGGCCCCGCCGTATATCAGCCGGTCCATTTCCAGAGTCTTATCCTCATTCAGCCTTATGGCTGTACAGTTGCTGCAAAGCCCGGTTTTCAGCCGAGCGGAGAGCCGGGCTGCCATTTCCTTTAATCGCATGGTGCCGGCAATAAGGATAACATCTGGATCTTCCACTCTGACATTCTCGGCGATAATCGGAACCCAGGCGGTGTAAGGGCATCCTTCCGGAAGAGCAGGTAGTACATAAACCTCATCGGCCCCTGTGGGGCTGGTCGCTTCGGGCAAAATCAAAGCGACCAGCCTGGAACCTATACCATCTGCCAGGGTTCTTCCCGCGCTCAATAACTCCTTCATCTGATCAGGGTTTTCAGCTAATACCCAAATCCCTGCCATCTTATCTCTCCTTATTCGTAAAAGAACCTGTAGCACTGATCCGGAGTCTAACGTACAACCCCGGTTCCCTTTTCTCCCTTCAGCCCCTCATATTTGCCCGTTTATCTATTATCGCAGTTGGTTATAGCATGCCGGTCTTAACCAGTGCCGAAACAAAAGCGGATATTCCTTCCGGGTCGGAGCTAAACTTTAAACCATTCCTCTCCATGGCGGCGGCTTTCATTCCGACCGTTTCCAGGGTCGGGGCGTAAGTCTCTTTTAATTCCGCCAATTCGATATTGATTACTGGCTTTTTGGCCGCACCCAGAGTATCTTTCATCCCGGGGATCCTCGGGGTGTTAATGTCGGGTGCAACCGTTATCAGGACGGGAAGGGTGGCATTTATTATCTCGACCCCGTCCTCTACCTTACGTTCAGCCTCCACCTGTTTTCCCGAAAGAAATAATTTGCTGACATTACATATGCTTGGTAAATCCAGCATTTCTGCTAATGCCGGCCCCACCTGCTGGGCATATAAGTCACTAGAACCTTCTCCGCAGATAACAAGATCAAACTCAGTTCGCGTTCTTATGACCTCCGCCAGTATTGAAGCCGTCTCCAGCGGTTCCGCCCCTGCCAGAGATGGGTCACTGACGAAAAACACCCGGTCGGCTCCCCGAGACAGCGCATCTTTAACTCCCTTGCTGGCGCCGGACATTCCGATCGTCACGGCCGCCACGTCCCCCCCATGCTGCTCTCGGATACGAACCGCTTCTTCAATGGCGTTTTTGTCATAGTCGCTTATCTTATAGTCAACCCGGTCAAAGCTCAGTTCACCGGACGAGCTGGCTTTAACATAAGCCTCATCTATTACCCATTTGAAACAGGCAATAACATTAGGCATTCCTGGACCGCCTTTCTCTAACGCAATAGGCTGTTGGCAATAACCATCCTCTGCGCTTCAGAAGTACCCTCATAGATCTCGGTTATTTTTGCGTCACGCATCAGACGTTCAACCTTCTGACCCTTAATATATCCATATCCGCCGTGAATCTGCACCGCCTTCGAAGCATGGCGGGAAGCCATCTCGGAAGCGAAAACCTTGGCCATGGAAGCTTCCCTGCTATAGGGCAGTCCCTGGTCTTTCAGATATGCCGCGTTATAGGTTAAGAAACGTGCCGCGGCTATGTCGACAGCCATATCAGCAATCATCCATTGAATCGCCTGATTAGACGATATTGGTTTACCGAACTGAATTCTGGATTTGGCGTACTTGATAGACTCATCCATTGCGGCCTGGGCTATCCCTACCGCCTGCGCCGCTACTTCAATCCTGCCGTTATCCAGCGTCCCCATGGCAATACGGAATCCCTGGCCTTCCTGGCCTATCAGGTTTTCTTTTGGAACCCGGCAATCTTTCAATATGATTTCCGAGGTCTGAGAAGCACGAATTCCCATCTTCATGAAATGTTCGCCGACCCGCAGCCCCGGATTTCCCTTTTCAACGATAAAGGCGCTCATGCCCTTGGCTGCCCCTTTAGACTTGTCGGTTACGGTAAAGATAACGAATGTATCCGCTATTGGGCCATTAGATATGAATGTTTTGGTTCCGTTTAAGATGTACTCGTCTCCATCCAAAACGGCGGTGGTGCTGCCGGCACCAACATCTGTACCCGCTCCGGGCTCGGTCAGAGCGAATGCCCCGATTTTTTCCCCTTTACATAAGGGAGTAAGATACTTTTTCTTCTGTTCTTCATTGGCGAAATTAGCGATCGGTCCACTGGCCAGAGCGGTGTGACAGGAGAGGGTAAATCCGGTTGCAGCACACGACCGGGAAATCTCTTCAATCACAATAGTGAAGGTCAGGTAATCGGCCCCGGCTCCCCCGAATTCCTGGGGATACGGGATACCCATCCAGTCCATTTCCGCCAGTTTGCTGATTACTTCCGCCGGGTAGCGGCTTTCCTCATCAATAGCCACTGCGATGGGATCAATATACTTTTCCGCGAACTCCCGTGCATTGGCCCTGATAAGTTCCTGCTCCTCGGTCAACTTGAATTGCACCCACATCACTCCCTTCCAAATATTTGGTCTCCTAAAATAGGACAAAACCGTTTGTCTCTAATTGCATTCTAGCAACCGCCATTTTACTTTGTCAACCATTAATTTGTGTGCCAATTATTTTTCTACGCCCAGTTCATGCAGCAATTCTTTGAGTGATTTGGATTGTTCATCATTGAACTTTTCCAGGGCCTTAATATTGGCGGAAATGATGGCCTGATCGATGGGTTTTTCCAGGGCTTTACCCTCCTTGGTCAATACTACCCTTAAAGCCCGCCGGTCTTTGGGGTCAGTTTGTTTCTTTATAAGGCCTTTTTGTTCGAGACGATCTAAAATCCCGGTGACGGTGGAGCCGTCCAGACATAATCGTTCGGCCATTTGCTTGGCGGTCTGGCCGTTTTCATCCCACAGGCAGCGGAGTATCCCATACTGCCCCGGTGTTACTCCCAGAGGTGCCAGTTCCGCTTTGAATAGCTGGTGTACTGATTGCTGGGCCCGGGTAAGGACAAAATTCAAGCATTGTTCAAGTTCCATTTGATTTCACCCCCCGCCTATATAAGATTGCGCCGTGCAGCTTCAAACCTCAACTCATCACGAAAATCCGGATGGGCTATACTAATGACATTATTGACTCTTTTTCTTACCGATTGTCCTTTGATCTTAGCCGCTCCATATTCGGTAATAACGTAATCCGCGCAGGAGCGCGGCGTAGTTACGATTCCTCCAAGTGATATGTTGGGCACGATTTTAGAAATCATTCCTCCCCCTTCCCCGTGGGATCTGGCTGTAGATTGGGTGGCTATGATGGACACCCCACCCTTTGATTGAAAGGCTCCATCGACAAAGTCTAACTGTCCCCCTGGGTGAGTGTATTGTTTCCATCCCATTGATTCGGAGCATATCTGTCCCGTAAGGTCTACCTGCAAGCAGGCGTTAATGGATACCATGTTGTCATTTTTCCCAATTATGTAGGGATTGTTAACATAGTCTACCGGGTAAAACTCCACACCGGGGTTATCGTCTATCCAGTCATATAGTCTGCGGCTCCCCATGGCGAAAGTGAAAATTGATTTATAAGGCATAAAGTTTTTCCGGGCATTAGTGACCACTCCGGCTTCCCACAAATCCTGCATGATATCACAGGCCATCTCCGAATGGATGCCTAGATCTTTTACCCCGCTTTCCAGGAAGGCCCCGGCTATAGCGTTGGGAATGCTGCCGATTCCCAGTTGAATGGTGGACCCATCCTTTACAAACTCAGCACATCTGCGTCCGATATTGCGTTCCACTTCGGTTATTTTCGTTTCCGGCAGGGTGGCCAGTTCCTGATCCGCCTCAACCAGTGCGTCTATCTCAGAAATATGCAAGTAGTTCTGCCCCCGGCTTCGAGGAACCTGATTATTGACCTGGGCCAAAACCATATAGCGATCATCTCCGGCAGCTCGTTTGCGGGCAGCGTTATGGGCAATGGCCAGGGTAGCATCAGCGCCCAGGCCCAAACAGAAAAACCCATGTTTGTCCATGGGACTAACCATCACCATAGCCACATGCATGGGTCGAAAGTTTTCGTCGGTATAAATTTTGGGCAGTTCATGAAACCGGTTTGGGGTCATAGTGAACTCCCCGCTTTGAACCAGATCACGGCTGGCGGAAGGATAACCGCTGTCAGCTGTTATATTAGTGTTTCTTCCAAGTTTGTTCCATTTACACTGTGGATACAGACTCACAATCTGGTTGATAATTATGTCTTCTACCTCATCGTTGCGCTCCACCAGCGCATCGACCAGGGCTAAAGGCATAGGTACTGCAATACCCGTCCATACTTCAGTATGATTCTTAACCATAGCAACGGCCCGGGCAGGGTCAACTAGCTTGCGGCGATACTCATCCCAAATATTCAAATATACTCCCCCCGTAGCAAAATACTTCCCACCAACATTTTACCCGCTCGGGGCTACTCTAGTAAAACTAAATTGTCATATAACGGAGAATCATGGTATATAATTCTATTCCAAAGATAATTCTGTTCCGGGGTTAACAAACTCTTAAAGATTGAACAAAGCCTATATTTGTTATAACCTGGTTTTGTTGGGATTACCTTGTTGGGGAGGGCATGAAATGCGGGGGACAAGATTTCTTATTGCTGGGTTGTTAATTCTGGTTGCCGCTGCAGCAAGTACATATTACATTTTCCCTCAACAAACCGGGAATTTTATGATCCGGTCTCTTTGGAGACTTGCCGGGCTGCAGGAGAAAGCCGTTCAGGTCGGTGATCATAAAATCGTCTATATGGATGGCGGTCATGGTGAGCCCCTGATCTTAGTGCATGGCTTCGGCGGAGATAAAAGCAACTGGATCTATTTGGCCCGATATTTCACTGGCGATTACCATGTTGTTATTCCTGATTTGCCTGGTTTCGGCGATAGAACCCGGCTTTGGACCGCATCTTATGACTACCCGGAACAGGTTGAGCGCCTCCATTCATTTCTGAATAAAATGGACCTGAAGCAAGTCAATCTGGTCGGCAATTCCATGGGCGGGGAGATCTGTGGTCTTTATGCAGTTAAATACCCGAAGGAAGTAAAGACTCTGACCTTAATCGACGCAGCCGGGGTGAATGCTCCAAACGAGTCTAAGTTTTTGAAGCTTCTGGCCTATGGCCAAAATCCACTTATTGCCGGGAGCCGTGAGGAATATGACAGTCTATTGAACTTTGTCTTTTTCAACCCACCCTATATGCCTCAAGATATTAAACAAAATATGGCTGATCAGGCCATCGCTCATAAACCGCTCAATGAAAAAACCTTTCGGGTTATTAGAAGCCACATAGATATGCTTGAACCCCAGCTTAATAAGATTCAAGCTCCGGTATTAATTATCTGGGGCTACAACGACCAGGTCTTGGACTCATCGTCAGTCTTCGTTTATAAAAAGTATTTGAAAAGTTATGTTCGTATCGTTAGGATCAAACAGGCGGGGCACCTGCCTATGGCAGAAAAACCGAAGGAAACTGCGAAACATTTAAGAACCTTCCTTGATGACTTTAGCCCCAATTCCGGTTCATAGTAACAGTATCCGGACCACCGTCCTTTACTTATCCTTCCTGGTTACGGCTGATATAGCCGTCTCTTTTCGACACTAACTATTATCATTAACCTATAGAAAAGACAAGCTTATGTACCGTCCTGCCGAATGTTTAATGATGTCATGTTTTAAAGGATACTCCAACGCAAGATAATTTATATGGCAATTAAGCAGGAAACGTAACATTTTAAGTTGAATTATATCTAAATTTACTACAACAGGTGTCTTTGTGAGTGCTGTAGATAGATTGTACCTCTTGTTTTTGCATTATAATTCCACTTTGGTGTCTTTTAAAAAGCTTTAAAAACTGAATAGATATCAGGCTTAGATATACTAAGCCTTCTTTTCACAACGCTCACCGGGACCCTGGTAAAAAGGGGAGGAAAAAGATTGGGATACGAAGAGGAATACAGACGGAAACTGGTTACCGCCGCAGAAGCAGTTAAAGTGGTTAAGTCCGGAGATATTGTTGACTATGGTTTCTTTAATGGAAAACCGGTGGAATGCGATATTGCTCTGGCCGCCAGAAAAGATGAGCTGCGCGATGTGTGTGTATACACTGCGGTAACCCTGCCACCGGTTCCAGAAGTGGCTAAAATAAAAGACAGTTTTACCTTTCATGACTGGCAGTTCAGCAAAGTCGCCAGAGTTCTGCAAAGTTACGGCCTCTGCTATTATTCACCCATTCTTTATCATCAAGCGCCAAGTCTTTACCGTGATGCCATAGCTCCACATCGCAATGTCGCTATCACCAGAGTCTGCCCCATGGACAAGAGCGGATATTTTAATTTGGGGCCTCAGAACAGTGAAACTATGGCTAATATTGAGGTAGCAGATGTTGTTATTCTGGAAGTCAACAAGGATATGCCGGTTTGTCTGGGAGGAGCCGAAGAGTCCGTTCATATCAGCCAGGTGGATTACATTGTGGAGGCTCCGGATGATCAATTACTGCCGGATATTCCTGGTGCTCATCCCTCGGCCACTGACGAAAAGATTGCCCAGCATATCATGGATTATATCCATGACGGTTGTTGTATTCAGTTGGGAATCGGCGGTATGCCTAACGCGGTAGGTCATGCCATCGCCGACTCTGACCTCAAAAACCTGGGTGGCCATACTGAGATGTTTGTCGATGCCTATGTGGAAATGATAGAGTCAGGGCGTATGAATGGACGGGCCAAACAGATCGATCGCGGCCGTGTAGCTTATACTTTTGCTATCGGCAGCCGCCGCATGTATGAATTCATGAATGGCAACCCCGGGCTGGCTTCCTATCCGGTTAACTATACCAATGACCCCCGGATAATAGCCCAGTTGGATAACTTAATTTCCATCAATAATGCAGTCCAGGTGGACCTATATTCTCAGGTTAATGGTGAAAGTATGGGTTCGACTCAGATATCCGGCAATGGAGGTATGTGGGACTTCGTAACCGGTGCCCAGTGGTCCAAGGGAGGCAAGAGCTTTATCTGCCTGACCTCAACCTTCACTGATAAGGAAGGAAACCTGGCCTCACGTATAGTTCCCTCCTTCAGCCCGGGCTCTATAACCACCATTCCTCGCCAGATGGTGGATTATATAGTAACCGAATACGGCTGTGTCCTATTAAGGGCTAAACCAACCTGGTATAGGGCTGAACTCTTAATTGAAGTCGCCCACCCGAATTTCCGGGATCAGTTGATTAAAGATGCCGAACGGTTGAATATTTGGCGGCGTTCTAACAAGCTGGAATAGATTGCATAAGTAAAAAGTTAAACGTTAAAAGTAAGACGTTAAACGGGGAGGCTTCTTTCTTTTACCTCTTGCGTTTAACGTCTCAAGTTAACTGGGAACGCCGGGCTCCAGCCCGGCAAGGCGACAGCCTCGCACCGGGAACGCGGGCTCCAGCCCGGCAGGCGACAGCCTGGCAACCTGATTAACCGTAAAAAAGGACTGCATCCATCTGGATCAGTCCTTTGATATGTTTGTCAATAATGGGAAGGCCGGGCTTCATCCCGGCCAAGATTACAGCCAGGCTGGAGCCTGGCGAACCCAAAGGCCGCACGTTTTACTGTTAGAGTTAAACGTTAAAAGTAAAACGTTAAACGGGGAGGCTTCTTTCGGTTTACCTCTTCGTTTAACGTCTCACGTCTTACGTCTCACTTTTCACTTAGGCGTAGCAGTCAATCTTTCCAGTCTTCTTGTTCGATTGTTGGTTTTCCTTGGGTTCAACATCCCGCAACCGGGTAGTGGTTCTACCCCCGGAAACGTAGGTCTTCCCGCATTCCGGGCAGGTGGCACTGAATAGTTGAACCGACTGGCTTACAACTTCTTTCCCTTCCTGGGATGCCTTGGCCTGCTCGCGCACCACATGTTCGTTCTCATGGGCAGCTACCGCCATGCCCGACATGGATGCCGAAACATGAGTAGGTGATTTAAACGAAACCCCGGGATCATTGGAACCATCCTGGTACCGACGGTCCTGTCAGGTATTGCAGGTCCTAAGCCCGGCTCGTTTAAGAGCCGCATCGCTTAAGGTAACCTGGTCAGCCGCTCCGCCCTTGCTGATGCTACCAGCTCCCGCTGCAGAAGCCGAATCCTTTCCCTCAAAACGGGATCCAGACTGGGAATTCTCTGCCTGACGCGCGGGAACAGCAGCCGCGAGGTTCCATTTGCCATATTCGATTGGTGCTGCTTCTACCCGATTGATCATTTCCTCACCTGGATAAATTTATTCATTTTTAGTCTAGCACGCTTTCTAATTCAGGTAAAGAACCGATTTTAGGGCTTAACTGTCTCTTTCTATAATGTAGCGGGTCAATGACCTCAAAAATTCAGCCGTTTCCCCGAAACCAGACAGGCTGTTTAGTGCTGTTCCCACACTCTCGCGGGCCATACGCCGGGATTCTTCCAGACCAAACAGAGATACGAAGGTTGATTTTTCTTTGCGTTCGTCACTTCCGACTGCCTTGCCGATGACCGCCTCGTCACCAACCACGTCCAGAATATCATCGGCAATCTGAAATGCCAAACCGAAGTGGCCGCTGAACTCTGCCAGGGCCGCCAGTTGCTCATCATTGGCCCCACCCAGGAGGGCTCCGGCCAGTAGTGATGCCCTAAAAAGAGCACCGGTTTTACTCTGATGCATGTATCTTAAGGTAGCTTCATCTATGGTTTTTCCTTCCGACTCCAGGTCTACCACCTGACCGGCAATCATCCCGGTATGACCGGCAGCCCGGGCTATCTCTCCCGCCGCCTTTATCAGGCGTTCGGGGGTAACACCAGGGAATAGATTAATATCACTTAACACTTCGAATGCTTTAGTAAGGAGTGCATCTCCAGCCAGTATGGCTATGGCTTCACCGTAAACCCGGTGGCAAGTCGGTTTCCCCCGCCGGAAATCGTCATCATCCATGGCCGGTAAATCGTCATGAACCAGACTATAACAATGAATCATCTCCAACGCCAGAGCCGCCGGCATAACTGTATCGTCACTGGCTCCGACTATCCTGGCTGCTTCCAGAACCAGAATCGGGCGCAGGCGTTTGCCTCCGTTTAATACTGCGTAACGCATAGCCTGGCTGATGCTGGCGGGATAAAGGTCCTCCGCCGGCAACGCCGTCAAAAGGGCCTGATCGATTATCGTTTTTCTCCGGCTGAGTTCACTGTTAAAATCCATGTCTGCCTCCTCTTTATATCTGGAGCCAGCCTACACCTCAATATCCGCTGTACTCCATTCCCCATCAAGAGCTTTAACCAGTTTAGATATCTTGCCTTCCGCCTGTTTTAATTCTCCCTGACAGTACCCAAACAGGCGCACTCCTTCCTCAAACAGCTCCAGGGATTGCTGCAGGGGTAAATCACCGTCTTCCAGCTTCCTCACAATCTCCTGCAACCGGGAAAAAGCCGTTTCAAAGGTCATATTTTCCATTCTGCCTCCCCCTTCTCCATGACTTTCACCTTAAGTTTACCATCCTGCAGGATTACCCCCAGGATTTCACCTTCTTTTATATCAGCCGCATTCTTGACTACCTCTCCGGTTTCACTGGTGGTAATCGAATAGCCGCGTTTTAAGACCTTCAAGGGACTTAAAGCTTCGAGACCAGCGGCTGCAGTGTTTAGCATCTGCTCGCGGGTTCCCAGTCCAACTTTCATACAGTTCTGAATGTCCCGCATCATATAGTCCAGGTCCCGCTGCCGTCGTTCCAGCAATATTTTGGGGTTTTTCCAGACCTTTCGCTCCCGCAGGTAATCCAGTTCCGCCCATTTAAGATTAAGCCTGCGCTCGGCCCCTCTTTTAAATACCCGGCCCAGTTCCATCAATTCCTGGCTGACTTTGGCCATATCCGGAACCGCCATCTGCGCCGCCTGAGTAGGTGTTGCAGCCCGGGCATCGGCTGCCAGATCGCACAGGCTGATGTCTACCTCATGCCCGACCGCAGAGATTATGGGAATTCTGGATGCGGAGACTGCCCGCACTACCTCTTCGATGTTGAAGGCCCAGAGGTCTTCCAGGGATCCGCCTCCCCGCCCGACGATTATCACTTCGGGTTTTCCCCATTCGTTTAGTTCCTTAATGGCCCGGATTATTTCCCCGGCAGCCTCTTTCCCCTGGACATTAGCCGCGCGCAGAACAATCTCGCAGCCGGGATGGCGCTGTCTGACCACCCTAACAATATCTCGCAAGGCCGCTCCATCGGCTGAAGTAACCACCCCCAGGCAGTTGACGAAGTGGGGCAGAGGCCGCTTGCGGCGGGAATCGAAAAGCCCTTCCTTCTCCAGGCGTTCCTTTAGCTGGTTCAGCATCATATAAAGCCGCCCCAGTCCATCCGGTTCCATATCCTCGGCATAGAACTGGTAGCGGCCGTATCTTTCAAAGACTGAAACATATCCCCGGGCTATAACCTTCATCCCGTTTTCCGGCACAAAGCCGATGGCCCGGGCCTTACTTCTAAACATCACACAACTGATACTGGCGGTATCATCTTTCAGGGTAAAATACATGTGCCCCGATTTCTGGTGATATTTGAAATCTGCTACTTCCCCTCTAATCCAGGCATTCTGCATCAGAAGATCATTCTCCAGAATCGAGCATAAATAGGCTGTTAATTGACCGATAGATAATATCCTGGGGCCGTTCCCCCGGTCAATCATCCCTTTCCACCGCCCTAACCAGATTCTGCATCAACATGGTTATCAGCATCGGTCCCAGCCCGCCCGGTACCGGCAGAAGCGAGACCTGACTCTCTACGAATGTGTCCTTTTTGGCATTCCCCACCGGTCTATCATCAACATAGTAAAACCCACCATCGATAACCAGACTCCCGGGGGCAAATTTATCGGCAGTAAAAGAAGCCGGTTCTCCTTTTTCCAGGATTATTACCTGATAAACCTGGTTTTCCACCCCGGGTTCCCATGATGGAACAATAGTTACCGTACCTCCGCGTTTCATCATAAGAATGGCCAGAGGATAAATCAGATCGTTGGATTCCCCTACTAAGAGGCATGATGGTTTAGCGTGGCCAAACGATTGGTCGATGACCTGCAGAGCTGCCTTAGCAGCGCAGCTAACATATAAGGGAGTTCCACTCACTGACAAGCCCAGGTTAAAGGGGTGAAACCCATCCACATCCTTGGTGGGATCAATGCTTCTTAGTACTTTCTCCTCATCCAGCCCTTCAGGAAGCGGAAGCTGCACCAGAATGCCGTCCACCTCTGAATCCTCGTTCAGCCCGGTGATGAGGCTCAGTACTTCTTCCATTCCCGGCTGGGGCAAATGATAAATATCACATAAAGCCCCGATCTCTTCCGACGCCTTCCTTTTTAACTCCACATAACGGCGGCTCTCCGGGTTATCGCCACATAACAATATACTTAAACGCGGCTTACGGGGCATGGTTTCGATTTTTGTTTTTAGTTCCGCTCTTACTGTACGGGAAATCGTTTGTCCATCAATAATCGGCATAAATCTTCTCCTCATCCAAACTATTTAATGTTACAAACCCTTATCCTTTATATACCTTTCCCGGGCCAGCATAGCAATACCGGTGGCATTATCGGAGCTTAAATCGGGCCGGGCCCACCGGACTTTAAAGTCTGAACCATCAAATCGCTTGACCAGTCGCTCCTTGATAATGCTGTTGCTCATTACTCCACCGGCCAGAACTATGTTCTTAACACCGGTCCTCTCCACCGCCATTCTTAAACCCTTCTCCAGGGTGTTGGCGATGCTGCGAAAAACCAGGTAGGCAACCGTTTCCCCCGGCACCCCCTTTTGCAGCAGTTGAATGGCTCTGGTTTCAGCCCCGGAAAAAGAGATTCCCCGGTTATCAACCATAGAAGGAATGGCCTCGTCAGTTTCACCGGACCTGGCCATTTGTTCCAGGGCCGGCCCGGCCGGAAACGGCAGTCTTAAAGCGACCCCCACCCGGTCAATCAGCTGACCGGCATTAAGGTCCATGGTCGAGAGGATTACTTCCACCTTAAAGGGGCTTTCATTTTCTTCTCCTCTGACCAGCAGAATTTCTGATGTGCCACCGGAAAAATGGACCGCCAGGAAGGGCATCTCCAGATCGGCAATGCCATAAAGAGCGGCCCTGATATGGCCTTCCTGGTGGCTGAACGCGTACAATGGAATGCTCAGGGCCAGAGCTACACACTCAGCCACACTGTATCCCGCAGTGAATACCGGCATATAGCTTTCCTCGCTGCGGCGCGGCTGGTTGCTGGCACCTATAGCCTGTAAGGTACCCCCGGCCAGTTTCTCCTGCACCCGTTCAAATAAAAAAGGAAGGTTTCGAATGTGGGAAAAATGGGCATCCGCTTGTCTTAAGCCTATTTTCCCCGGTTCAACCTTCAGCACTATTCTTTGATCTGCGGTTATGTCTCCGCTGTCATCCACCAGAGCGATCGATGTGGTATAGGCACTGGTGTCAATCCCCAGGTAAAGGTTCACTTCTATCCTCTCTAATATGGTCCAATATAGCATTAATAAACTTCTTGGAATTATCATCACCGAAGCGTTTGGCTAGTTCCACCGCTTCGTCAATGGCCACCACCGGGTGTACCTCGGCACCAAATATTATCTCATAGGCCGCCATGCGCAAAAGTGTCCGGTCCACTGTTCCCATCCGGTCCAAAGGCCAGTCCGGAGAGTAATTAGCAACCTGGCGATCTATTGCTTCCATATTGTCAATAGTGCCGAAAACCAAGTCCCGGGCGAAATTCATTTCTTTGCCGGTCAACTGAGAATCCACCTCAAGATGTTCCAGGGCATCCTCGATATCAGACCCTACAAGGTCTACCTGGAATAATACCTTGAAGGCAACTTCTCTGGCTCGCCTTCTACTCAAACAATATCCTCCCTGCTAGCGGTGCCGAAAATTATCCCACCAGCTGCTAAAATCGGTGTTGTCATCTATGGCTTTTCCAAAGAAGAAACCGGCAATCACGCAGATCACGATGAAAACCGCTTTCCAGAATCCATAACTAATGATTAATATCCCCGCCAGAAGGCCAAGTATTAAACCCGCTGCTTTCCCGCGATGGTTCTCCATAATATAAGTAAACACCTTATCCCACAAAACAGATACCCCCTAACGAACCACGGGTCGAGTGGCAAATTCGTCTACTGTGACTTTGACTTCAGCCACCCGTAAACCAGCCATTTCTTCCAGCTGCTCCCGCACCCGGTCCTGAACTACAGCTGAAATCTCAGGAATTTTGTAGCTGGGAAAAATAGATATTACCAGCGAAATCCCCACCCCGGTCTTAACCATTCTTACGTCAGGTTTTACCTCTCTAATCCCATCAACCTTTTTAACCGCAGTCATAACAATTTGTTTGATCGCCGGTATTGTAATAACCACGCTTCCATTAGGCGTATCCTGAATCAAGACTACGGAAACCGACTCGGTCTTTAAGATCTCTCCAATCATCGTGAGACCGGCTATAAATAATACCGCCCCTAATGCCCCGGCGATTATGCGGTAGTCACGAGTCGCGAAAGCGGTATTAATCCAGTTCAGCGGTTCTTTATAACCGGCAGCCAAAGCTACTGCCATCCCGGCAACAACAATAAACAGCAGGTTATAGAGTAACATGATCAGCTTCCATAAAGCAGACATGGGAAATCCTCCCTCATAGCGTAATGGATTTTTCCATAGTAACAACCCCCTGTAAATTACAGGGGGTTGTCCTTAATTAGCCGTCTATTCCTCAACAACCGCCTCGTCTAGTTTGCCCTTTTTCATGTTGATACCAACAACGTTGACATTTACTCCGGTTACAATCAGCCCGGTCATCATTTCAACCGCTATCTTAACCTGATCTTGAACCTCTTTGGCTACTCCGGGAATCGGAACTCCGAATTCCACTACTATAGACAGGTCAACAATAGCCTCTTTCTCGCCTACTTCAACTTTTACTCCTTTGCCCAGGTTCTTCCTGCCCAGAATCTCGGTTAGCCCGCTGGCCAGGCTGCCACTCATAGCTGCAACTCCTTCAACTTCCACTGCTGCGAGACCGGCAATAGTAGCAACTACTTCGTCGGCTATTTTGATAGAACCAGTGTCAGAACTCAATTTCAGTGCTTCGTTTTCCAACCCGCTCCCCACCTCCTATAGAAATAGTAATTATATTTTATTAGAAAAGATCTCCAAGGACAACCAATTTAATTATATCGGGCTTTGTCGATATTATTCTAAATATTGCCTATAATGACTGGAACATTAATCAGGCTTTGCCTATAACCTCATTTTTCCTCAAAATCTGCCCGGCTAAACATCCGGTGGCCTTCCCTTCCTTTAAAGCCATCTTGCCATTAACGAAAACCCAGTTAACCCCTTCGGCCAATAGGGTTCGATTGGTTCTGGTCGACCGGTCGGTGATCTTCGCGAGGTCGAATACCACCACGTCTGCTTTATAGCCCGGGGTCAAGGACCCACGATCCTTTAAGCCCAGGCGGGCGGCTGGCATCTGGGTCATCTTTTTGATCGTTGTTTCCAGCGGTATGACCTTTTCCGTTAAGCAGTACTTCCTTATAATACGGGGGTAATTACCGTAGGTTCGAGGGTGGGTCGGCTTCTGCCCTATAGTCATCCCCGAGTCACTGCCGATCATCACCCGCGGATGCTGCAAGGCCAACTTTATATCATCTTCACCTATGGAGCATATCCCGTAGTCCATATCCGGACCGGAAAAGTTATAGCCATAAACATCTCCGGTTATATCCAGGCCGTTGCCGGCAGCTTGATCAATCAAGGCCAGAATTTTACTCATTTTTCCCCAGTTTTGCATCCTGCCTGCCTTGATATGTGAGTATTCCACCGGCACACCGGCTGTCATACCAATCGTGATGGCCTCTTCGACCGCCTGTAATACCCGGTCATACTCATTTCTGACGTGGGTGAAATAAACCCCGTTATGTTCCTTTAAGACCTGGCAGATTTCAATCAACTCCGCTGTGGTAGAAAAGGTTTGCGGCCAGTATTCCAGGCCGACTGACATGCCAAAAGCACCGGCTTTGAGATCTTTAGCCAGGTACTGTTGCATCTTTACTATTTCACTGGCCCGAGCTTTACGATTCAGGGAAGTCATGCTTCTCTGGCGAAGATTCTTATATCCTGAGAGAATTCCCAGATTAATACCCATACCCTTGATTGATTTAAAAAACTCGTCGACATTCTTAACCGACGAACCACAGTTTCCTCCCAAATGGGTGGTTATCCCCTGTAACAAGAACATGCTGGTCTTGCCGCCCGCCCCCAAATAGCTTTCAGTGTGGGCATGAACATCGATGAACCCCGGACAGATAACCATTCCCCGGGCATCTATTTCCACTGCGCCCGGCATAATATCGAAAGTACCTACCGCCGCAATGGCATCTCCTTTGATGGCCACATCTCCCTGATAGGGTTGGCCGCCGCTGCCATCCACAATTGTTCCCTGCCGCAGTACGTAATCGCAGGATATTTTTTCAGACACCGGAGCGTCATTAGTCGGATTTGTTGTACCATCTGGTGCAGCACCCGGTTGCTGGTTATCCTGGCTGCTCGCCATATCTTTCCCTTCCAGGAAATCAGAAAGAGCTAATGCGGCAATCACCGTAGCCGAAGCCGATCCTATTATAAATTGACGTCGATTTACACGTATACTCATAATAGGTAGTGCTTCGACACGGCATAGCTAAATCCTTGTCGAACGAGCAATTATTCTCTGCCAGTTCCGGCAGATTTTATTAGGTGGGTCCCGAAATACAGCTCACAGACCTATGTATGAGTCGGATTTTTTTATTAAACTGTTAGTCTCTTTAAATACTGTTTCAGTATTTTTTATCCTACCTTCTAGTAATAACGAACCCTTCTTTCTCATAAGACCGACGTTCTATGATTAGTCTCTCAGTACTCGCATTCAACTTTCTATAAGCACGAAAATATAAGGCCCACCTCTAATGAAGTGGGCCTATACTTAGGATGCTTTGTTACAGACTTTTAGCTATTGGAAGGATAATATAGTATGTTGTTATCCTCATTGGACTCTACTACCTTATTATCCGCATCTATCACTATTCTTAAGGTCTCGGTAGCCGGATCAAAATCTGCCGGAATTTTGATACCCATCTTAATAGACTTCGTACCAGTCAATGATGGGACCTTCTTTTCTCCTAATACCTTATCACCGTCATATACCCTTATCACGAACTTACCGGAAGCGACATTATTTAGATTAGCAATATCTACGGCTAAAACTGCTGTCTTTCCTGAAGTCAGAGAAGCCTTCGCCGCAGCCTTGGTTATGGTTAGATCCGGGAATAGCAAGGTTATACCGGATTTATCAATGTTGTTATCCTGGTTGGTATCTGCTACATCTGGGACCACCACAACACTCAATATAGTATTTGGATTTTCCGGAGAACCGGTTATAAGGATTCTAGCTATAATGGTTTTGCTCCGGTTGGGTTTTAAGCCCGAGATCTGCTTACTAAAACAAGGCGTATCGCAGGCACCCAGATAGAAATCTACTTTAGCTTTGGAAGAAATCGCGCTGCCAACGTTGGTGATACTTACTATAATGGGAACCTTTGATCCTACGGGAACCTCATTCGGGCAGTAGACTATTTTAGCTGCCAAATCGGAATCCTTGATCATTGGGCCTATTTTCACTGAGAATGGTGCCTGGTCTGTGAAGCCCCCATCCTCTGTAGTCACTATCACATCTGCCGTATATGTTCCGGGATTAGTTGCTGCTACAGTTACTTTGCACTCTAACCCGTCACCCTGGATACTAAGCACAGATGGATCACTGGTGCTCCAGGTTACGTTTTTATTGGTTGCGTTGTCGGGAAGAACCTGGGCCGTTACGGTAAGACTCTCACCCGCACCTAACTCATGAACCTTAGGTGCAACGATTTTTACGCCAGTCACCGGCACATTAGCCGGGATAACGGTTACCTGACAGGAGCAAGTATACCCTCCATCGACGGTCGTAGCCGTTATCGTAGCGTTTCCAGCCCCAACTCCCGTAACCAGAGCGGATGCCTTACCATTGCTGATAACAGTTGCAACACTGATATCGCTGCTGCTCCATGTAAAATCCGATTGTCCATTATAGTATTGAATGGTTATTTGTTTTGTCTCTCCCACAGGGATTGTATAAGAGAATGGCAGTTCAGGTGGATTAATAATTATTTTTGGTTCTACAGTCACGAGGCAACTTGCGCTATACCCACCTTCTTCGGTTGTAACAGTTACATTCGCTTCCCCTGCCGCTATTGCCGTCACTTTCCCATTCTGGTCTACAGTTACTATACCAGTATTGCTGCTGCTCCAGGTTACATTCTTATTCCCCGCTTCAGGGGGCAGTACTGTTGCCACCAGGGTTTCACTTTGCCCCGAAATCAGGGTCAGTGTTGTTTTGTTGAGGGTTACTTCACATACTTTCAGAGGCCCAATGTTATCCGAGTCCACCTCACAGGTTGCAGTGTATCCTCCGTCTTCTGTTGTAACCGTTATTGTAGCAGTTCCTGCTGAAACAGCGGTTACATTGCCTTTATCGTCAACTGTAGCTACATTTGCATCACTGCTGCTCCAGGTTACAGTCTTATTGGTAGCATTATCAGGTGTTACTGTGGCAATCAAGGTTTCGCGCTGTCCTCCCGGTGTAAGACTTAAGCTGGTTTTATTAAGACTCACCCCGGTTACGTGTCCTTGTAGTGCAGCATTTTCTACCAGAGTCACTTTATAAAACTGGTTAGCTGGGTCGTCCTTCCATTGTGCCATCACTACGTCATTATTTTGGAAGACACAACTGCTCCAGTCACTAACATCAACAAGACTACCGTCTCGATATAACTTGAATTCTATTGTTCCACCAGGGCCATGAGCTGCAGCAGCTGCCCCTTTTACGCTAATAAGATCGGCCACTTCGAGAACTGCTCCGACTCCTGAACGGGCTAAATCCCACTCATCCTGATTGGCTAATACCTTTATACCAGAAAGTGATTTACACTCCGCTCCCCCTATTGTGAAGCTGGAAAGCTTCTCCGGTGATAGGAGCTTCACTTTATAAACGAAGCCGGCATTCCCACCCATGATTTGACCCAATACTACATCATCTTCCTGAAGTTTGACGGTACTAAAATCGGTTGTTGGGATTAAGCATAGCTGCCCATTAACATACCGGTACAGTTCCAGTTTATTATTTCCATTGCTAATACTGGCATTTTGACTAACCCCAACAAAGTTTGTAAAGTTAGGAACCTCCAAAACTGCTCCTTTCAAGCGGGCTAAGTCTTCAGTAGAATCTATAGAGGAACCATCTGTTGCGCAGATGTGTACTACCGAAGTGTCTTTGCGAACCCCAACGCCAGGCAAAGCCAAACATTCCTGACCTCCAATCTGAAAGCTAGTAAAATGCGGCCAGTATGATGGGCAAACGTCTATTGAACAATATTTAACAATGGTTCCATCTTCGGTAGTCGCGCCTGCCAGCGTGTACCCCCAACTAAGTGGTGTAACAACTCCATTTTCCACGGTTGCCACTGAATTGCTGCCACTCCAGACAATGTTTTTGTTAGTCGCGTTTTCCGGCAAAACGGAGGCTGATAGCTTACATGCAGGTCCACCAGCTATCATGTCAAAATCATTTTTATACATATCCAAATAAACCCCGCCCACCGGGACAGCATCGTTATCAACAACCACCTTACAGATGGCCTGCAAACCACCATCTTCCGTAGTCGCTATTACATTTGTAATGCCCTCACCTACGGCAATGATTAAGCCATCGCTAACCGTGGCTATATTGGTATCCTCACTGCTCCAGATTACTCTTTTATTAGAAGCGTCAGTAGGCAGTACAAAAGCCTTGATTTGTACTTGTTCCCCTACCTTTAAGGTTACTCCTCTTTTGTAGACACTAACGCTGGTTACCGGAATGGTGGTAACGGTTAACTGATATGTAGCGGCATAACCACCGCCATCTAAAACCGCGGTAATAACAACTGTTCCGGCCGAAACGCCCTGAACGGTAGCACTGCGCGAATCAGTTGTTTTAATTATGGCCACTGCGTCATTGCTGCTGGACCAGGTATAATTACCATCGGGTGCACTCCCGGATAGATTAATGGTTATTGTGAAGTTCGCCAGGACCGCCGGGTCTTTAACTGTTACTATACAGGTGTCAGTAAAACCGCCATCTTCTGTAGTGATTGTGATGTTTGCGGTGCCAGCCTTTACTCCGATTAGCTTTCCGGTTTGATCAATCGTTACTATACTTAAATCGCTGCTGCTCCACGTTACATTCTGATTAGTCGCATCGGTAGGTTTTATGTACGCGTACATCTGACGTATCGCCCCAGCGGTTGTTTCCAAAGAGGTGACCAACTCGACGCTAGTTACCTTTATGCTTTCTACAACGGTAATGTCACACGTCGCTTTATACCCGCCATCTTCAGTAGTAGCTGTTATGGTCGCTGTTCCTACTGCTGCTGTGGTTACTTTTCCAGTCTCGTCAACGGTTGCTACATTGGCATCGCTGCTGCTCCAGCTTACATTTTTATTAATCGCATTATATGGTTTTATAGTTGCCTTAAGCGTGTAATTCTGTCCTGGTACCAGAGTCAAAACAGTCTTATTCAGACTTACCTTGGTTACAGCCCCAGTGTTAACGATTACATCACAGATCTCATCGAAACTTCCGTCAACGGCCATAACTGTAATGGTGGCTTTTCCTAATGCAATCCCCGTTACCTTTCCCGTCTCGTCAACGATTGCTACGCTGGTATTGCTGCTGCTCCAGCTTACTTCTGTTCCAAACGAGATTACGGTTAAAGTTTCACTTTGCCCCGGCGTCAGGTACAGCAGGCTTTTGTTAATTCTCACCATATCTATATTTACGGTATCAGTGCTTGGGGTTCCATCGTCTATCGCTGCCTGTACAGCTACAGGTAATACGGCCATTAGGCAAAAAGTTATGGCTATAGCCAGAATTATTTTAAAGCCTGACTTCCATTTCCCTTTAACTTCCATAAAACTCTCCCTCCTTTACTTTCCCTTACGATTTCCTGGTTACGGGCTCTATCTATTTCGAATATAGAACTTCCCCCTAAGCCTAATTATCTAAAGCTTTCGTTTCTTAGATAATCAGAGTTGGGTATAAGTCAAATCAGCTACTTATGATTAGGAAATGCACTAGATCTGATAATGGATATCTATTATATATGGCCCATACTTTTCCATGTAAATATTATACTGTAAATTATATATTGTGGAAATATTTAGTTTGTTTTTCCCAGTACAAATCTTGCCTTAAAACATTATATGCCCGGCCTAACCAAAAATTTCGGTTTGTAACTAACCGATACAATGGTATTCCTCATAAAAATAAGCCCGCCGCAAGGCGGGCTTATTTGTTATTTGTTTACTGTTAATGACTATTATCTTTTAGATGGATAATACAGAACATTGTTGGTCTCGTCAGTTTCCACTACCTGGCTGTCAGCATCTATAACCACCCTGAATGAATTCTTCTTTAGAGTGAAGTCCTTAGGAACCTTTAAAGCCATCAAATAGTTTTTGCTGCCGTTCAACTGACCCACTACTTTACTTGCCAGCACTTTCGTGTTTTCGTCCTGATAAATCTTAATAGTAAATCGGCCGCTGGCTACGTTACTTAGATTTGCCACTCCTACGTTAAGAATCGCAGGCGATCCTTGAATAATAAAGCCGACAGGTTTGACTGACGTTACAGTCAGGTCAGGCAATAACAAAGTGATTTCGCATTTGTCGGTGTTGTTATCCTGGTTGGCATCAGGTACATCAGCTTTTACAACGGCGCTCAGGGTGATCTTGGCATTTGCTGGAATAGAATCAATTGGTATTCTTACTCCAATGCTTTTTGATTTTTTAG
>JBLMZW010000221.1:0-4091 GCA_050259035.1 Chitinophagales bacterium | reverse complement strand
TACTACCCGACTGGTTACGCTAGCAGCTAATGAAAGTCCAATATTGGCAGCGTAAGATGCCTGTCCCAACCCGCCAATTAGTCCGCCGGTAAAAGATGCGGCCGCATCCGCCATTATTCCGCCCTGTACCGATTTCATATCGGTTCTTCGCCAGCCCGAATCATTAATTTTCTGGCAGGTTGTAATATCTCCAACATTTTTTAAAGTCGAGCAAATAGTCGCTATGGCAAAGGGCAGTACCAGGCTCCAATTGAATGCCCAGAGCGGTTGCCGATGAAAGAACGGTATTTTAAATATAGCGGACTGCCCAATTTGCTGGTGAATACTACCTATTGTGACCACACCCAGAAAGAGGGCGCATATGTAACCGCCGATTATCCCGACTAGCACAGAATATAGGCGTAAGCTGCCTTTGCCCCAGAGGTTGACAGCGACCATCAAAAGAATGGAGACAACACCCACAATTACTTCAGAAGCTGTTGAAACAGTATCACTGCCGCTAATTCCAAAAAGGCTTTTCATAGCAACCGGTATAACCGATATTCCAACCATTGCTACAACCGTTCCAGTTACTTCCGTTGGGAAGAGAATACGTAAGCGAGGAAGAAGCCTTGATAATAATGCTTCGAAGACCCCACCAAACATGGTCATCCCAAATAGCAGAGGCATGCCCCCCATTTTCGCAGCTGATAGTGATACCGCCAGAAAGGAAGGATCTGGTCCCTCGGGACAGAGGTAGCCGGAACCAATAAAACGATTGCTTAGGGCTTGCAAAATGGTTCCGATCCCACCGGCAATCATGGACAGGCTTACCAGGTTATTAACTTCGTGCCAGGGCAACCCGATAGAACGAGCTATAATAACTGGAAATACTAGTCCCGCTGACCACATGCACAATTGTTGAAGTCCCTGAAAAAAACATACCAGGGCCGGAGGCCGCTCATTTACTCCGTAAATCAGGTTGACAGGTTTGCTCATGGTAACCACCTCCGCATGTAATGTATAAAGAATCAATAAGATGCTGAGAAAACCTTCTGCTATCTTAATCCAGGTTAGCCAAGATTGAGGTTTGAGGGTCTAATACCATCAATAAGACAGTACTGGTCCTTCTCCCGGATAACCTTGCCCAATCGTTCGAGTCTGTCCAGGTGTTTTAAATCCATCATGCATTCATATAGCAAAAATACCCGCTGTGGTTCAGGGAATCTCCGGTAGATAGGCTTTTCGGATGCTATTTCGCGGACGGTTTTCTTCCCCCGGTATAGCAGTTGAATAATCTCTTCTTCCCGTTTCAATACCCTATCCCGGTATTTATCTAGACGGTTTGATATGTTTTCGGTCACCGGGCTGGGTCCATGTCCGGTTACTAGTATCTCAGGACTAATCCTTTTCACCAGTTCAATTGAAGCCAGCAAGTCATCAAGATTAGCATCAACATTGCCGTACCAGGGTCCGAAACTGTCAAGGTCAATATCAGCAGTAAACATTAATCCCAGGTCAGGAAACAGGAAACCACAATGTCCTGCAGTATGACCGGGTAAATGGACCACCTCAAAGGATGTGCGTCCCAGTTCTATCTTGTCTCCCCCGCCTATACAGCCGTCTGCGGGGCGACTCCGATAGTTGATTCCCTGTAAGTATAATGAACGAACGATATCGTCAGGGAATAAAGAAAACCCATAAGAATCAAGATATGCTTCTCCGGATGCTACTAAAGGATGATCGGCAGGATGCATAAGAATTGTTACGTTTTTAAAATCAGGATTACGGGAAACATGATCGAAATGACCGTGGGAATTTATAATAAGGTCCAGCCTTTTATCCTTCAAATACTCCATTTCTTCCGGTGCCGGACTGGAGTCAATAACACAACTTATCTCGTCTTCTATGTATAAGCAATTACAATAAGGAAATATAAATTGTTGGGTATCGAGAACAACCATATGATTAAATAACTTATTCACTGCCACCCTTCTTACCACTCCTTAAAAAACATAATTGTATTATAGCACTCCTGTTCTCCCTGAAGTCTCCATTTGATTTTAGTTGTATATAAACGTTTTAGAACCGCATTTTAGGTTACATTATATAAAGTGCAACATATCTATGCTCCTTGTCGTCAACAAAGAAAGGGCTGTTGTAAATCAACAGCCCTTTATAATATCTTAATTTAAGTTCCCTGGTCAGTGTTTATTTAGGTAAAGAGGCAAGACTCTTTTGCAGTTCTTCCTCCGGGAAGTCCGCATCTTTCATTTCTCCAGACAGGTAACTGTCGTATGCAGTCAAATCAAAATGGCCATGACCACTGAGATTAAATAATATACACTTGCTTTCGCCGCTTTCTTTGCATTTAATGGCCTCATCGATAGCTGCTCTGATGGCGTGTGATGATTCTGGCGCCGGAAGAATGCCCTCATTTCGGGCGAACATTACAGCCGCTTCAAAGACTGCGGTTTGCCCCACTGCAGTAGCCTCTATGATACCGTCCTTAACTAGTTGGCATAATAAAGGAGAATCTCCATGGTATCTTAAGCCGCCGGCATGAATCGATTCCGGAACAAATTCACTGCCCAGAGTGTACATCTTGAGCATAGGTGTCAGTCCGGCTACATCACCAAAATCATAAGCAAAGGCTCCACGAGTCAGACTGGGGCAGGCACTGGGCTCAACCGCCAGTAACTTGACTTTCTTCCCTGCCATTTTATCAGGGACGAAGGGAAAACTTATTCCGGAGAAATTGGTTCCGCCGCCGCAACACCCGATAACAACATCGGGATACTCGTCAACCATTTCAAGCTGTAATTTGGCTTCCTGTCCAATTACCGTCTGATGGAGGCAGACATGGTTTAAAACACTGCCTATACCGTAGTTACTGTCGTCACGTCCAGCGGCATCTTCTACCGCTTCACTTATGGCATTTCCTAAACTGCCGGGAGAATCGGGATACCGGGCAAGTACTTCCTGCCCCGCTTTTGTACGATTGCTGGGACTGGCTATGACTTCAGCCCCATAGACTTCCATTATTGAACGGCGATAGGGCTTCTGCTTGAAGCTGACCTTAACCATATAAACGGTGCATTCCAGGCCGAACATATTAGTAGCTAAAGCCAGAGCGGTGCCCCATTGACCAGCTCCGGTTTCGGTGGTAAGTCTCTTTTTCCCGGCCACTTTGTTGTAAAATGCCTGTGGAATGGCAGAGTTAAGCTTATGACTGCCAACCGGGCTTACACCCTCGTATTTGTAGTAGATTTTCGCCGGAGTATCCAAAGCTTTTTCCAGGCGCAAAGCCCTTATAAGTGGAGAAGGCCGGTATAAACGATAAAGTTCCCTTACCTCTTTAGGGATTTCAATGTAACGCTCTGTTGAAACCTCTTGCAGAATAATATCCATTGGAAATATCGGAAGTAAATCGTCAGGTCCCAGAGGTTGTTTGGTCCCCGGATGAAGGCCGGGCTCCGGTAAATTAGGCATATCAGCCTGAACATTGTACCAAAACTTGGGTATCTTATCCTCCGGTAAGATAATCTTGGTGAGCAGATCTCTACTCATCTACTCTCAACTCCTCTCTACTTGCTAAGCTACGGTATTGGGAATACCATGAGTTAGTATACAACATGATAAGTTGTCCTGACAATACTTAATTTGGATCCTAAGCCTGTCAATATGAAAAAGGTCCACTTCCGGTTAATACCTACGTTGGAATCGATATGGAAGTCACTATTGAGGCAGTGTTGAGTGCTTGAGTGATTGTTCCCAGCGCCGGCAACGATCACCCCAATAAGCCAGTGTTTCCTTTTCCCTTTTAATTGACACGACTTCACACTGATTGGGGCACCCCTGGCATTGCCAGCTTCGGTTCTGGAATTCACCGTCTAAGATAAATTCACTGCCCCGGAAAGAAGACTTACCATCTCCGCCTTCCTCCGCTGCTAGAAGGGCTGCACCAACAGCACCCATTACCGCGTAATACCTTGGTACTTCGACTTCAAAACCTAAAAGCTTGGCGAATGACTTCCTGAGACCTCGATTCGCTGCAACCCCGCCCTGAAAGACTACCGGTTTTTCTATATCCTTTCCCTTGCCAACATTAT
>JBLMZW010000220.1:0-5942 GCA_050259035.1 Chitinophagales bacterium | reverse complement strand
TTATACTACAATACCTATTTGCGTCAGTCGAGTTACTTGATTAAGGTATGGCCCTATGAGGCCTTAATAATTGAACTGGTGCTCCCAACCTTGATTTTACTTGTTGCCTTACTTCGAAAGAAAGAAGATAAGCCGGATGCGAATAGCCAGTAAGAAATCAATCATAATCATAATTCTAATATGTCTCATACCATTGTTTCTTGGCGGGTGTTGGAACCGAAGAGAGGTTCAGGATATTAGTATTAATACCGGAATGGGTTTCGACCGGATAATTTACAACGGACAGCCCGGGTACCGGGTTAGCATTCTGGCATCTTTGCCTGCAAAGCCTAGTGGAAGTTCAGTAATGGGTACCGGAGCCCCTTCCAAAGGCAACGAGCAGCAAATAGTAGTCTCACTGGAAGGCAAAACGGTTTATGATGCGGTACGCAACTGGAACGATCGCATCCCCCGGCAGTTATTCCTAAGTCATGTCCAGGTCTTCGTCATTGGTGAAAGTCTGGCCCGAGATGGGATAAAAGAAGTTATGGATTTCTGCATGCGCCACCGGGGCTTACGAATGCGAACCTGGGTAGTTGTTGCCAATGGTTCGGCCTTAGATGCCCTTCAGATTCGCCCGGAAATGGAGAACACCAGCGCGGATGAAGAAGCCAAATTAATAGCCAAGGGTTCCGGCCGCAATTCAAAAGTGGTAAAAACCGATTTACGACAGGTCTTGTATGACCTGGTGACTCCGGGGAAGGAATCGGTCATGCCCCACCTTAAACCAATCATTCCCCCGGAAGGATTAACGGCTAAAAATGTCTCATCAGGCTCAAGCGGAGACAAGGCTTCGACTGAAAACAAGACATTAAAGAAAGTAGTAAATTTTGAGGGTTCGGCTGTGTTTAAAGGCGATCGGCTGACAGGCTGGCTAAGCCCCCTGGAGACACAGGGGCTCTTAATACTGACCGGCAAAGCGGATGAGGGTGTAATCCCAGTTAAATTCAAGAGTTCGACCACGAATGTATCCTATGTATTTCGTAAAAACAAATCAAAGATTAAACCAGTCATTGATGGCAATCGCATACGGTTTGAAATAACCTTACATGGAAACGGGGATTTGTTGGAGGACGGCGAGCTTAAGTTAGATAAAACGGATTATGATGTGATTACTAAACGGGTTAACCGGGAAATCGAACGAAGATGCTATCTAAGCATAAAAAAGATTCAGGCCTTAAATTCAGATATTATGGGCCTGGGCAATATAGTTCACCGTACCCAGCCGGAGGTATGGCGTCAGGTGGGGGAACAATGGGACGATATATTTCCGACGATTGAAGTAACTGTTAAAGCCAGCTCCATAATTGAACAAAACGGGATGCAAACTGAGGCCATTAAAATCCGGTAAACATCAAAATCGCTGCCATTTTTACGATTTCCTTCTTTTACATTTGCCAACGGTTTTCAATAAATATTAAAAACAAGCTTGGGGTACTGGATGTATAATTATTGCCATTTTGGAGGGCCCAACGGCAGAATCCGCGTTCGCTTCAGGAATGGAACCCAGTTGACCTGCATCCATGTAAATACATCATACATTTTTATATATAGTACATGTTTCGTTCAGAGAGAGCTTTCGACTCATTCATCAAGTCTTCAAGATTGTATGAATCCAGAACCTCGGCTATGGAATCGCGAAGTTTGGCCCATATCAAACGGGTGACACAAAAATCCGCTCGGGCACACTCATCGGGGAACTCCTCACTCACACAATCAACTGGAGCAATTGGCCCTTCAAGCGCGCGAATTACTTCTCCAACCGTAATATTTTTAGGTTCCTTACCCAATACATAACCACCCTGGGCTCCACGTACACTCTTAATCAAACCTGTTTTTTTCAGAGGCACTAAAAGCTGTTCAAGGTACCGATCTGACAAATTCTCACGTTCCGCAATACTATGAACCGTTATCGGACCATCATCCATATGCAGGGCCATGTCTAGCATTGCCCTTAATCCATATCGTCCTTTGGTTGAAAGCTTCATTCCTTACACCTCCAGCTACGTTTATAGCCTAGCACCGTGCTGGGGTTTCGGTCAAGATAATTCCGAACAGTCTACTAGAGTATGAAAAACAGTGGAAAGGGGACAGTTTTATACTCTCCCCCTTCACCATTTGAATTAACCTTTCATTGTTATCCATTTAATTCTGACCGCCTATTCAAAATCTACGATCTCAACGTTTGCTATGGCATCCCGAAGCGGGTCATCCCATGCCGCAGCCTTTTCCGCCTCCAAAACTCGTTGCAGGGTTGGCCTGGTAACTGGATGTTTGGGTAAAAATAAAGAACAGCAATCCTCATATGGCATAATCGATGTTTCGTAAGTTTCAATTGCTTTAGCAATTTTAATAATCTCAACCTTGTCCATTCCTGTTAAAGGTTTTAGAATCAACAAGTTACACGCTTTGCCAATTACACTCATACTTTCGATAGTTTGGCTCGCCACCTGCCCTAAGCTTTCGCCAGTAATTAAAGCTTGGACTCCGTTGCTCTCTGCTATTCTTTCTGCAATGCGTAACATCATGCGCCTTAGAATAGTTACTCTATATTTCTCCGGGCATTGCCGGAGAATAGTCTCCTGGATTTCGGTGATATTGACCAAAAACAGTTTTAAAGTCTGGTTGTAATCTGCCAATTTTTCCGCTAGTTTAATTACTTTCAATTTGGCTCGTTCACTGGTAAAGGGAAAACTATGAAAATGAATGGCTGATATTTTGATTCCTCGTTTCATGGACATCCAGCCAGCGACTGGGCTGTCTATGCCTCCCGAAAGAAGCAGCAGCCCTTTGCCGCTGACCCCAACCGGCAATCCGCCCGGGCCTGGGATGTACGAGCTGTATATGGAGGCTTCTTTATTTCTTATTTCAATACTTACGGTTACGTCAGGATCGTGAACATCTACCTTTAAATAACCGTGACGAGCTAACAAAGCACCACCGACCTGGCTACTTACTTCGGGCGAAGTCATAGGAAAATTCTTATTGGCTCGCCTGGTTTCAACCTTAAAGGTACCTGTTTTAACATCGTTGACTTCAATAACCTCTGAACAAGCATTTATAATAGCATCAAGGTTTAAGCCTGTAGTTTTTACCGGACTAACGGAAACTATTCCAAAGACCTTCCTCAGTCTCTCAATAATCTCATCATTATCACCATCAGTCCTAACCATGATTCGGCCTGAACTTCTCGTAATGTTGTAATCCAATCCCTTTAGGTCAAACTGGATATTCTGTACCAGGGTCTGCTCAAAGAAACCCCGGTTGTCACCTTTAAGGCCGATTTCGCCGTATCTTATTAATATTGAATCAAACATATTTCACCTCAGTTGGACTGATTCAGGTCATACAATAGAGTTCATATTCTCTGTTCATAACCTGACATTACATGTTCATTGGTGGCATTTGTACCGCTCCATAACCCAGAACAGATGGATTGAGCATCCCAAAGATCATCGCAACATGTGCAACTACCAGAAAAACAGCTACAAAGGTTGCATGAAGCTTTAATTTTTCTTCATCGGTTCGGTTTCTACCTATAAAACCAGTCTCTAGAAGAGTCATTCCCAAAAGCGGTATAACCCCCGATAGGTAAGACCCCACTGCAATGATATCCGCTGGTCCTCGCCATTCGCCGCTGACGGTAAGCGGAATTACTGCATTCACCAAAAGGTAAATGAATATGCCCAGAAAATAAATCCCACCTATAATACCGGTAACGCGATTGATCTTACGCAAAGACCCATGAAGTTCACGACTAAATAGAATAAAAAGTTCAGTAATGGCAATAGTTTCTGCAGCAACAACCGGAATAACCATAAAAATAATAAGGTTCCAGGGTTGGTTCTCTGTCAGCAGCTGCATGTAATGAGTCATAGTCTCCATGATAATTCCTCCTCGTTGTTAAATTGATTGTAGATACTGATCAACTTTTACCATCCGCGATCCTGCATTCTCTCTTCCGGAGCAATGGTTAATATCTCTAATCCGGGCATGGCTTCTCCCAGGTCGTGTGATACTTCGGCCAATACTTTGGGATCGTCATAATAGGTTGTAGCCGCCACAATGGCACGAGCCCTCTTTACCGGGTCACTGGATTTGAAAATACCTGATCCAACAAAGTTGCCGTCAGCTCCAAGCTGCATCATCAATGCCGCATCCGCCGGCGTGGCAATGCCGCCAGCTGAAAAATTAACCACCGGCAATTGCCCGGTTCTGGCAACATTAACGACCAAATCATACGGTGCCTGCAGTTCCTTGGCCGCTGTCATCAACTCCTCTGCCGGCAGCCCCTTAAGCCAGCGTACTTCATCCATAACCTGACGCATATGCCTAACCGCCTCCACCACATTGCCCGTTCCGGGCTCGCCTTTGGTTCTGATCATAGCGGCCCCCTCACCTATTCTCCGTAAGGCTTCACCCAGGTTTCTGGCTCCGCAAACGAAAGGCACGCTGAACTTATCTTTATTTACATGGAAGCGCTCATCTGCCGGGGTTAAGACTTCACTTTCGTCGATATAGTCGATCCCTAAGGATTCCAGAATTTGAGCCTCTACAAAATGTCCTATTCGGCATTTGGCCATGACCGGGATGCTAACGGCCTCCATTATCCGAAGAATAATAGTGGGATCGGCCATACGGGCGACTCCGCCCGTAGCCCTTATATCTGCCGGAACTCTTTCCAGGGCCATTACCGCGCAGGCTCCAGCCTCCTGCGCGATTTTTGCCTGTTCCGGGGTAGTGACATCCATAATCACCCCGCCTTTTAGCATCTGGGCTAATCCCTTTTTAACTGAAAGAGTGCCTTTCTTAGTTTTATTTAAGTCCCGTGCCACAATTAATCCTCCCTTAAATCAGTATTTGCTTCCATTATTATAATTCCTATCGGTTAACTATGGTTTGTTACAATCTAATCTATCTTTAATGTGTTGTCAACCTGTTTTGGAAAATGTTCAGTACTGGTTGAGCTTGTGCAGCAACGGACTCAAAGCTCTCGCGATATTAGGAAAGGCAGCGGAAATTAAAAACCCCGGGCTCTAGCACCCGGGGTCTGATAGTACAATAACATAGGTTTTTTAAATATCCAGTTCGACAGTTTCTTGATTGGAATTATCGGTAGGGCTCCCCTTGAAGATCAGATCCGGGGTCTTAAGACTCACTTTGGTGCCAGCCGGCACGGATCTGGTCAGGAAAACATTGCTGCCCACGACGACTCCTTTACCGATTACGGTTTCACCGCCCAGAATAGAGGCACCAGAATATAAAGTAACATCGTCTTCAATAGTCGGATGACGTTTAACCCCCCGCAGATTTTGACCTTCACGGGTAGATAATCCGCCCAATGTTACCCCCTGATAAATTTTAACATTGTTGCCCACCGTGGTTGTTTCACCAATTACTACTCCGGTTCCGTGATCAAT
Source organism: Chitinophagales bacterium (assembly GCA_050259035.1). Classification (GTDB taxonomy): domain Bacteria; phylum Bacillota; class Syntrophomonadia; order Syntrophomonadales; family DTU052; genus JBLMZW01. The sequence continues at coordinate 483 of JBLMZW010000220.1, read as the reverse complement.
GAAAAAACTCTTGCCGATCGTAGCCCCGGGGTGGATATCGATTCCGGTCACACTATGGGCATACTCAGTCATGATTCTGGGTATTAACGGCACTGAAAGAATCTGCAATTCGTGGGCTAAACGATAAACACTGATCGCGAAAACTCCCGGGTAGGCAAACATTATCTCATCTTTGTCAACCGCTGCCGGGTCGCCATCAAAGGCTGCCTGAGCATCCAGTTCAATGCTGCGTCTCAGTTCAGGAATCGTGCTTAAAAACTGATAAATAATCTTATCGGCCTTTTCCGAAATATCCTCCGGAGAGTCTTTCTTCGCTATAGCTTGATACGTTAAAGCCAAAACAATTTGTTCATGCAGGACATTGTATATTTTAATTAACAGATCACCTACATGGTATTCAATGGTTGTACTTAATAACTGCCGCTGTCCATAATATTCAGGGAAAAGCAGCTCCCGCAACATAAAGATAGCCTTTATTATTAC
>JBLMZW010000219.1:0-6464 GCA_050259035.1 Chitinophagales bacterium | reverse complement strand
GTGAAACCGGGGCTAGGCTGGAGCCTGGCGAACCCAGATGGACAGTCCCCCAGCATAGCCAGACCATCGCTTTCTAATGTCCTAATGACGCCGACCCCTGAGATGGTGGGAGGTCATCGATTCCCAACTTCCTTTTTTGCGCATCAACTCGTCTCTTAGACAGCATAAATACCAGGGGAATTCCTACCAAAGCGGCCAGGGCTAGGACAACAAAGAGATCATCTATCCCATTCATATAGGCCTGCCTGAGTGATAAATTGCCTATTACGTAGAGCGAGGCCGAATGGGCTGCATCACCCGGAATGCCATTCATACCGAGATACGCCTTAAGCTGGCCGATAATGGCCGGTGCCGTTGCCGAGGAATAGCTTATCTGGTCATTAAGAACAGTGAGGTGATAGGATTGTCTGGCGGATACAAAGTAAGTAGTGAATGCTACCCCTATGGAGCCCGATACTTGCCGCACCAGATTGCCTGCGGATGAGCCGCTGCCTACGAGATGGGTGGGCACTACCGCCATTCCGGCATTAGCCAGTGGCATCATGGCTAACCCGATTCCAATCGCCCTCAGAGCCAGAAGTATTTGCAGTTGGCCATAATCAGTAACCAGAGACAAATCGCGTAAAACGTATGTAAAAATACTGATAACAATCAACCCCAGCAATCCCACCCCGAGAGCGCCATATTTATCAGATATTTTACCGCTGATAAGCATAAAGATCCCGGTTACCAGGGCCATAGGCAACAACAGAATTCCAGTCTTGGTCGGGCTGTATCCCATCAGGTTTTGGGCATAAATCGGGACTAGATAGACTACGGAATACAAAAGAAAAGTAGTAAGGGCAACCAACATAAGGCTAACTGGCATTATGGGATTCTTAAAGATCTCCATATTGATTAAAGGCTCCGATGCCGACAACTCCCACAATACGAATAGGACTAAAGTAAATATGCCCAGCGCAAAAATAGTAACAATATATTGCGAAGACCAGCCTTTTTCCTGTCCCTGGCTCAATCCCAAAAGTATCGCAAAAGCGCTAACTCCGATAAAAATTGTCCCCAAAATATCCGGCTTCAGATCCTTCTGGAGAGGGGTTTCCGGCAAGAAAAATAAAGATAGTATCACCGCTAATACACCGATGGGGATATTCACCATAAATATCCACGGCCAACTGAAGGCATCTATCAGGTAGCCGCCCAGAGTAGGACCGATAGCCGGTCCCATGACAGCGGCTATGCCCCACACTCCCAGGGCAGTACCGGACTTTTCTTTCGGAACGATAATATACAGCATAGACATACTTATGGGAACCAATAAGCCTCCGCCCAGAGCCTGCACGATGCGTGCGGATATAATCGTGGAAGTGCTCCAGGCCAGGCCGCAAAAGGCGGAGCCCAGGGTAAAAATGACCAGCGCTATAACATACATTCGACGGTGACCGAAACGATCGCACAAATATCCGGACATAGGAATAATGACACCGCTGGCCAGCATATATCCGGTTATAATCCACTCTATGTCATTTGAAGAAGCCCCAAAAACAGCCATCATACGGGGAAGTGCGACGTTCACGATGCTGGTGTCCAATACCGACATAAACGCGCCAATAACCAGGATCAAAACAAGTCCCCACGGGACCTTGGGCTCTGGGGGGAGGAGTTCATTATCTATATTCGGCATAATCAGATCCCCCCTACTTTATATGTAGTTTGACGTAGGCATTCATCCCGGGTAGGAGTTTGGCATTTTCATAATCATCAATGCTGATCTTAATTGGAATCCGCTGAGTTACTTTTACGTACGAATTACCGGTATTTTGCTGGGGAATCAAAGAAAACGTAGATGTAGAAGCTTCGCCAATAGATATCACACGGCCGGAAAACTGTACGCCGGGGAAGCTGTCAATCGTATACTCCGCGTATTGTCCTTCCTTGACCCGGATTAAATCATCTTCCTCAATGTTGGCAGTAATATACAGTGCTTTCAGATCCGCCATATACACTACCGGTACGGTAGGAGTACCGATTTCCCCTATATGAGCGAATTTCTTGATGACGGTCCCCGTAATCGGGGCCTTAATTATGGCCAGATCAAGGTTACTGCCGGAAACAAGGCTTACATCCGACTGCCTTCCAATGATGTCATTCTCCTGCAACAACTGTCCTTCTTCCACTGGCAAATCGATGATCTTGGCCGTTACTTGCGGGCTGACTTTTATGATTTCGCTGTCTACTCGGGCGTCCTCCGTGGCTATGTAATATTGGTCCTGATACCAGTAATAACCGGTTATAGCGGCTAGCGATAATACCATAACAATAACCACAACGATTACTTTTAGTGTTTTCATTAATTACGTCCCTCCTTACTGCATATGGTGTTAAATCTTTTGCCCGTCTTTAACCAGTTCCGTGTCAGAAACAATCACGGTATCGCCTTCAACAAGTCCGGAAAGAACCTGCACCTTACCCCCCTGCACCGGGCCCACCTTGACCAACCGTTTAACCGCCTTGCCGTCCTCTACTATGTAAACTGCCGGTTCTTTTTCGGCTTTCAATATAGCGGCTTCCGGCACTGTAAATGCCTCCACCTGACTCTCGGGAAGCTTGACTTTACCGAACATTCCCGGTTTTAAAAGATGATCTGGGTTTTTAATCTGAACCTTAACCGGATACTGTTTGCTGGAGGCTTCGGCAGCCGGGGATATTTGAGTAACCACTCCCATCAGATCTTGATCGGAGGCAGCATCTACTGTAACCTCCACTTTTTGATCTGCTTGCAGCAGATTAATTTGATTTTCGTTCACTGTACCTTTGATCACGACTCGATCCAGGTTAATCATGCTAACCACAGGCACCGACGTAATCGCCAGCTCGCCTGGATTTACGTTTTTAGCAATTACTACTCCGCTGAAAGGCGCTTTAATAAATGAGTCGTTATAGGCAATTTGCGCCTTCTCCAGGACGGCTTCCGCCGCATCGAGACCGGTCTTCGCCTTTAAATACGGGCCTTCGAAATTATTATTGTAATCAGCGACACTGATGGCCTGCGAATCGTACAAGGCACGGCCCCTTTCATAATTCTGACTGGCCAGGTCCAAAACCACCCGGGCATTATCCACATTAACTTCAGCCGCTTTCACAGATACCGCTAAATCACTGGAATCAAGAGTCACTAAAACCTGACCCTTACTAACCGTGGTTCCCATATCGCAATTGACAGCGGCCACTTTGCCGGGAATCTTACTGATAATATTGGCGCTCTCTATCGCCTCTACTTTTCCGGTCATGTATGAATCGCTAGTTATAGTTTCACGGGTAATCTTTATTGTTGAAAAGGATGGAGCAGGGGTCTTGGGGGTCGGTATGCCGCAGCCGGAAATTGACAGCCCCATCATTAAAAGCAACAAAGCGGGAACGAAATTAGAGCGAACCCATCCTCTTTTCATATTTACTGCTCCTTTCTAACACCGTTGAAAAGGATGTCAATAATGCTATCTATATCTATATCAATCTGTGCATCAAAATCATTATCCGAATCCCCTAGATGTTCTTGTTGTCTAATGAACAGGGTGGCGAAGATTCCCATGATAACCCAGGTTGCAACAGGAACGTCCACCTGTCGTAACATCCCGGCTTCAATCCCCTCCCTCAAGTACCGTTCAATAATGCCTCGAATCGGATTCATTAGTTTTTCTTTGTAGAAGGTCCAAAGGTCGGAGTGAAACCAGAGTTCTCCCCAGATTACCCGGAAAAAATTCGAATTGTCTTTCACAAGATTCAGCCGGCTTCTGAAAGCAGAACGAAATATTTCTTCGGGAGATTTACTTTTGCTTTCTTCGAGCGTGGATTCAAGGGAACCAATAATGAATTGAGGAACGAACTCATCGGCCATTCGCTGAAGGATTTGTTCTAACAAGTATTTTTTGGTGGGGAAGTATCGGAAAATTGTACCTTCCGATATCTCGGCCTCCTGGGCTATTTCCTTCGTGGTAGCCCCGGCGTAGCCTTTCTCGCTGAAGACCTTAGCAGCCGCCTTTAAGATGTCAGTCTCACGGTTATCCGGCTTTTTCTTCATCTCGTCAACCTTCTCTCGTAAAATAAGTGAGTACTCACTTATTTATAATAAAACATTATCTGACTTTTTACAACAATAACTATGACAATGCGACAATATCTTGGGGACGTTACTTCGGGTTCGCCAGGTTCCAGTCCGGCCGGGGTTAAACGTTAGAAGTAAAACGTTAAACGTCGTGGCATCTCACGTCTCATCTTTCACCTTAACCTGGGGACACAAAAAACCAGGCTCTCGCCTGGCTGTACTTGAATATGATTTGAGGAAGCTGCCAACCTAATCCTGGTTTATCTGACCTCTATATTTAGTTCGCGGGTAATTATCCGGGCCGTCTCTTCGGCGACTTCCCCGGTGAAAGCAATGCATTGTTCCATGTGTTCAGGAGACCCCAATGTCATTTTTCGGGTAAGCTTCCGGCAGCATAAGGCTTTGTGCTTTGATTTGAACAAATCATGTAGTTCCTTGGAAAGAGCCATTGCCTTATCTACTTTCTCATCTTTCGCTTTGGTACGTCCGAAAAACAAACCCAGGGCCATAACTCCCCCGGAGACAGCACCGCAGGTACACCCGGAACCGCCCATCCCCACCGGAAATCCGGACGCCATAGCTATTATTTCATCCGGCAGCTTTAATTCAAACTCATCTCTAATTGTTTTAACTATAGCTTCAGAGCAGTAAAAGTCGCCATTGCGATAATAATCTTCAGCAGTCTTCTTGATTCTGTTTAGGTTAATATTCATAATTCTCCCTCTCCTTCCAGCCCGGTTTCATAACTTATAGTTATACATTGAAACAATACCGTGTATAGCCTATTACAGTTGCTTCAGACCGTCAAGTATTTGATGACGTTACACATGACTTAGAGGCGTTGCTTCGGGTTCGCCAGGCTCCCTGAGTTAGACGTTAGAAGTTAAAAGTTAAACGTGGAAGCCTCTCGCATCTGCCTTTCACGTTTAACGTCTTACGTCTCACGTTTCACCTTTTACGTCTCACGTTTCACCTTTTACGTCTCACCAGTGCTCGCGTCCCCATGTCATATTTTCTTTATATAAGCATATTCTTATATAAGTGTGGTATTATATATAAAAACAAGAGAGTGAGGGAGCCTCATGGAAATAAAGGTTTTGGGAACAGGCTGCGCTAAGTGCAAACAGTTGGAGAAGGATGTTCGTAACGCCGTAACCGAATTGGGTTTGGCTGCCGATGTTGAGAAGGTCGAAGATATTAAAAAGATAATGTCATATAAAATCATATCCACCCCGGCCCTGGTCGTGAACGGAAAAGTCAAGGTCGCCGGCCGGGTACCTGGCCGGGACGAGTTGAAAAAACTGATTTCAGAAGAAAAGTAAGCGGAAGGAGCATATATCATGGCTGAAAAAGAGATTTTAGTTGAAATATTCGGAGGAATAGCTAAGGCAAGTGGCGGCTGAAATTGCTCTTCGGGATGTGGTCCCGAAAGCGGTTGTGGACCAACCGTAGAACAAATGACTGTTAAATTACAAGAAGAACTAAACGGCAGTTACGGAGAGATCGTAACCGTAACATATATAGACACGGAAAAAACAGGGCTAGAAAAGTATCCCCTGGTTGCTAAAGCAGTTAGAATGGGATACAATTTCCCGTTTGTATCGATTAACGGGCATCCCCGGTTCGCCGGAGGAATTGATTTAAAACAAATTAATGATGTTATTAAAGAGACTATGAATGAGTAGTCTAAATCCAGCCTGACGGAAGAAGGAATAAGAAATGATTAAATGGTTCGCCGATCTCGTTACGTACCACTGGCTCAACCTGGCCAAAGGTAGCCATTTAGCGGATGCGGTTAACTTCTTTATCTACGACACCATAAAAATCTTTATAATGCTGTCGATAATCATCTTTGTGGTGGCCATTATCAGGAGCTTTTTCCCTCCTGAGCGGACCCGCAAGATTCTAGGTTATAAACGGCAGTACGCTGGCAACATCGTGGCCGCCTTGTTGGGAATTGTGACTCCGTTTTGTTCCTGCTCAGCGGTGCCGGTCTTTATTGGATTCGTCGAAGCGGGAATCCCCCTCGGGGTGACTTTTTCCTTTTTGATTTCTTCGCCAATGGTTAATGAGGTGGCGTTGATCCTGCTCTGGGGAATGTTCGGCCCCGGCATCGCTCTTATTTACATTTGTACCGGGCTTTTGGTCGCTATAGTCTCCGGGCTGGTTATAGGGCGGCTCAACCTGGAAAAGTACGTTGAAGGCTATGTATACGAGATTGCTCAGGACTCAGGCGGGATTGAGATGATAGTCCCGGAACAGAACTGGGGAGACCGGTTGTTATATGCCCGGCAATATGTTGTGGATATCTTGCGCCGGGTATGGCCCTATGTACTGGTTGGAATTGCCCTGGGAGCGGCGATAC
>JBLMZW010000218.1:0-7770 GCA_050259035.1 Chitinophagales bacterium | reverse complement strand
CTATTGCAATGGAGTACTCCTACCTTAGAAAAGACCATGTCAAAGGACTTACTGAGGAAGACCTTTCCGCAAGCCTTTACCAACTTCTGGTATATAAATTAAATGTGGACATTCGCCGAGTTAATCAATCAGTGGGTTCGTCAATGCCGACCGAACATGAATTCAAATATCTAAACCTTGATCCCGGCGTACCGGTACTGGTTATGGAAAGGACCTTATATGACGGGGAAGGAATTCCTTTTTACTATCTTAAATTCGTTTTCCGCAGCGATTTATACCGAATTAATACGGTATTAGAAGGCCTCTAACCAGGAGGATGTGTCTAGGGGAAGGGGAGGGAAGTTTTGGCTTATAGTATTGCCTATGGCAGTGAGACCAGGTTTGAACGCGAAGAAGTAATCGAAGAGTTAAAGAGTATCCTGGGTTCCAGAGTATCAGTTCTGGAGACCGACCGCTTATTGGCGGGAAAGGATTGGTGGCCGATAACCGGATCCTGGATGGTTAAAGGCAAAATGCCTTCATTGCCGGATGCCGTGGTTTGGCCGGAATCGACCGAAGAAATAAGTCAAATCTTAAAAATTGCCAGCTCGTGCCGGGTTCCGGTCATTCCTTATGGAGAGGGCTCCGGGGTTTTAGGTGGCGTAGTAGCGGTTCAAGGCGGCATTGTCATAGACATGAAACGCATGAACCATCTGTTGGGAATCGACGAGATAAGCCATCTGGCCACGGTTGAGACCGGAATCAATGGGGAAGTCCTGGAGAGGGAACTAAATACCCGGGGATATACCCTGCGTCATGTTCCCCAATCAGTCAGGTGTTCCACGGTGGGGGGATGGGTTTCCTGCCGCGCCGCCGGGCAGTTTTCCACCAAATACGGAAAAATTGAAGATATGCTGCTAGGACTTGAAGCTGTATTACCGGATGGAAGTGTTTATAAAAATACTATCGCACCGCGTACCGCTACCGGCCCCCGGCTTGATCAGCTATTCCTTGGAGCGGAGGGCACTTTCGGAGTAGTCACTAAAGCGGTTTTAAGAATATGGCCGATACCTGAGGCCCAACGTTTTAATTCTTTTGCCTTCCCTTCTTTGGAATCCGGTCTAGCCGCAATTCGTGATATTTTACAACAGAACATCAAACCAGCGGTGGTCAGGTTATATGACGCTCCGGAAACCGGGCACCATTTTCCTGATATGCCGGAGCTTAGCGGCAAATTGATGCTGGTTCTGGTAATGGAAGGTATTCAGGAAATGGTAGAGGTCGAGAACCGGGTTTGTGAAAGAGTCTGCCAGAAATGGGGGGCTGAAAGCTGCGGTAAGGCACCGGTTGAACACTGGTTTAAAAGCAGGTTTAATGTCAGCCTGTCTTCTCCCTTGATTCAGAACGGGGCCATAGTGGATACTATCGAGGTTTCCTCGACCTGGACCAATATAGCCGCAGTCTACGAGGCTACAACGACGGCTCTAAAAGAAATACCTGGCACAGTTTTGGTAGGCGGGCATTTCTCGCATGCCTATACAGATGGGGCCTGTTTGTATCTTACGGTGGTGGGGGTACCTCAAAAAGATGCCGAGGAATACTACCGGCTTATTTGGGATAAAGCCATGCTTGCTACCCGGGAAGCCGGAGGCAGCATCAGTCATCACCATGGGGTGGGGTTAAACCGGGGCCGGTTTATGGAAAATGAACATGGTCAGGCCGGAATGAAGGTTTTACAAGAAATAAAAAGAGCCCTGGACCCGGATAATATCATGAATCCCGGGAAACTGGGACTGGGGAGGGAAGCATAATGTCGGAACAGCCTTTAGTCGATATTGCCAACTGCGCTATATGCCCGGGAGTATGTCGTTTTGACTGTTCTGCGGGTTCGGTGTTAAAAAAGGAAACGGCTTCTCCTTCAGGCAAGATGAAACTGGCTCTAATGCTGGGCAAAGGTTATTTAGACGAATCCAAAGAATTATATGATGTTTTCTACCAGTGTCTGGGCTGCCGCAGCTGCCAAACCTGGTGCAGCTTTAAGGACATGGCGGTGCCGGATTTGCTGAATGAGTATAAGATCCGGGCCGTTGACAGCGGCCTGGCTCCTCAGCCGGTCTATAAAATGCAAAAAGATCTGGAGAGGTGGCAGACTCTTTTCCCGAAAGAACAGATGACTGTTTTCGCAGCTGAGAAACTGGATAATCCTGATGTTTTATTGTTTGCCGGCTGTGCCTATCGGAGTATGAAGCCGGCAGCCATTAACGCAGCCCTGGAATTATTAAAATCTGCCGGGGTAAAGGTCGCTATACTGGAAGACGAGACCTGCTGCGGCTTCCCGGCCAGCTGCTGGGGATTAAGGGACACCAATCTTAAACTGGCCGAAATGACCCGGGATAAGATTAAGCAAAGCGGAGCAAATACAGTTGTTACCCTCTGTCCGGAATGCCTGGATTCCTTCACCCGGCGTTATCATGACGCCGGTATTGATATGGATATGGAGGTTATACACCTGGTTCAATTCGTGGAACGGCTGGTGGAGGAAAAAAAATTAGCCTTCGACGGCCTTGATTTGAAAACCTGTTATCACGATCCCTGTACATTGGGAAGGAAGGCCGGTATTTTTAAAGAGCCCCGGCACCTGTTGGGAATGGCTCTGGAAAAAGAGATTATGGAGGCGGTGTATAACCGTGAAAAGGCTCATTGCTGCGGTGCCGGTCAGCTGTTTGAGTATATTCAGCCAGAAGCAGCCAGAGCTTTAGCCCAGCGCCGGGTTAAAGAACTGGAGAAGGGCGGAGCCGAAGCTATTGTAACCGCCTGCGCTTTTTGTGAAGATATGCTGGGGCGGGTTACCGGGCTGCCGGTGTACGATGTGGCCGAGATCTTATGGGCTTCCTCAACTTCGGGACCAGGCCGAGATTGGCTCCTGCAAAAAAAAATGGATTCGGCTCTAGCCCGGGATGAGTTACTGAAGTCGTGTAATATAAAAACCTCGGTTACCGACGGAATAATTACTCTGCGGGGGCAAGCCGAAGACTGGGATCAGGTGGTTAAGGCCGGTCACCTGGCCGGTTCCCTGCCGGGGGTGTACTCGGTGGTTAATCGTTTGTCGGTTCCAGGGCTAGAGCCTGTTAAATTGGAGAAGACTCCGGCCGAGAATAGTGAAGTGATGCACCCGGCGGCTGATGTGGTTATTATCGGAGCCGGGGTGGTAGGCTGCGGCATCGCGAGGGAATTATCCCGGTATGATTTAAAGATTGTCCTTATTGAAAAGGAAGCTGATTTCTGCTGTGGAACCAGCACGGCCAATAACGGCATGATTCACCCCGGGATTTTTGTTGAGCCCGGGACTTTGAAAGCGCGCTTGAATATACGCGGGGTGGAACTTTACCCGGCCCTGGCCCAGGAACTGGACTTTCCCTTCGACCAGTGCGGCCTATTAGGAGTAGTCGACGAGCCTAAAGAAATGTTTCTGCTGGATTTAATTAAAGCTGCGGCGGATTACAACGGGGTGCCGGGAGTGGAGGTAATGAAGACTGCGGAGGGGGTCCTGGCCCATGAGCCTAACCTGCCGAAACAGCCGATTGGGGGTTTCTTTGCTCCCACCTGTGCCATAACCTCCCCGTATAAAGTGACCATAGCTTACGCTGAAAATGCGGTTCAAAACGGGGTCGACATCCATCTTAATACCACCGTAACCGGAATGGAAATCAAAAACGGCCAGTTAGTCGAGGTAATAACGGACCACGGACGTTTTCCCACCCGGTATACCATTAATGCGGCCGGGTTATACGCGGATGAGGTGGCAGACATGACCGGCCAGCCGGAGTTTACTATTCATCCCCGTAAGGGAGAACTGCTTTTGCTGGACCGCAAAATGAATAAACACTTTTCCTCCTGTGCCGCGGAAGTGACAACTAAAATTGATCCCAACACCAAGGGCGGCGGTATCATGCTGACCGTAGACGGTAATATAGAGATGGGGCCTACGGCGGAGGAAGTGCCGGACAAGGATAATTTATCATGCTCTGTCACTGGCCTGGAACGCATTAAAGATAAATTCGGCGGGTTTCTCCCGGTATTAAAAAGGGATGATATAATTGCCTATTTCGCCGGATTAAGGGCCGCAACCTATACCGAGGATTTTCACATCCGGCCTTCGAGGTTTGTTAAAGGACTGATTAACGTAGCGGGAATCCAGTCGCCCGGTCTGGCGGCTGCCCCGGCTATTGCCGAGTATGTTTTAGGCTTACTGCGTGAAGAAGGGCTGGAGTTAAATCCGCGCCCGGATTTTAACCCCATCCGCAAAGAGAAGACGCATTTTAAGGATTTAAATAATGCCGGACGTCAAGCCCTGATAGAATCTGACCGCAGATACGGCAATGTAGTCTGCCGGTGCGAACTGGTTACCGAAGGAGACATCGTTGAAGCCCTGCACCGGGAAGTACCGGTTACCACCCTGGACGGAGTAAAGAGAAGGACCCGGGCCGGTATGGGGCGATGTCAGGGCGGTTTTTGCACTCCGAAGGTAGCGGCGATAATGGCCCGAGAAATGGGAGTTGGGGTTGAGGAGATAACCAAGGACGGAACCGGTTCCTGGCTTTTTGTTCCCAGGAACGGGCGGGAGGCGATTTAGCTTGAAGAAAGTAGATGTAGCCGTGATTGGGGGCGGCCCGGCGGGGATGGCAGCGGCGGTTGCGGCCAGACGAGAAGGCGCCGAAAAGGTCCTGCTGATAGAAAGAGATTACACTCTGGGTGGTATTTTGCCCCAATGCATCCATGATGGTTTTGGCATTAAGATCATGAAAGAAAGGTTGACCGGGCCCGAATATGCTGATCGTTATCAGCAGATGGTCAAGGACGAAAATATAGAGTACCTCTTGAACACCATGGTTTTAGATATAACGGCTTCACGGCAAATAACAGCGGTTAACCCCGAATCGGGCATAGTCACCATAGAAGCCGGGGCCATAGTACTTGCAATGGGATGCCGGGAAAGGACCCGCACCCAGGTCTTAATTCCCGGGACTCGGCCAGCCGGAGTCTTTACTGCTGGAACCGCTCAACGTCTGGTTAATATAGAAGGTTTACTACCGGGAAACCTGGCGGTAATTCTGGGGAGCGGGGATATCGGTCTTATCATGGCTCGCCGTTTGCATCTGGAAGGGGTGGAAGTTCAAGGGGTGTATGAAATTCTGGAGCGCCCCAGCGGGCTTACCCGTAATGTGGTCCAGTGCCTGGAAGACTACGGGATACCCTTGCATCTTTCGCATACCATAACCGCAATTCACGGCCGCAAGCGGGTTGAAGGAGTGACCATAGCCCGAGTGGATGAAAACCAGCGGCCATTGTCAGGCACAGAATTCTTCGTCGCTTGTGATACCGTTATTCTTTCCGTTGGACTCATACCGGAAAACGAGCTTTCGGAACAGGCCGGGGTCGTTATCGATGAATTGACGCACGGCCCGTCAGTCGACAACAATATGCAGACCAGCATATCTGGTATTTTTGCCTGTGGGAATGTGGTCAACGTCTATGATCTGGTGGATTACGTAACCTACACCGGAGAGGCGGCTGGAATAGGAGCCGCCAGATTTATAAAGGGACAGTTATCTTCAGGCCCGGCCGTTAAGGTTATAGCTGGGGACAATGTGCAGTATGTTGTACCTCAACAGGTTTACCCGGAACGAATAAATGAACCGGTAAATCTCTACCTCAGGGTGAAGGAGACGGCCCCCGGGGTTCAGGTTACGGTTAAATCAGGAGATAAAACACTGTTTCGTCACAAGGAACGGGTAGTAAGACCTCCGGAAATGGTAGTAGCCCGAATCAAGCCGGAACAGGCAGCGGATCTAACCGGTGACGTTATCCGGGTAGATGTTGTCCGGGATGAGGGAAAGGAGGCGTCAGCATGACTCAAAACAACTTAACCTGTATACTATGCCCGGCAAGCTGTCTTCTGGAACTTAGCATTCAGAATGGCGAGGTGGTCTCGGTAGAAGGCAACAACTGCAAACTGGGCTCGGATTACGCAGCCAAGGAATATAAAAATCCTACCAGAACCTTAACCAGTACAGTTGAAATAGTTGGGGCACGGGTCAAGCGGCTGCCGGTGAAAACCAGAGGGGAGATTCCCAAAGAGGCTATCATTGCCTGTATGCTGGAGGTAAATAATATTGCATGTCAGGCACCGGTAACCAACGGGCAGGTAATAGTTGAAAACCTGGCTGGCACCGGGGTCAGTTTAATTGCTACCAGGACCCTTAACCAGGAAGTATTCACTGCATAGAAGGACAAAATTGCTGCCGCATTATAACCGGAAGTCTAAAAGGGTTTACGGAACAGAGGTTTTCATATAACTTAATATATGTGAGAGGGGGGAATATTTTGAAGAAAACCATCGCAATTGTTAACCCGGCATCATCTAATGGAAAGACTGGTTCCACCTGGCCCTCGGTTAAAGCGGTTGTGGAACAGGCCGGTCTTATTCTGGACGATCAGATGACCAGCCGGCCGGGGGAGGCGACCATCCTTACTCGAAACGCATTGAAGCAGGGGTATCAAACCATTATCTCGGTGGGAGGTGATGGTACCTTAAACGAGGTTATGAATGGTTTTTTTGAGAATGACCGGCTCATTAATCCCGATTCCGCCCTGGGAATTATTTCGCGCGGAACCGGGTCCGATTTCGTTAAGGCGGCTGGAATTCCCCGTGATGTTAAATTGGCGGCTAAGATTTTAGCTGAAGGCAGAAGCAAAAAGATAGATGTCGGCAGGATTACTTTCCAAAATCACCAGGGGAAGCCAGAGACCAGGTATTTCATTAATGTAGCTGGCATGGGTATGGACGGGGATATCGTAGATAAAGTAAATACCACCAGCAAGGTCCTGGGCGGTTTTATCTCCTTTTTATGGGCTACCCTGAGGGGTCTAATGGGGTATCGCAATCGAACTGTAACTCTGGAAATAGACGGAATGGTTCGTTACCATGGGCCAATAATGTGCATTGCAGTGGGCAATGGTCAGTACTTTGGTAGTGGGATGAGGATAGCCCCGGCGGCGCAGCTCGATAGCGGACGATTTGAAATTGTTATCGTTGAGGGAGTTACCAAGACTTATGTCTTAAGAAACCTCCCCGGCCTTTATAAAGGAACCCACATTAATAAACCGGAGGTCACCTGTATGCAGGGCCATCACGTAAAGGCAACATCTACGCAAAAGGTTCTGCTGGACGTAGATGGAGAACAGCCAGGTGTCCTTGATTGTGAGATGGATATCTTACCTGCAGCGTTTAATCTTATCTGTTAGGCCTCGAGTGTCTTCCAATCACCTCTATAACCATTTCTTGAAAAACCAACCCCGACCAGGAGATGCATAAGAAGGAAAACTTTAACAAACGTCGAATGAAGAATTATTCTGGTAGGGGGTGTGGCATTTTGCTGGATTTTGATCGCCGACTCCTGGTCGTAGCCGGTCTTATCGTAATACTGGCCGCCTTTATGGGGTACAAGTTCGGAAGGCATGTTGAGGCGGAAAAGGCTGCGGTGCGTGAGAGTCTGGCAACCAGCCAGGAGGAAAAACAACCGGTAAAAAATGAAGATAAAAAAGTCTTTGTTTACGTGGTTGGTGCGGTGCAGCAGCCGGGGGTAATCCAGATGACCTCCGGCGATCGGGTGTTTCAAGCCGTGGATCAGGCTCGCCCAGTCGCTGATGCCGACCTGCAGCAATTAAACCTGGCCTCACCGGTAAACGATGGTGATAAGATTTACGTGCCTCGTATGGGAGAAAAGACTT
>JBLMZW010000217.1:0-17599 GCA_050259035.1 Chitinophagales bacterium | reverse complement strand
TTAAAAAGAAATAGCGATACGAATTTTGAATTGATTGTATAAAGATATATACTGAGAGTTAGTTTGGCGGTACCAATTAAGGGTACCGCTTTTTATTCGCACCACGTATTCGAGGGGTATTAATATGGATAACAGGGTAGCCCTGGCCTGGTGCCAATCTTACGAGGAAAACGCTGTAAAAAAAGCTGTGGAAATACTGCTGACCAGTCTGGGTGGGTTAGAACATTGGGTACAGCCCGGGCAGAAGGTATTGCTGAAACCCAACCTCTTATCTCCGGCCAGACCGGAAAAAGCGGTCACGACTCACCCCATGGTGGTTAAAGTCCTGGCCCAGAAGCTGTTAGACTTTGGTGCCCAGGTACTAGTGGGAGACAGTTCCGGTGGGGTTGTAGCCGGCAAATCAAGAACAGCGCGTGCTTTAAAGATTTCCGGTATCGAGGAGGTCTGTTGGGAGCTGGGAATTGAAGCAGTTGACTTTGATACCGCAGGGGTCACCACAGTTCCGATTAAAGGCAACTTTCTTAAGGATATAGATGTTTCTTCCGCAATTCTGGACGTTGATCTAATTATCAATTTGCCTAAACTTAAAACCCATACCGCTACACTGATTACTGCGGCATCAAAAAACCTATATGGGATAATTCCAGGGATGCGCAAGGCTTACTACCATCGGCTGGCTGACACCGGGGACAATTTCTTCGAATTGCTGGTCGATATTATTCAGGCCTTTCCCCCACGGTTAAGTATAGTTGACGGAGTATTGGCGATGGAAGGCAACGGCCCGGGCAATGGCACTCCTCGGCCGTTGGGAATTCTCGCAGGGGGAGCCAATACGGTATTGCTTGATGCCGTTTGTTGCCGGCTAATAAACCTTGACCCGGCGCGGGTAACTTACCTTTGCAGGGCCGAAAAAAGAGGACTCTGTAATAACCTTAACAATTACGATTTACTGGGGGATTCCATTCCGCTGCCATTAGTTAAGGACTTCCGGCTGCCTAATAATTTTTGGTTTGAGATGAAGCTTCCGGGCTTATCAAGGTATGTCTTGAGCAAACTGCAATGCAAACCTACCTGTAACACTAATAAATGTACTGGATGTAAATTGTGCCTTGATTCCTGTCCGGTTCAGGCTATTACCCAGGAGGATCTGGGGCAACCGGTGAAAATTTCGCCAGATTTATGTATAGAATGCCTTTGCTGCCAGGAGCTTTGCCCCCGGGATGCGGTTGATCTATCACCAGTAAGCTGGTTTGGACATTTAGCCATGAAAATAATGGAGAGACTGAACAAGAACCGGCTTTAGCCGAGTTTCATAGAATGTGCTATAGGGAGGGTATGTCATGATTGCAATTAAAGGAGGAACAATTTTTACAGTTACCAACGGAACCATTTTGAATGGTGTCGTGTTAATCGACGGTGAACGGGTATCCGCAGTAGGGAAAGATATCTCCATCCCTCCTGATTGTTCAACCATTGACGTCAGTGGTTGTTATGTTGTTCCGGGCTTCATCGAAGCCCACTGTCATGTCGGAATCGAAGAAGAAGTACACCGAGTGGAAGGAGATGATCTAAACGAAACCACCGACCCGATCACTCCTCAACTTAGGGCTATAGATGGGGTTAATCTACGGGATCAGGGTTTCACCGACGCTGTCTCTGGCGGTATAACCCGGATGATGGTTGCTCCAGGGAGCGCGAATGTCATAGGCGGGCAGGCCGCAATTTTTAAGACCTGGGCGCCGGATATTCCCAGTATGATTCAGAACCCCTGCTGGGGAGTGAAAGCCGCCCTGGGCGAGAATCCCAAAAGGGTTTATGGCACCCAAAATAAAGCTCCCAAGACTCGTATGGCCAGCGCCGCCCTCCTGCGGGAGCAGCTTTTTAGGGCTCGCGGTGCAGTCGACCACCCCCCCGAAAACCCGGTCGAAACCTTTAAACTGGATCCTTTGATCAAGGTAATACGCCGGGAGACTCCGTTGCTTTTACATGTGCACCGCGCCGATGATATTTTGACCGCACTGCGCATTAAGGATGAGTTTGGGTTCGATATGATTTTACAGCATGGTACGGAAGCTTTTCTGGTAGCTGATGAGATAGCCCGAAGAGAAGTCCCCGTGTGCTTGGGGCCTCTTTTAACCAACCGGGCCAAGGTTGAGCTAAAAGAGGTTAGATTCGAAAATGCGATGGTGTTGAAACAGGCAGGTATAAAATTCTGCCTGATAACTGACCATCCGGTAATACCCATACAATACCTGGGTTTATGTGCCGCGCTGGCGGCCCGGGCGGGTCTTGATGAGGAATCGGCTTTAAAATCTCTGACTATTTGGCCAGCTCAAATATTGGGCTTGGAAAAAGATCTCGGCTCCATTGAGGTTGGTAAAAAGGCTGACCTGGTAATATATGACGGGCATCCATTGGAGGTCCGATCAAAAGTAAAGAAGGTAGTGGTTGATGGTATGATTTGGGGGCGATCAGATTGAATAAAGGCGACCTTTTCACGGTCTATTTTGAAGGTGTTAAGATGACCGTATGTGTTATGGGATCTTACCAGGAGGAGTATTCCGGTGAAGAGGTCGTGGTACTAGCTGTCATTACTCCAGACAATATTCTACATATACCAATTAATGACTTCAGTATCTTTTTCCAAAACAGAAAAACCCTTAACTAAAAATAAACCGGGAGGCTAAAAACGTCTCCCGGTAATCTTGATTTAGATTATAACTGGCACCCCATTTGGAGTTCCTTCATTATCCTACAGTGATTTCTTTTCGGGCAACCAATTCATAGATCTCTTTGTTATTATCTTTAAGGTATTTGTAAAGGTAAACTTGATCCTTGGCCTGGTTCCAGATAAACTCTGATTTGTTCATGTAAAACATGAATTGGTCCGGGTGTCCATCTGATGACTTTACAACACAGTCCTTCCCTGATCCGGTTATAACAAAAGCTGACTGGCCAGGCTCTAAATTCATTGCATGGCCCTCGATACTGGCTGGAAAATAAAAATGATAATAGTGTTTATTGTCGGTCTTGCAGTTAAGTAAAATCCATCCTTCCATGTTAACTGGTTCTGAACCTTCATTGGTTAGACAAACCCATTCGTCGTTGGTTGTGAAATCCGGGTTCTTACCTGGTCGCGAATTGGAAACGGCTCTTATGACTATCTTGTACGACACCATATCACCTCCTTCGCTGCCTGGAACACTAAATAACAAGGAACCCTATTAAGATTAATGGTCCATACTTATACATATTTGACAATAAGCATATTAAATCCTCCCTGGCTGGAATTAATTGCATCAAGGGATTTCTCTATGGTATGTAGAATATGTCGCCTGGGAGGGATAGTGTATTGAAAAAAATATGTATTATGTTGTTAACGCTTGTTTTGACTTTTGGCTTTTACCCCGGGTACATAGACGCAGGTCAGGCAGTGAAAGTAAAAATTAATGGTCAAGTCAGAAACTTCCAACCCGGGGGCATGGTTGTTCAGGGAAGGGTAATGCTGCCATTGCGGTTCATTGTTGAGGACCCGGCTGTACAGGGCCAAGTTGCCTGGGACAGCACATCCCAGCAAGTAACTATATCATGCAACCAGAACAATGTTGTTTTCATTCTGGGACAGAGACGGGTTTTGGTAAATGGCGTGGAAAAAACGATTGATGTAGCGCCTTTTGCATTCCAAGATCGAACCTACATACCACTTCGGGTTTTTTCCGAGGCCTTAGGTGCTACTGTAGGATGGAAACCCAGCGAGCAAACTGCTATCATCAATTTTACGGCTAAGCCCAGGGTTATGGGATACTACTACTACGGAACTCCAGAGCTTCTGGATCACAGCAGCGTTACTGATGTGGCCTTCCGTTGGCTGGAAACGGACGGGAATGGAAGTTTGTTCTATGAATACTGGAACAACAGCAGCGGTGCCCAGAAACGGGATAACGCTCTGGCCAGAGCACGCCAAAACGGGATAAAAATTCATGCCAGTGTCGCCTTAATGGGCTGGGATGCTGCAGGAAAAGCTAAACTCCATCAATTGCTAAGCAACCCCGATAATCGCAATGTGCTTATCAACAACTTAAGACAACACGCAGCTCAATTTGGTTATGATGGTATTAATATCGATCTGGAAAATGTCCCCAAAGAGGATAAAGCCAATTTTGTCGTCTTTTTAAGTGATTTAGCAGCTGTTCTACACCAGGATAACCGTGTCCTTTCGGTGGCTATTCCGGCTCGGACAGCGAAGACCGCAACCTGGCATGCGGGTTATGATTATGCCGGGATTGGTTCAGCAGCAGATCTTGTGGTTGTTATGGCCTACGATTACCATTTCAGCAACCCGGGCCCTTCTTCACCCACGGATTGGTTTGAGGATGTAACTGACTATACCGTTAGCTATATCCCACCTAACAAGGTTTTAATGGGGATCGGAACTTATGGCTACGACTGGAACCTGGCGAATAATAATAGAAAAACTTTGGACCAGAACAGCCTGGACAAACTGATTGCCAATGGTGCAATTCAGCGCTGGGACAGTGCAACTTATACCCCCTATATCAAGTATTGGGACGCAAGTGGAAATCAACATGAAGCCTGGTATGAAAACCAGGTAAGTTTGAATGAAAAGTACGCTCTGGCCCTGGAACACAACTTGGCCGGGATCGGCTTCTGGCAGATGCGCAATGCATTTCGGGATTTTTATACAACCCTCGGAGAATAAGCCTTCGGTTGGCAGGGCAAGGGTTTCGTCCTTTGCCTTGCTTAACCCTTCCAACTTCGATTCAATATAAACATTTCATCCTTTACTCCTGACACCATAACCGTCCTATTGTGCAAATCATCTCGCATTGAAAAGATCCTCTTTCTATTCACCCAATATTGATGACACAATCACGAGGTTAAGATACTGATCACCATAGAGAAAAAAAGGCAGTCTGTCCACATGCTCCGGCTGATTCTGGTACAATTGTAAAAGGAAGAATACATTCGGGGAGGTTAGTGATATGCCACGGTGGTTATTAAGATGGATATTAAACATTTTGGGCCTAGCATTGACTGCTTATCTTATTGATGGTTTTAATGTAACCGCGGTGGGTGCTATTGTCGGCTCAGTGGTACTGGGAATCGTGAATGCTATAATTAGGCCGGTAATCCTCTTACTGACGCTGCCCATCAATGTGGTTACCCTGGGTTTATTTACCCTGGTGGTCAATGGCTTAATGTTCTGGTTAACCAGCGTAGTGGTTAAGGGCTTTGATATCCATGGATTCTGGGCAGCAGTTTTTTCCGCCCTAGTAATGTCGATTATTAGCTTCATCGTGAGTTTCTTTGTGAAGGATTCGCCAGCGCATAAATGAGCATTGAACTAATTGCTATCGATCTTGACGATACTTTATTGGATTCCAGACTGCGAATCTCTGAGTCCTGTCGTTATGCCCTGGGTCGGGCCAGAGATGCGGGAGTTAAGATAACCCTGGCTACTGGAAGAATGTATCGATCTGCTCGCCCCTATGCCCTGGAACTTGAGATGGAGGTTCCGTTAATAACCTACCAGGGAGCACTGGTTAAGACTGCTATCTCTAACGAGGCTATATACTACCAGCCTGTTCCCAGCAATTTGGCCCTTGAAGTTGTTAAGGCAGCCCGTGAATATGGTTACCACTATCAAACATACTTGGATGATTCCCTGTACATGGAAAGGCTTTCTCCGGAAGGAATCATTTATTCGAAATTAGCCGGGGTGGAACCGGTTATAGAACCGGACCTTCCCAGGAGAATAGCAGAGGAGGAACCAACCAAAATTATTATAGTTCAAAACCAATTTGAATTGATGCAGCGTTTAGAAGAAGACCTAAAAAAAGAGTTTGACGGACTGTTGTATATAACCCGATCCAAACCTAATTACCTGGAAGTGATGAATCTGCGTGCGACTAAGGCATCCGGTCTGAAAGCAGTCAGCGAATACCTGGGGATCGATCGGACATCGATCATGGCGTTGGGAGATAGCTACAACGATATCGACATGCTGCAATGGGCCGGAATCGGTGTCGCGGTCAATAATGCTCCTAAAGAGGTTCAAGAAGCCGCGGATTTTGTAACTGCAAGTAATGATGAAGATGGCGTAGCTAAGGCGGTAAGCCGGTTTTTAAAAATAGACTGAATTCCTTTCGATACTAGCGGCTGATACAAAGGGATACTATAAACAAAAGACCCGCATAGATTGATAAAAGGAGGACCAAAATGTCAGCCGATGTTTATTATTCCGGGCTAAGGGCCGGGAACCGGGCCAATCTTATGGACAAACTGGAAAGACTCTTTCATCAGGCAGGTTTGGAAGAGACTATCGATAAAAACGATTTAGTAGCCATTAAGATTCACTTTGGCGAGCCAGGTAACCTGGCATATATCAGACCACCGTATGTGCGTAGAATGGTTGATAAAATAAAGTCCCTTAAAGGCAGGCCCTTCCTGACTGACACCAACACCCTCTATTATGGCAAGAGGGGTAATGCGGTTGATCATTTGGAGAGTGCGGTTCTTAACGGGTTTGATTACGCTGTGGTTGGTGCTCCCGTGGTAATAGGCGATGGGTTGCAGGGTCTTGACTTTGTTAAGGTTAAGATTAATGGCGAACATTTTAAACAAGTCGATGTTGCCAGTGCAATCTATCATGCTGATGCCATGCTGGTTATGACACATTTCAAGTGTCATGAGATGACCGGTGCGGGAGGAAACCTTAAAAACGTGGGCATGGGATGTGCGTCGCGTAACGGAAAACAGCAGATGCACTCTGATGTTTTGCCCCGTGTGAATGAGGAAATATGCAAAGGTTGTAAGAAATGCAGCGATTGGTGCCCGGCATCAGCGCTTAAAGTAGTCAAAAAGAAAGCTCTTATGGATGAAAAGAAGTGTCTGGGCTGCGGTGAATGTGTGGTAATGTGTCCTCACAACGCGATAGGAATAAGTTGGCGCACTACTCCCCGGGCTATGCAGGAAAAAATGGCAGAATACACGATGGGTGTTTTAACCAACAAAAAAGGCAAAACCGGATATATTACCTTTGTAACTGATATAAGCCCTGAGTGTGATTGCTATGGATTTAACGACAAGCCTATCGTTCAAGATATTGGGATATTGGCCGGAAAAGATCCGGTAGCTATCGATCAGGCCTGTATTGACCTGGTAAACCGTGCTCAGCCGGCCCAGGGGTCGGTCATAGAAAATCTGGAGCAGGGAAAGGATAAGTTTGAGGCGGTTCATCCAGGCATACACTGGCATTATCAACTGGAGCATGCGGAAAAACTAGGGTTAGGATCGCGCCAGTACAATCTGGTTGAGGTTAAGTAATGACTAAAAAACTCCTCGCCGGAATTGATTTGGGCGGGACTAAAATACTGAGTGGTTTGTTTGATGAGGACGGAACACTGCTGGATTCCATAAAAATGGCCACCCGGGCTGAGACTGGAATGGCTGAGACAATTAAACGCATGACCGGGAGCATTACCAGTCTGATGGAATCATGCAGTGAAGGGTTGGAACTTACAGGCCTGGTGGTAGGTATCCCCGGGCCAGTAGATACGGCAACAGGGTATATTTATGATACCCCCAATCTGGGCTGGAAGGATATAGAACTTGCCCGGTTGCTGCAACAGTCATTAGGAGTACCGGTATGGCTGGAAAACGACGGCAACCTGGCAGCACTTGGCGAGTATCTTTACGGGTATAAAGAAAGTTTCCCTACCATGCTCTATTTAACTGCCAGCACGGGAGTAGGAGGCGGGATCATTATTAACGGCCGGATTCACCGGGGAGCTGATGGAACCGCAGGTGAATTTGGGCACATGACCATTATCCCTGAAGGGTTAATTTGTCACTGCGGAAACCGGGGTTGTTTAGAAACGTTGGCTTCTGGATCGGCAGTAGCCCGGAAAGCTAAGGAAAGAGTGCTAAAGGGATATGGGGTCAGGATGATGGAACTAGCCCATAATAATCTCGAAAGAATTGACGCAAGACTGGTGGGTGAGGCAGCAGACCAGGGCGATGAAGAAGCGGAATTAATTTTAAATGAGGCCTTTACCTATTTGGGAATAGGTGCAGCTAATCTGGTAAACATGTTTAACCCCCACGCCATTGTGATTGGGGGAGGATTAGCCAGCTTGACCGGGCGATGTTTCGCTGCTGTTAAAAGAGAGATTGAACAGCGAACATTTCACCGGTCATGGGAGAACTTGCAGGTGCTTCCGGTGAAATTAAATGGTATGGCTGGTTTAATGGGTTGTTTTGCTCTCTGGGAGCAAGAACTTAAAAAGATTTAGAGGCGAGACTGCTTTGAAATTTGTGGGAGACTATCATACTCATTCAACTTACAGTGACGGACAGGAAGGACTTTACGGGGTACTGGAGGCAGCACGGCACCGGGGGTTAACTGAGGTTGCGATAACCGACCATGGGCCGAATTTACTGGTACTGGGGGTAGACGATCTCAACAGCTACCAACAGTTGCAGGAAGAAATAGATAACTTGGAAAACCCCCCGGTTAGAGTTCTGGCGGGGGCCGAAGCCAATATTATTGACTTAGAGGGCAATCTCGATGTTCCGGCAAAGATATATAACAAACTGGATGTATTGATTTGCGGGCTGCACCCTTATTCTATCCCGGGCAACTTAAAGGACGGGTATCAGCTTTTTGCCCGTAACCACCTGCGGCACCTGGGCAAAGGAATGAAGGAACAGGCGATCAATGCCAATACCAAGGCAACTATAGCCGCTATAAACGATCATCCAGTCGATATTCTGTCCCACCCCGGGCTGTTTTTTGAGGTAGATGTTGAGGAAGTGGCAGAAGCCTGCGTTCGGGAAAATGTCAAATTCGAAATCAACTGTGCGCATCATTTTCCGGCCATTGATGATATTGAAACCGCCTACCAGGTGGGAGTAGACTTTATAGTTGATAGCGACGGTCATTTTTTTGATACTATAGGGGTTCTGGATTATGGAGCCGAAGTTATCGAAAAATTGCAGATTCCACCGGAGAGGGTTCATAATAGTGACTTGGGGGGGGAGAAACAATGGAGAAGCAAGAGGACGGACTTAATGTCCTGATTATTTCTGGCCTTTCAGGTGCGGGGAAGACCCAGGCGGCTAACTGCCTCGAAGATCTGGGGTACTTCTGCGTAGATAATCTGCCGCCCGCCTTGATCGCAAAATTCACCGAACTCAGCAACCAGGCAGAAGGCAGGATTCGTCAGGTGGCGTTCGTGGTAGACGTCAGGGGTGGAAGATTCTTTAATGATCTGTCTCGGGCCCTGGATGAGATGAAGAGCCAGAGAATCTACTACCGGATTCTGTTCCTGGAAGCGAGCGAAGATGTGCTCTTGCGCAGGTTTAAGGAATCTCGCCGTAAACATCCATTATCTGCCGATGGCGAACTCCCCGCCGCTATAACCGCCGAAAAGAAAATGCTGGAGGAACTGCGGGGCCAGGCGGACACCATAATTGATACCTCAAACATGAACGTACACCAGCTAAAGGCCGAGTTGGTACGGCTGTACGGGCAACAGGACCTGGATGGACAACTAACCGTGACCGCAGTATCCTTCGGGTATAAGTTCGGGCTGCCTGTCGATTCGGACCTGGTTTTAGACGTTCGTTTCCTGCCTAACCCCAACTATGTGGACCGGCTGGCGCATCTTACTGGTATGGACCGGGATGTTGTAAAGTACGTATTTGACTCGGATTTAACACGAAGCTTTGTGCGGCGCCTGACCAACTTTCTAAAATTCCTCCTTCCCAATTACGTTAAGGAAGGAAAAACCCATCTGGTCCTGGCTATCGGGTGCACCGGGGGCCAGCATCGTTCAGTGGCTGTTACGAATTATATCGGAGCCTACATGCAAAAACTGGGGTACCGCACTATAATAAGACACCGGGATCTTGACAAGTATGGGGAGAGAAAATCGTGAGAAACCCGCTATGGTGGATGACTAATTTCACCTGGACCAGGAGATGGATTGGATTACTGGCTCTGGGACAAACAGCATTTTTTCTGGGGCTGGTTTGCATAGCGGATCGATATTTTATCGATCTTTCCAACTTCCGATGGGAGCATGGGGTAGCCCTGGCTGGTCTGGGGTTTATAGTAACCTACTTTGGCTTTCGCTGGGGTCTTAAAGGTATGATGGAGACCTTATCTCCTTTCACTCCGGTAAACGTCTACGACTTTCTGCAAAAGGACATTACCAAAAAGCGCGGGCCCCGAATCGTGGTTATAGGTGGGGGGACGGGCTTATCGGTACTACTAAAAGGATTAAAGCAGTATACCAGCAAGTTGACGGCTATTGTGACTGTGACCGACGATGGGGGAAGTTCAGGCATTCTGCGGGGCGAGTTAGGGGTATTGCCTCCGGGTGATATTAGAAATTGCCTGGTGGCCCTGGCTGAAACTGAGAATCTGATGGATCAGGTTTTTCAGCACCGGTTTAAAGAAGGCAGCGTACAGGGGCACAATCTAGGCAACCTCCTGTTAACCGCTCTTACTGATATATCCGGAGATTTCGTCGGAGCAATCAAACAGGTTAGCCAGGTTCTGGCGGTTCAGGGGCAGGTTCTTCCGGCAACCCTGGAGCAGGTTACCCTGGAAGCTATAATGGATGACGGATCAATTGTTAAAGGCGAAACCGCTATTACCAGAGCTGGGCGAAAAATAGAAAAGCTTTCACTTAACCCTTCCGATTGCCGGGCTTTGCCGGAAGCGGTGGCGGCAATCCGGGAAGCCGATGCGGTTATAATTGGCCCCGGCAGTCTTTATACCAGTATCATTGCTAACCTTCTGGTAAAAGAAATTGGCGAAGCGGTAAGAGAGACCAGAGCTACCCGGATTTTTACGGTAAATATTATGACCCAGCCCGGGGAAACTACATGTTACACCGCTGCTGATCATATTAAAACCACCCTGGGTTATCTGGGCGAAGGAACTATAGACTATGTAATACTCAACAACGAAGTAATCGACGAAGCCCGGCTGGGCAGGTATCTGGCCGACGGAGCCCAACCAGTCCAACTGGACCATAAAGAAATACTATCTACCGGAGTAACTCCAGTTTACGCTCCCTTGTTAGGGAAAGATGATGTAGCCTGGCATGAACCGGCTGAACTGGCCCGCGCTATAATGAAGACAATTTATTCCCGTAAGGGGTTGATGTGGGTGGGGTAGCAGGAACTTTCTCGAGTGAAACCAGAAATGAATTGGCTCGTCTCATGCCTGAAAAAAGGTGTTGTCAGGCAGCTGAATTGTCTGCCCTGGTTCGCTTAAATGGAGGCCTGGAGTTAGCGGGCAAGAACAACATGGGAATAAGCATAGTAACTGAAAATGCCAGTGTGGCCCGTAAATGTTTTAAGCTTTTTAAGAGTCTATTCGAGATGCCTGTAACTGTAATTATGGAAAGCAAAAAAAGGTTTAACACCAGCAAAATCTATCAGGTAAATGCTCACCTGGATCGACAGCATCTTGAGGTATTGCGGCAATTGGGAATGATGGATGAGGAAAACCATCTTCTATTTGGCATTAACAGTCAACTGGTAAAAAACCGCTGCTGTAAAAGGGCTTATTTGAGAGGGACTTTTTTGGCAAGAGGATCTATAAACAAACCGGAGAGTTCTTATCACATGGAAATCGTCTTTCCGGGTGACGAGGTTAGCGGTGCGGTAGTAAAAATGGCTCAGGGGTTGGGTATTAATTTTCATTCAACCCACAGAAAGGGAACAGAAGTATTATACTTGAAAGAATCGGAGCAGATTGTTGATTTTCTGCGGATGACAGGAGCAGCTAATGCTCTGCTGGAGTTTGAAAATGTTCGAGTAATTAAATCCGTGAAAAATCAGGTTAACCGCACGGTGAACTGCGAAACTGCCAACCTGGAAAAAACAGTTGAAGCCTCAATGCGACAGGTAGGCTTAATTAATCTGATGGTTAACCGGGTAGGTTTTGAGGGTATTCCGGAAAAATTTAGGGATTTAGCGATTTTAAGATTGGAATATCCCGATCGCAGTTTAAAAGAATTAGGGGAACTAATGGATCCACCCTTAAGCAAATCTGCAGTGGCTTATCGGATGAGAGGCCTGGAAAAACTGACTGACAATTATTGCAAAATATCGACTAAATAAAATATTGGCAATGTTTTCTCGTCGTATTAAGTCGAATACTAGAAGGAAAGGCCGCATATATGTAGAAATATTGGTCAGAGGGGGTTAGGGAAGGTGCGGCTTGTTCATGAGTTAAATTTAGAACAACAACAAAAACTGCTTATGACACCTGAGCTAAGGCAGGCTATTGCTATACTTCAGATGTCGTCATTGGAACTTGGGGAGTATCTACAGGAAGAAATGGAGCAAAACCCGATTCTGGAAATTAAGGAAGAGTCAGAAAACCTTGCGGCGGAAAAGGATAGCTCCGAAGAGGAAGGACCGGAACCGGAATGGACTGAATATTTTTTGGATCGCAGCGATATTGGGTACATTAACCGGGAGAATAAGGAACAACAGACCTACGAGAATTATCTGGCGGTCGCTCCTACTCTGCATGAACACCTCCTTTTTCAATTGGATATCAGTCTCGAAAAGGAAGAAGATCTTAATATCGGGAGATTCCTTATCGGCTCCATTGACGACAATGGGTACCTTACCATCAGTATAGTTGAAGCAGCAGAAGTTTTAGGAGTTAACGAAGATGCTGTTTTAAAGGTATTACAGTTGATTCAAACATTTGAACCCTACGGTGTAGGGGCACGTGATCTTACGGAATGTCTGTTAATTCAGTTGCGCCAGGAAGGAAAGCTTAATACCCTGATTGAGAAAGTCGTATGTCACCACCTGGAAGATTTGGCCCGGGGGAAGCTAGCGAAAATAGCAGCTACATTAGAAACAACGGTCGTAGACATTCAAGAAATTGCGGATATTATTAGAACCCTTGACCCCAAACCGGGAAGACAATACGGAAGCGCGGGGGATGTACGCTATCTTGTTCCAGATGTGACTGTGGAAAAAATAAATGGCGAATATATCGTTATGGTCAATGACGGGGACTCTCCTCGACTGTTAATAAGCCAGTTCTATCGCGATATGATCAAGAAACCAGGTATGTTTAGCAAGGAAGTTCGCAAGTACCTGGAGGATAAATTAAATTCAGCGGTATGGCTGGTTAAAAGCATTGAACACCGTCGCATGACATTGCAGCGGGTTGCAATGTGTATCATTGATATTCAAAGTGATTTTCTGGATAAGGGAGTAAAATATCTAAGACCTCTGAACCTGAAACAGGTTGCCGAGATGGTAGGTATGCACGAATCAACTATCAGCCGGGCCACGTCCAATAAATACATTCAGACACCGCAAGGGGTATTTGAAATGAAGTATTTCTTCTGCAGCGGAGTGGAATCGGCAGTAAGCAACGAACGTTTCTCTTCCCGCAGCATTAAACTTACTATTAAAGAGATAATAGGCAGTGAAGATGCGCTTAATCCTTTAAGTGATCAACACATATCAGAAATGCTTCAAGGTAACGGAGTTCAGATATCCCGCCGCACTGTTGCAAAATACCGCACTGAATTAGGAATTGCCTCTACTTCCCAGCGGAAGAGGTATTAACATTAATAAAAATATAATTACGTTTAAAAATCAAATCAATCGTTTTTTGAAGATATCGCCAGCTATGAGGACATAGTTCTGGTTCAAGAGATGAAATTTGATTAACAAATAGCTGCACAGATCATTAATTATGATATAATATATTTGATATGTGTGTCATTTTACGTGCTTTTTTAAGCGAGGTGGGACAAAAATGGCCATGAGAGACAAAACTGTCCCTATAAATGATGTTCAAGGTCTCTTGTTAGGTCTGGAACGACTGGCTCCAGAGGCGTTGGATGTGGTTAGAATCCGGTACCGGGTTCTAAAAGAGATTCTTTATAACCAGCCTATTGGTCGCAGGCAAATCGCTTCCCGAGTAAAATGTTCGGAAAGAACAGCTCGAGCCGAAATTGAACTGCTTAAGGAAAAAGGTATCGTCGATATTACCCCTGCCGGCATTATCTTAACCGGATACGGAGTTGAACTGCTAGAAGAAATTGGCCAGGTCATTCCCTACGTGGAGGGACTGGGCAGTCTCGCCGAAAACCTGCGCCAGCGTTTTCATCTGGAGAATGTTCATTTGGTGCCGGGAGATAGTTATACAGATATTTATACGAAAAAAGATTTAGGCCGTACCGCTGCCAGATTGGTTAGAAGTCTTCTGTTCCCCGGGTGTACACTCGCGGTAACTGGAGGCACCACCCTGGCGGAAATGGCTTGCGCCATGACCCCCGAGCCATTTGGCGAAGGGGTTTTAGTTTTGCCCGCCCGTGGCGGACTGGGTGAGGAAATGGAAGAGCAGGCCAATGTTATCGCCGCCCGTATCGCCAAGGCAATTGGGGCTAACTATCGTCTGCTTCACATTGCTGACAGTTTAAATGAAGAAACCATTCAGTTATTGATAGGCAATCCGGGAGTCGCGGAGATTCTGGATCAATTGAAGAAATGTGACATCCTGGTTCATGGTATAGGATCTGCCAAGGAAATGGCTTGCCGGCGTGGGCTGCCGGATGAAGCCTTGATGATAATGGAAGGAAAGAAGGCGGTCGGAGAGGCATTCCGTTATTATTTCAATCAAATGGGAGAGATAGTATATTGTTTGCCCGGAATTGGTCTGGAATTCGAGGATTTACGGAGTATACCCCGGGTGGTAGCAGTGGCAGGAGGGAGCAATAAAGCTCGTGCCATAGAATCGGTTCTTTCTAGCCATCCCGGCGGGATATTGGTTACGGATGAGGGAGCAGCCAGGGCTATTTTGGAGAGAGGGTGTTGAGAACGGTTAGAGTAGGTATTAACGGTTTTGGCAGAATTGGAAGGTTGGTTACCCGAGTAGCTCTTGCCCGGGAAGATCTTCAAGTCGTAGCAGTAAACGATATAGGTGACCCAGATACTTGTGCCCATCTTTTTAAATATGATTCGGTGCATGGGATCTGGCAACAGCCGGTTGCCGGAAAAGATGGCTGCCTCGAAATCGGTTCTACTAAAATACACTTGTATTCTGAAATTGATCCGCAAAAGATTCCCTGGGACGATCAGGGGGTTGATGTGGTCATCGAGGCCACCGGACGTTTTAACAAACGCAGCAGTGCAAGCAAGCATTTAAGAGGTAATGTCCGCAAGGTAATGGTCACTGCTCCGGGAAGCGAAATGGATTTTACCATGGTAATGGGTGTCAATAACCGGAATTATGACCCGGCCCGGCACCAGGTAGTATCTAATGCTTCCTGTACCACCAACTGCTTGGCACCGATAGCCCGGGTTCTAAATGATGACTTCGGGATAGAAAAAGGACTTATGACGACCATTCATTCCTATACCAATGACCAGCGTATACTTGACCTTGAACATAAAGACCTGAGACGAGCGCGTGCGGGAGCAATGTCGATAGTTCCAACCACTACTGGAGCGGCCAAAGCTATCGGGCTGGTTATTCCGGAATTGGACGGCAAGCTTAACGGGACATCTATTCGAGTTCCAACTCCAAATGTTTCCCTGGTTGATTTGGTTGTTGACCTTAGTAAAACTGCAAGTGTTGAAGAGATAAATCAGTCCTTGCGCCAGGCCAGTGAAGGAAGGATGCAAGGAATTATCGAGTATTGTGAACTGCCACTGGTCAGCCGGGATTTCAACGGCAATCCACATTCAGCGATTGTGGATGCCTTATCAACCATGGTAGCCGGTAATATGGCCAAGGTCATTGCCTGGTACGATAACGAGTGGGGATACTCCAATCGGGTTGTTGATGCTATATGTTATATGGCTTCTTGCGGTCTTTAATGGAGGTGCTGAGATGGAAAGCTTACGAGATGTAGATGTTAAAAACAAACGGGTGCTGGTTCGAGTAGATTTTAATGTTCCGATAGATAAACGGGGTGACATTATCGACGACACTCGCATCCGGGCGTCGATTCCAACCATTCAGTACCTTATAGACCAGGGTGCGAAAGTAATCGTCGCCAGCCATCTGGGAAGGCCCAAAGGGGAGACGGTCGAACGTTATCGTATGGATAAATTGGCCGAATACCTGGGACTCCTGTTGAAGCGGAAAGTGGTTAAAGCTCCTGATTGCGTAGGCCCCGAGGTTCAAAAAATAGTTGATGCCATGCAGCCAGGAGATGTTGTAATGCTTGAAAACGTGAGATTCCACCCTGAAGAAGAGAAAAACAACCCTGAATTCTGCCGAAGCCTGGCCGAGTCGGCTGATATATATGTTAACGATGCTTTTGGAACTGCTCACCGGGCCCATGCTTCTACTGCGGGTGTAGCTGCGATACTGCCAGCCTATCCCGGGTTCCTTTTAGAAAAGGAAGTTTCCATGCTGCAAAAAGTTCTGGAAGGAGCGGAAAAGCCACGGGTGGCTATCGTTGGTGGAGCTAAAGTAAGTGACAAATTGAGTTTATTAGAGAACTTGCTGGTTAAAATGGATGCTATTATAATTGGTGGAGGAATGGCAAATACTTTCCTCAAAGCCAGTGGGTTAGATATCGGTAAATCACTGTGCGAGGATTCCTTACTTGATACAGCCCGGCACCTGATTAAGAAGGCTGGGGAAGCGGGTATTAAGATATTCCTTCCGATCGATGTCGTGATTACTGAGAAGATATCTGACGAAGCCGAGAGCAAAACGGTTCCGGTTGAGGCAGTACCTCCGGAATGGATGATTGTTGATATTGGACCTCAAACCGTGCAAAGTTATTGCAACTGCATAAAGCAAGCGGCTACAATATTCTGGAACGGTCCCATGGGAGTCTATGAAGTAAGACAGTTTAGTCTGGGCACCGAGGAGATAGCCCGAGCTGTAGCTGAGACCCATGCCGTCAGTGTTGTAGGCGGCGGGGATTCTCTGGCAGCGGTATTTCATGTAGGGGTGCAGGATAAAATAACCCACATTTCAACCGGAGGGGGAGCTACTCTGGAATTCCTGGAAGGACGAGAACTTCCGGGGGTAGCGGGGTGTTACTTAAAGAAAAAGGTAGGATGAAAATTTTGCGTCAGCCGCTGATAGCGGGCAACTGGAAAATGCACAAGACAACAGCAGAGGCCTGGTCATACATAGAGACCTGGAAAGGCCTTTCTCTGAATCCTGAGGCAGAGGTACTGCTTCTGGTACCTTATACTTGTCTCCATGTGCTGCAAAAAACCGGAATCAAATTCGGGGCACAGAACCTCTTCTGGGAGATGAATGGGGCCTTTACTGGCGAAATATCTGCACCCATGCTGGTAGACCTAGGATGCGAATATGTACTTGTTGGTCATTCAGAAAGACGCCAGATATTAAAAGAGAATGATGACACCATCTGCCTGAAAATCAAGGCGGCTATATCCGGGGGTTTAAAGCCTGTCCTTTGCGTTGGCGAAACCCTGGAGGAAAGAAATAATGGACAGGCAACTAAAATAGTAGGCCGGCAGCTGGAAGCTGGCTTAAAAGATATACCCTTTACACCTGATCTGGTTATTGCTTATGAACCGGTCTGGG
>JBLMZW010000216.1:0-5432 GCA_050259035.1 Chitinophagales bacterium | reverse complement strand
GGTCAATCGGTCTGGGATGGTATCATGCGCACTACGAATTTGGTGGTTTCAGGGAAAACAGTTGTGGTGGCTGGATATGGTTGGTGCGGCAAGGGGGTCTCCATGAGGGCCCGGGGGCTTGGAGCCAGGGTTGTGGTTACGGAAATCGATCCCATCAAGGCCAGCGAGGCACTAATGGACGGTTTTTCAGTTACGACTATGAAAGAGGCTTGTTCTCTGGGCGATATTTTTATAACAGTGACCGGTAATATCGATGTTATCCGTAAAGAGCATTTCCATCTCATGAAAGATGGGGCCTTGCTGGCTAACGCAGGACATTTCGATGTTGAGATTTGTAAGCCCGATCTTTATAATATGACTTCAGCCAGACGCACGATTAAAAACAATATTGAAGAATTCACCTTCCATGATGGCCGGAGAGTCTATCTTCTGGCCGACGGTAGGCTGGTTAACCTGGCCGCGGGCGATGGCCATCCTGCGGAGGTTATGGATCTTAGTTTCTCCCTTCAAGCTCTTTCCCTGCTCCACGTAGTAGAAAACGCTGGCCAGTTAAAACCTCTGGTTTACAGCGTTCCTGAAGAAATAGATCAAAAGGTCGCTAAATTGCGTTTGAATGCTATCGGAGTTACAATTGATAAACTTTCGACCCAGCAGGCTCAGTACCTGAAGGCCTGGAAATAAGTCTTATTGTTCGTTCTTAACCAGTGGCAGTGTGATAGTAACTTTGGTTCCCTGGTCTTCGATACTATCTACCGAGATGTCCCCATTATGATCTTGAATTATTCTCAGAGCCACCGGCAACCCGAGTCCCTTTCTATTTTCTTTAGTGGTATAACCGGGCATGAATGTACGATCAAGCTTTTCTTCGGGTATGCCACATCCCGAATCTGCAATAACCGCAATCCAGTGATCGTTCTGGCGAGTTCCTGTTACCTTGATCATTTGACCTGGCTGGCTGGCTTCCATGGCGTTCAGGATAAGATTGATTAAAGCCTGTTTCAGTTGCTGCCGGTCACCCCATACCACATATTCGTCCCCCCTGGAATTATCCAGAATAACGCGGACACTGTTAGTGAAAATACCGGGGAGCAGTAAATTGACACTCTCACGCAGGACAGCGGCTATATCCAGATATTCGCAATACGAAGGTTGATTGGGGTTCAGGTTAAGGTAAGCGGCTATAACCTGGTCTGCCTGGTCGATTTCTTCCATGATGAGTTGGAAGTGGGAAGATTCCCGAGGATACCTCTCACTTAAAATCTGGGCCAAGCCTCTGATAGTAGTCATGGGGTTGCGGATTTCATTGGCCAGATTAGCAGACATTTCTCCTATCAGATTGAAACGGTTCCTCAGTTCGTTGCGGCGATTCTGCTTTTCCTCATCAATGTTCTCTATTGCCAGAAGTATCCCACTTATAGTCTTCCTGTTCAAACGTATAGGGTACATCTCAAACAGTATTTCCAGGTGACGCCCGTCTTTTAAGGCCACATGCCCTTTCTGTCGATAACTCTCGCTGGTACCATTAAGAACTTCCTGGTTGGTTACATTTATGTCGGTAGATACTACATGATTGTATGCCAGTTCCCAAATGTATTTCTTTAGCATTTCTCTCTTTCTTAGCCCAAGTATCTCCTGGCAATGCCGGTTGTAATAACATATTCTCATATTCAAATCCAGGATAAGAATAGCTTTGCTATGGTTGGCGAATATATCTATGTCGCTCAAATTTCTTACCAGGCTCATTAAACCATAGGAACTCGTGTTATTCGTCTTAACAGCATCCTCTTCCAAATCATCATCTAAGAACTCAACTTCTCTAATAGTTCGGATTTGTTTATTATCCGAATCGAACAGCGATATATCCCTTATTTTGGCTCTTACTTTTCGGCCGTTTTTTAACGTTCCGAAGCCATAATACCAGTAAGTGCCTTTAACGTCAGTTTCAATAGCTCCCTCAACATCCCATCTAAGGTAAATGTGATTTAGAGCTTCAATGGCAGAAAGACCGATAAGATCTTCTTTTTGTATCTGAAAGAAGTCCAGGTAGGTCCTATTGACGTCGATTACAAAACAATTCTGGTCAAAAACCAGAATTCCCAGAGGGGAATTTTCCCATAAAGATGATAAATAATCTCCTATTTCAACCGTTGAATGGTCGAATTCGGGTTTAATTACGGCGGACATATTACTCCTCCATTATGTATTCTGGTTATACTGGATTGTTTTCTGTTGGTTTTCCCTATTGTTATTATTGGTCATTATTTACATTATTTCCTCGTTGATCTTGTAATTCCTCCTGCCATTTTAAACCAAATTTATCTAGCTTATGACATTTGTTGACTCGGTTTTTTCAGGCAGATATAAATATGCATAAGCGGTGCGCCCTTCTGGTCCTTTGGCTTTGTCGAACACCTTATTAAACTATTCATAATTTTGATTAGAAAAATTCGGGTTCACCTAAAGCAGGTCTGGAAGTGAATTTGAAAGGTAGATATTTTAATTAGGAAAGCGTCTAATAAACCATGGTTCCGTCCAGGAATTGACGAGTGCGGTTATCTCTGGGGAAAGAAAAAAATTCTTCGGTAGGACGTTGTTCTACCAGTTCTCCTGCATAGAGTAATAGTGTTTCATCTGCCAGCCTCTTTGCCTGAAACAGATTATGAGTCACCACAATTACACTGGTTCCGTATTGATCTCGACAAGCTCTGATGATATTTTCAATAACCTGTACACTGGTCGGGTCCAGATTAGCTGTAGGCTCATCCAGGAGAAGTACTTTAGGGTTTAAAGCTAAAGCTCTGGCCAAAGCCACCCGTTGCATTTCACCACCGGATATCTGATAGGCGAGCCGGTTGATATAATCCTGCATCCCTACGAATTCTAATGCTTCTACTACCTGTTTTCGAATATTTTTAGAGGAAAGCCCTCTGACCTTTAGCCCATAAGCAACATTATTATAAACACTGGTCCTGAACATGTATGGGCGTTGGAATACCATGCACATGTCTCTGGACATGGCTATTCTTTCGTTTTCTGTTCCCGTTACCCGGGCTCCCATAAACTTAATGTAGCCTGTATCTGAACGGTCTATCAGGTTAAGGAGCCGCAGCAGTGTTGTTTTGCCGGCGCCGTTAGGTCCGATTATGGCGTGGATATGATCTTTATTAAACGAAAGGCTGGGCAAGTTTAAGACGGTTTTATTATTATAAGTTTTCGATACTTCATGTAATTCAAATACCAGCATGGTCCACCTCTTCAGGATAAAGTCATTTCATCATTGGCCAGAACAACTGAACTGACGATAAAAGAAATTACCAGGAGAATAATGCCCAGCATAATAGCTAATTCATAATTACCCTGGCGGGTTTCCATCACTATGGATGTGGTTAATACCCTGGTCTGATGAAGAATATTGCCTCCCACCAGCATAACCGCCCCAACTTCGGCAAAAGCCCGGCCAAAACCGGTCATCAATCCAGCTATTATTCCGGTACGTGATTCCTTTACTATGGTAATCATGACCTGCCCCCTGCTGGCCCCCAGACTTCTAGCCTGATCGTAAACCTGCCGCTCCTTGCCCGCAACTGTAGCTGCAACCAGCCCGGTTACGATTGGCGTTACCAACAGAAACTGTGCAGTTATCATCGCCGCCGGCGTGAACAACAGTTCTAAAGTACCCATGGGCCCGCTGCGGGACAACAGCAGGTATACTATTAAACCAGCCAGTACAGGCGGTAAAGCCATCAAGGTATATACCAGCCGCATTACAACCTTTTTGCCGGGAAACCCGGTCATTCCGAGCCAGGTTCCCAACGGTATGGCTATCATAGACCCAAGAATGGTAGCCAAGCCGGATACAAAAAGAGAGAGACATACAATTTGCATCATTTCATCTTTTTGTAATAGTAAAAAGCTTATGATCGAATCCAATTCTAACCTCCGTACTGTTTTGAAAACTATCGTAACTAAACAAGATAGGCGCGCCATTATCAGTTCCCTTGGCGCGCGCCTAGCAGTACTTCATTCCTCTGTAGTTGCCATAAATATGGCAACTGATATACTTCACTGAAGTACAAAAAAAGCCCGTACCCGGGAAAGCCCAGGCCGGAACTCGACCATGCAATAGCTCTCCTTTCCCCATGGGAGGTGAGAAAGTTTCCTCCCTCGCCCTATCGGCCTAAAACCATGGCAACTGCTGTAGGTTGTTAGGCTCGGAGATAGTCTATTAGTTTATTATTCTTAATCGTTACATGAGAATCCTTTCGAAAAAACAGGAAAATTCACTGTTAATTAGATTTTTTATTTATTAATGCAACATACCTGGTCAATGATTAATCCATAATTGGCTAAACATTGTACATGATATTCATTTCTTCTTTTATATCTCTTCCGCGTTAAATATTAACATTAATTTATGTTCAATGTCGGGAAATCCTAAAGATTAAGAAGGCAAAGGTCCAGGAGGTGGAATATTGACTTTACGAAAGGTTTGGATATACTTTGCCCTGCTGGCAGTTATTGTTGCCATTGCATATTATCTAAACTTGCTAAGGGGGACAACGCCTCAGCCTAAAATTCTTCCCTACCGGTCCAGTCAACTGGAGGCGCCCAGTGGATCTTATTATACCATGTATGATGAGTATGGCACACCGATACTCCAGACCGGGTTTGCGATAAATTCAGGTGACGAGTTTATTGACCATGACAACCGGCACTATCGTATCGACAGTGTTGATAAATGGAATGCTTACGCCAAGTTGGAAGATGAAAAACAGGCTGTTAACAAAGTTCCCTTAATATCTGGTTGGATGACCGGCATTGCGAAAGCACAGGGCAGCAAGCTGGTTTCAATCTATCACACTCATTCTGACGAGTCATTTATTCCTACTCAGGGAGTATCTTCCCAACCTGGACATGGCGCTGTTTACAGAGTTGGGGAAGCCATGGGAATAGCATTGAGCAATGCCGGAATAAATGTTGATCATAATTTCACTACCCATGATCCGCACGATGCTAATGCTTATGCCCGCTCACGTAGAACGGTGTTTCAATTGCTTAAGAGAAGGCCTGATGCTATCTTTGATATCCACCGTGATTCAGCCCCTTCCAATGCTTATTTCACTTATATTACCGGTGTCGAGTCAGCCAAAATGATGATAGTTTTAGGACAACAGAATGTTAACTTCCAGACCAATCTTCAATTTGCCAAAAAGATTAAGGCTCAGGCTGATAAAGCATATCCTGACCTAATCCGCGGAATATTCATCGGACACGGCAACTATAATCAAGACCTTTACCCCAGGGCCTTGCTTTTTGAAATCGGTACCGACCAATTGCCGGAACAACTAGCTTCCGATGCAGCCAGTTGTTTGGCCGATATAATTGCCCTGGTATTAAAGTAAAACTTGGTTTGTCTCTTCCTGGTCTCCTCG
>JBLMZW010000215.1:0-9119 GCA_050259035.1 Chitinophagales bacterium | reverse complement strand
TGGCCTGAACGTGAAAAGTCCCGGATACAATATTTTCGTAGCCGGAGGGCCTGGTACCGGCAAAAACACTCTGGCCATGGAAATGGTTAAGAAAAAAGCTTCGACCTGTGCAGGCCCTTCTGATTGGTGTTACGTGAACAATTTCCAGAACCCCGACCGACCGTTAACTATACAGCTGCCGTCAGGAATGGGCAAAAAATTTACGCGTGATATGAAAACTCTTTTCCGCAGGTTGACCACGGCCATTCCAAAGGCTTTGAATAACGAGGACATTGAAGTTGTTAAGAACCAGATAATGACCAAATTTTACGAAGATACCACTAAAATGTATACCCATATAGAGGAGATTGCCCATCGACACGGGTTTTCAATTACCCGAAATCAGGCTGGAATCATTACTGTTCCCACGCAGGACGGTCAACCTTTAACCTCAGATCAATTTGCCAGCTTGAGTGAAGAACAAAAAGATAAATACATAAATGAAGGAAAACTAGTCCAGGAAAGAATAAATGAAGCGATACGCCATTATAAAGAACTGGAACGAGGGCTAAAAGAACGCTTACGATTGCTGGAACAGGAAACCATAAGACAGGCAACTGCTGCCTTCTTCGCGGATCAGTTTTATAATTACCGTCAATACGAAAAAGTAGTGGTATTCCTTGAAAATATGCAGTTAGACATTATCGAGAATTCGGAATTGTTCGTGGAACCCGAAGAATCACAGGTTTCCGCGGTTATATTTAAACGTCTTGATAAAAGGCATCTCACGCGCCGGTACCAGGTAAATCTGCTGGTTGACAATTCAGAACTAAAAAACGCTCCTGTGATTATTGAAAACAACCCGACCTATGCTAATTTAATGGGCAGTATTGAATATGAAGGCGAGTTTGGGGTTTTAGCCACAGATTTCACGAAGATTCGTGGTGGCAGCTTGCATCGCGCTAACGGCGGATATTTGATCATAAACTTTATGGATATGTTACGGAATTTATTGGTGTGGGATGCACTTAAACGGGTCTTAAAAAACCAAGAACTAACTATAGAAAGTATATACAAGAGCCTTAGCCTTGGTGCCGGAGAAACGCTCCAGCCCGAGCCAATACCGCTGAACGTAAAAGTAATCCTGATTGGTGATCATCAAACCTATCATATCCTAAGCAACTATGATGATGATTTTAAAAAGCTGTTTAAGATAAAAGCGGAATTTGATAATGAGATGAATCTTTCGGATGCCTCAGTTTATCAATATGCTGGTTTTTCTAGTTCCGTTGCCAGGAAACTTGGGCTGCGCCATCTAACCAGAGAAGCGGTGGCCGGGCTGGTAGATTACGGAACCTGGCTTTCAGAGGACCAGAATAAATTAAGCACCGATTTTGGCCGTCTGGTGGATATTGTCACTGAGGCTAACGCCTGGGCTGATAATGAGAAGAAGGACCTTATAGAAGCCGAGGATATTACACGGGCTATTCAGGACCGGGCCTATCGGTCCAATATGGTAGAAGAAAAATTAATAGAGATGATTGATGAAGGCACCTTGGTGATAAATACATCCGATTCGAAGGTGGGCGAAATAAACGGATTAGCCGTTTATGCGGTCGGAGACTACTATTTTGGCAAACCCTCACGAATAACAGCCAAAACATTTGCGGGTGAAAAAGGGGTAGTAAATATAGAAAGAGAAGTCAGAATGAGCGGAACCATTCATAACAAAGGTGTCCTTATACTCAGCGGATACTTGGGGGCAAAATATGCTCAAGACCGGCCTCTGTCTCTTTCAGCCAGCCTTACTTTTGAGCAAACTTATGGAGGAATAGAAGGAGACAGCGCTTCCAGCGCCGAGCTTCTGTCTATAATATCCAGTCTTTCTGGGGTTCCGATCAATCAGGGAATTGCCGTAACCGGATCAGTTAATCAAAATGGGGAGATTCAACCCATTGGCGGTGTAAACCAAAAGATCGAAGGCTTCTTCCGAGTTTGTGAAAAACGTGGATTAACCGGGCATCAGGGCGTAATAATTCCGGAAACTAATGTTAAAAACCTGATTCTGGCCCGCGAAGTAATTGATGCTGTATCCGATAACAAGTTTCATATATGGGCGGTAAACAACATTGACGATGCCATTGAAATCATTATGAACGTTCCTGCAGGTAAAACCGAGAAGAATGCAGAATATACAAGCAAGAGTGTGCATTATTTGGTAAATGCAAGATTAACCAAATGGGCCGATAAGAGTAAAGAACTGTTCGGAGTAAAACACGCGAGACACAGACGAATTAACTCCAGGAGGGGTGAGATTTGAAAAAGAAAACCACGGCCTTACTGGCCTTATTAATCATATTGGCAGTTATTATGACAGGATGCCAATTTCCTCAAATTGACAAACCAAAAGCCAGTAAAAAAACCGTTTCTCTTACCCGGGTGGAGATAACCTTTGAGGGAGGACACACATTGAAAGGGTACGTCCGGGGGTTAAAACTTGGAGATGATAGTGTCGTATACACCGGGGGAAATACTTCAACCAATCTTTACGATGCTCGGGGAAATGTGGTAGGAGTATTCAATTACAGCCGGGTTCTTTATATTAAAGCCATAGAATAACGGATTAAGATAAAATAACTGTTACAGCGCGGGAGGCATGATCGAGTTAATGGATGACGGTTGG
The DNA here is from genome assembly GCA_050259035.1 of Chitinophagales bacterium. GTDB lineage: Bacteria > Bacillota > Syntrophomonadia > Syntrophomonadales > DTU052 > JBLMZW01. The sequence continues at coordinate 6,457 of JBLMZW010000215.1, read as the reverse complement.
AGCATGTTGGCAGATGGTAAAGCCGAAGAAGCACTTAAATGGTTCACCAACGAAATAGAGAAAGAACCCGACCAATTTCACCATGAATGGGGTAAGGGTAAGACCCTTTTGTATATTGGAAATAAAGCATTGGCCATTAGCAGTTTGGAACGCGCCGTAGAAAAAGGCATACAGGCCTGGGAGCAACAAAAGATTCCTTTCGATGCTGTTGAAGTGATAGAAAAAGATTTAGACCGAGCAATGGGTTTTCCAGAGGATCGAATAACCAGACGGATAATGAAATACTTGTATGGGTTTCTAAACCTATTTGGAGCGGAACTATTAGAAAAAGCATTGGAGGTGATAGAAGGGACATCCAGACTTCGTGCCAGGGTTTACCGGGACAAGATTATTCCCATAGCAGCCAGTGATGATCGATTTGTAGTCAATGATCACCTGATTAGTCTGGCAAAAGTAAAGAACCCGGACAGAATAGTTAAGGTCAGATACAGCCTTCAGGTGGAAAGACAATTGGAGTTGGACGATATTGCATATTGGACGGACACGAGTATCATTAAATCTTGGTCCTCGGGGATAAACAGCATTATCGAGGATGCAACCGGGGGCAATATTGGTGCGGAGTACATTATAGAAACTTTAATGAACGCAGAGACTTTTCGGGAGGCAATAGAAACTCTGGAAAGATCGACTGCAGTATTCAACTTGAAGCGTTTTCAGGGGATGTGGGAAAGATTCCTTTTTAGCGTTTGGGTTACTTTACCCCGCTGGGAACTGGGAGGCATAAACCTGGATGAAAGCGGTATTGAGGATTTATGGCTGGGAGACATCAATAAGAAATGGATAGCCTCGATATTAGACTTAGAACTTGATGCTGAAGGCAACTTCCGTTGTCCACGATGCGGCGAAATAGTGGAGCTTACTGCAATTCATTCGCACTAGGAGTTGATAAAATGATATTGAAGTTTGATGTTAAATTGCGGCTTATTTTGGTTTTTTCTTTAGCCTCACTAGTTGTAACCGGTGCAATGGCCTACTATTCTTCTATAACCATGCGGGATAAGATGATTGTTTCCGCCGAAGAAAAACTTAAGGCTGACTTGAGATTGGGCGGCCAATACCTTAACAAAAGCTATCCTGGTGAGTGGGAACTGCGCGAAGGGCGATTATACAAAGGCAACACCCTGATGGAGGGCAACTATTACATAGTTGACAAAATAGGATCTCTTACCGGTGATACAGTAACTATTTTCAACAAAGATACCCGGGTAGCCACTAATGTTATGAAACAAGGGAAAAGAGCAGTCGGTACCACCGCGGCCCCTGAAGTTATAGATAAGGTTTTGAAAAAGGGAAAAATATATTTAGGTGAAGCAGATGTAGCCGGGATAAGAAACATTACGGCTTACCGTCCGGTGAAAAACAATAACAACGAGATTATAGGGATGTGGTATGTAGGGGTTCCTGCTACTGTCTATGAAGACGCGGCAACAAAATTCTCCCATAATATGATATTGTTTGCGCTGTTAGCGGTTCTGCTGGCCATTATTGCTTCTTGGTACGTTGCATCAACGGTATCTGCACCTCTAAAATCAATGGAAACTGTTATGGCAAGAGCCAGCGAAGGTGACTTTACCAGAGAAGTTAACATCAAGCATAATGACGAAATTGGCCGACTAGCAGCTTCATTAAACTTAATGATGGACAAGATATCAAAGTTAATCGGCCAAACGAGAAATTTATCCGGAAGTGTATATGATGCCAGCCAGAACTTAACGAAGGGAATGAATGAAAGTACTGAAGTAATGCAGGGCTTAAACCAAAAAACCCGAGAGTTGTCCCATGCCGCCTCTGAACAGGCTAAAGCGACTGGCGATACCAGAGTTGTAATAGTCGATATGTCAGCCGGAATACAACAGGTAGCGGTCAATTCTCAGGAAGTGGCCATGGTATCCGAGACAACCATGTCCACTGCCGAGCAGGGCGAGGTTCAAATAGAACAGGCAGTAAAACAAATGATGGTGATTAACGATGCGGTTGGTACTACCGCGCAAATTGTTAGGACTCTAGGGGTAAAATCCAGCGAGATAGGACAAATTGTTGATGTTATTACCGCAATAGCCGGACAAACCAACCTTTTAGCCTTAAATGCCGCAATTGAAGCAGCCAGAGCCGGGGAACAAGGACGAGGATTTGCGGTGGTGGCGGAGGAAGTAAGAAAATTAGCCGAAGAATCACAACTGGCGGCAGGCCAGATAGCCGCTCGAATCACTGACATTCAGAACGAAACTGAGCGAGCTGTCGAAGCTATGGAACGCGGAATTGCTGAAGTAACTGGAGGAGCTGAAGTAGTAACCCGGGCCGGTGAAGCCTTTGGAAGGATTATCTCAGCAGTAAAAGACATGAGCAGGCGCATTCAAGAAGTATCTGCTGCAGGTCAGGAAATGACCAGTTGTACCGAAAGCGCCATTTTATCGATAAAGATGACAGCGCAATCCGCGACTGATACTATGAAAGCAAGCCAGGAGATAAGCCAGCTAACGGAAAAACAGATGGCTGGTTTGCGTGAAGTAGATGATTCAGCCAACTACCTGCAAAAAATGGCTCACGACCTTGATACTATAGTATCTCAGTTTAAGATTGCAGAAGGTTCAGAAACCCTGTAAGTTATAAATAATATCAGCAGCTGAGAATTATGACCGGAATTGCCTGATTTATGGCGGATTTCGGTCATTTCCTTTGGGGTAAATCCTATTTGACACAGACGTTTAAAAAAAGGTTCCAAAATATTAAACTATGAAATTTAAGCCAAACAAATTAAATTATTACATAATAAGTGATAAATATTGACAGGTTTATGACAGCCACACTTGTACACTTTTGATACAATAGAATAAAACCTCGCAGGAGGGATAAGATGATTGAAGTAAGATGTGCCCTCTGTGGCCAGAAGACACAGGTGGGAGAAGAAGACAAAGACTATAAGAAACTGACTGACCCTGGTAAGAAGGTTACCTATATCTGTAATATGTGTAATAACCGGGTACGTTTCGAGTCGGACGACAAACAGAAGCCCAAAAAGCCCATATAGGAGAGCAAGATGCTTTACCAGGAATTAAATATACCTGGAAGGGACGGGATGAAGCTAGCATCCCTCCTTTTTATGCCGAAGAAAGCTCCACGTTTTCAACTATTAGTAGCCCATGGATTTCGTGGCAGAAAAGAAAATTCGGGTAGGATTCACGTTTTCGCTGAAATGATTACCAATCTGGCGGGCGGAAGTCTACTGGCTTTTGATTTCACCGGCAGCGGTCAAAGTGAAGGTTGTTTTGCCGAAATGACTTTAAGCTCACAGATTCAAGACCTAATTGCGGTTATCAAGTATTCAACCAGCAGAGATAATACACCTTTAATCATTCTCGGCAGGAGCTTTGGCGGAAGTACAGCTCTTGCCGCTGGAGCGGGCCACCCTATGGTAAGTGGAATAGCACTATGGTCAGCACCGGTTTTGATGGAAAGGACGTTTGACCGGCTCTATCCCCATGAAATGGAACAACTGCGGCGAGGCCAAAAAACAACTGTGGCTGATGAACTGGGGAACTTCAGCCTTCTGCCCAGTTTTGCCAATGATCTGAACCAACATGATTTCACCAAATACTTGCAGGCTATTAATTGTCCAGTGCTGGTTGTTCAAGGGGAAGCTGACGAAGTTGTTGACCCGGAGAACGCCATGTTTATAAAAAAACATTCGGCAACTGATGCCGAGGTCCATCTGATACCCGCAGCCGGCCACCGTTTTGAAGGCATCCAGACTAGGCGAGAAGAAATCACTCTGGCCTGGCTGAGAAAATATTGGGGAGAAGAGAGTGAGTAATGGAATTAACTTCAGTAGATGCTGCTGTCACCTATATTAGAAGTTTCGGGATACTTGCCCCTTTTGTGACCTTCATTTTATTCTTCATTCATGGCATTGCACCAGTATTCCCTTACTTTATTCTGGCGGGTGCCGCCGGAATGGTATTTGGGTTCAAAATGGGATCATTTCTGGCCTGGTCGGGAGCTTTAGCCGGGGCCTGTTTTGAATTCTATCTGATCAAAATCATAGGGTGGCAGTATCCACAGAAATGGGTGAAAAAACACTATAAGATTGATCTTAAACAGGTGCCAAACCACTACGGCTTTTGGGCTATATTGCTCGCTCGAATTATTCCAGTGGTCCCCACACCACTCATTAATATTCTAGCCCCCTTATCTGGAGTGCCTTTTTACATATTCCTGATCGCATCAGCAATTGGCAAAATACCGACCGCGGTAGTATACGCCGGTTTGGGAACCAGGTTTTATGCCAGCAGAGACATCCTGGGCACCACAGCGATACTAGTTTTACTGTTCCTGGCAGGTTATCTGGGAGTCAAATTGGCCAAAAAAAGAGGCTATGTATAGCCCCTTTAACTGTCAAATATAAGAATATTATGGTGCGCCCGGCAGGAATCGAACCTGCGCGCCTGGCTCCGGAGGCCAGCGCTCTATCCCCTGAGCTACGGGCGCATATGACAATAGCCATTATAACAAAAACCGCAGCATAGGTAAAGGGCCGCCTGGCACTAACCCGGATCTGTCTCTGATGGTTGTGACTGTTTCCTTATATCTTCCCATCCTTTAACCATAGTAAGTACAGCCCCTGAAAAGCCTATCAAGGCAGCCGCACGCATGGCAAGAGAAAACCCAGACATAAAGGCATCAGCCGATTGAACCGTATGTGAACTGCCCAGCGAGAGGAAAATAACCGATAAAGCAACACCGGTCGCCATAGAGATGTTGCGTACCACAGCTAGAAAACTGCCTACAATTCCGGCTTTCTGCTGAGGACAGGCGGTATAAATAGAACTGCTATTGGGTGAGTTAAACAAGCCCATACCTAACCCAACCCCGATCATGCCAAAAAGCAGAACAGTATAACTCATAGAGCCCGGTAGAAAAGACAGGATTCCAAGACCAGCAGTCATAATCAGCATACCTGCGGATGATAGCAGCCATGAACCTATCTTATCGGAAAGATACCCGGCAAACGGAGCAATTATTCCCGTTGAGAAGGGGATAACGGTCATTAATAAACCTGAGACAGCCGGGCTCTGTGTCCAAACCCTTTCCAGGAAGAAGGGAAGGAGGAATGTGACGAACATATAGCAGATATATGCTGTGCTGGACGCTGCGCTTCCCAATGATAGGGTGGGTATTCGAAACAATGATAAATCCATAAGCGGGTCCAGTGCCCTCATTTCTTTTAAAATAAATAAAACAATTAACCCCAAACTAATCGCTAAAAGCCATAACCTAACCTCACTTCCTGAAAGAGATGCAATGAAAGCAGGAAGTGCGATAAAAACCAGAAGGAAGCCTGGATAGTCAAAGGGGCCAGTTGGCCGTTCGCCAGGGAAAGCGGGGAGAACCTTTACGGAAAGTAAAAAACCGGCGATACCAACAGGTACGTTAACCAGAAATATGGAAGGCCAACCGAAGGCTGAAACCAGAAATCCTCCAATACTGGGGCCGGTCAATGTACCGATGGCGACTACCGTGGCGGTGATTCCTAGCGCCCGACCACGCTCATTGATAGGGAATACGTTGGAAACAATACCATTCCCGGTTGACATCATCATGGCTGCACCAATGGCCTGAATAATACGAAATGACACTAATAATGTAAGCGAAACCGCAAAGCTTGATAAGAGCGAGCCTGCAGCAAATATAAGAAAACCCACCGAATATATTTTATGCCCTCCCAGGCGATCCCCTAGTTTGCCGAATAAAAGGAGCAAAGCGGTAATTGACGTAATATAACTGGTTGCGACTAGTTGCACCTGGTTAATGCCAACACCTAGATCGCGGGCAATAGTGGGGTTAGCAATATTCAATATACTGCTGTCAAGGGTGGACATAAAAATTCCAACCGAAACCGTGAATAATACCAGCCATTTATTCTCAACTTTCAATAATACAACCCCGGCCTTTCTTAAGTAATTATGGAGTTGACACCGTTGAGATAATAACCTCTATATAAAGATTACTTACTAAAAAGGTTTTTTACAAGGAAGGCACGTCTATAATCAGTTCCCTTATATTCGTGCTGTCACTAATTTAGGAAAAACTGCGTGAGGGCCGGGTCAAAATGTCTGACGAAGCGACATTCGACGAAACGCTACAACACCCGGCGCAGTTGAGACCGACTTCCAGCGGCGGGTTAGGGCAACCGGACGTTGCTCTACCTGCCACCACTATCACGGGTGTAGTGTTGGCAGGTTAACCGTCACCAGCGAAATAAGCCGCTAGAGTTGTTGGCGAGGAGACCAGGAAGAGACAAACCAAGTTTTACTTTAATACCAGGGCAATTATATCGGCCAAACAACTGGCTGCATCGGAAGCTAGTTGTTCCGGCAATTGGTCGGTACCGATTTCAAAA
>JBLMZW010000214.1:0-18998 GCA_050259035.1 Chitinophagales bacterium | reverse complement strand
ATAGGATGGATTATTCTTATGACTCCAGAACAATCATTATTAGAAGGGTTAAGTATTCTAGACCCCTATATGAAACAGAAAGGGTTTGACAGAGCATCTGTTTTAACTGGTGAAGGTTCTGGGGGTAACTTTGCCTATTCTTCATATTTCAAAGAAGGTTGGATTCTAGAACTCCACTTTAGATACTCGCTTGGCCTAGTTACTTATCGGTTTAATGAAACTAGGTTGGACCATGTGAATTACATGAAGCTTCTTGGTGTATATGGACAAAATAAGTATCCGGGTTTTTCAACTGATTCAAAAAGTAGTTTTGAAAGACTTCTGTTTGATCTTGATAATTTCTGTTCCGACTTCTTGACTGGTTCAGGCGAAGATTTCAAACGTTTAGCCCAAAAGCTAGGCCAAAATTCAGAAATGTTTAAGGGGCTAAAAGGGTTTGAAAAATACATTAAGAATTGAACTCGACAAGGTCGTTCTAAAATACACATAAATACATTCTAGCAGACATAAATAATTACTCTCCCCAATAGGGAAGAGTAATTATTTTTATATCCTTATTCTATTGAAAAGGCCCATACTATCGCAAATTTTGCTTAGTTTACATAATGCTCATTATAGGAAGATGGAGAATTAACCAGGGGACCGATTATTACTTGGATTTAAACCGGGCTTTGATGTAACGCACTGTTTTATACATCTGCACCTTATTCGAACCTTTTACCAGTATGGTCGATGATTGACCGATTCTCGGTACTAAGGTTCTATGTAGATATCCTCGGTCATTTGAATGAATTACATGATTTGGAGCCAGCCCGGCTGCTACCGCTGCTTTACTGACTTGTTTGGCTTTATCTCCATAAGTAAAAAGATAGTCTACCTTTTTATTGGCTACATAATGTCCGACCTCATTTTGTCCTTTATGAGAGAAAGCACCCAATTCTAGCATTCCGCCAAGAACAACAACTTTAGGACTCTTGCCGATGTGTGTTAAAACGTCTACTGCTGCTTTAACCGAATTGGGATTGGCGTTATATGAATCATCTATTAAACGAATACCATTTTTAAGTCTATATACGGTCATTCTACGGCCAATCTTTCGATAATGTCTCAGTCCGGTTCTTATATGTTCAGAGCTAAAACCAAGGTGGTCGGCTACTGCAATTGCAAATAACGCATTGTATACATTGTGCGTACCATAAATTGGTATGAAGAAACGATGTTCTGTTCCATTGAGTTTTACCGAAAAACTCATACCGCCGGTTGCATAAGAGATGTTGTGGGCCCGGTAATCAGCTTCTTCACTGGTGATTCCTACCCTGATAATCTTGCCTTTGAAGTGTTTTATATCAAGAAGTTTGGAATTATGATCATCAGCATTGATTACCAGAGTTCCGGTTTGCTTCATGTAACGAATCAAATCAGATTTAGCATTGGCTAACCTTGCTACATTCCCGCCGAAATTTCCAATATGTGCGGTTCCAACCATGGTTATAACGGCTATGTTAGGCTGCAGGTATCTACAGTGGCGCCTCAAATCACCAAGACGGGTCATACCGAATTCCAAAACGGCAGCTCGGTGTGCAGGAGTTATCCTTTTAGCATTCCTAATTGTAGCAACTCGCGCATTCCAGTTTCCCAGTGACTTTAGTATTCTCCACTTTCTGGACAGGATGGAAGCGATCATTTCTTTCGTTGTAGTTTTACCCGAACTACCACCCACGGCTATAATTGGTTTGTTTAGCATAACTTTCTTCAGAAAAATCCCCCCTGGTCAATTTCATAGTTATCCCAGAATTACCCGGCAAAGCCCAAAAACACTGACAATTTATACTATTAATTCCTGCCTTCAGGGGTTACAGTTACAAAATAAATTGGATCCAATGAATCTATGGCAAGAGTTCCAGCACTTACAAGCCCACTTTTACAGGAAACTGTCGTATAATGTCGAATTGTAGTCTTTATGCAAATATTATTAATAAGAGGTGGTTATTTGAGTAGCAGAAGAAAGATTAAATTAATGATAATACCTGTAATTATTGTTTCCTTTCTGGCTTTGTCGTTCGGGTTAACGTCCAGTCATGCAACCGGCCCTCTCAATGAATTAGGCACGCCTATCGCATCAGCCTCCCAGAGCGTAACCGTGCGCACAATTGCTACCGGGACTTACTGGGCAACACCGATGTATATAGTGAAGAGCAGTGTAGCAGGTCCGGTCATTATGGTAATAGGAGGGGTCCATGGAAACGAGCCGGCTGGCTATAAGGCCGCTGATATAATTAGAACTTATACAATTAAAAAGGGTACATTGATTGTGATACCACGGGCAAACCTGCCTGCAGATAAAAGCTTTTCCCGTACTTCGACAGGAGTCGGAGACCTTAACCGGTCATTCCCAACTTCGTCTACCGGTAGGTGTGATGATGTTTTAGCATCTTCTATTTGGAAAGCTATAAAGGATTATCATGTGCAGTGGCTGATAGATTTACACGAAGGGTATAATTATAATCGGGTTGATTCATCATCGGTTGGTCAAACGGTAATTTATTATCCGGTAGGTGATACCGGTACAGTCGCCAGATCTATAGTCACTACTTTAAATACTGGCATCAGTATCACCAATCATAAATTCAACCTTATGATATATCCAGTAGCGGGAGGGGCTACGCGAGCCGCTGGGCAATATTTGGGTGTTCATACTTTTATTCTAGAAACCTGCAGCCAGCAAACTCTTACTACCAGAGTGAACCAGCAGCAAACAGGAGTGAAAAAGGTGCTCCGGCATTTAGGTATGCAATAAATATTTATCTTACTCGAACACTAACCCGGGTTGGCGCAGGACCACGATTGGTTTTTTGCTCAACCCGGTATTTCTTTTTGGGGATTGGTATATCCCAGTCGGGACGAATATCTTTTTCTTCTGGCCAGGTTTCCCCGCTGCTGCATAAATTATAAATAGGCTGCAGATTCTCAGCTATTGATTCGAAACCCTTCATGCCTTTTATACTCTGCCAAATGTAAGGGAATAAATGAGAAAGAGGTTCTTTGACGCCTTGATAAAAAGCGGATTGCACTTCGACATCTAAAAGGTAATTCACAGATAATTGATGATAATTCATGGCTATCAACCAGGCCAGGCATAAGGCAGCCCTGGTAATGTCCCTGCTTACTAACCAGCTTCCCAGAGTCCTGTATTCAAACCCTCCATACTCCTTAATTCGGTAGTCGCTTAATGTTCCATATTTCTCTCTTCGTTTGGCACCAGTATTCGGGTTTTCCAAAAGTACCAGCGGAATGCCAAGGTAATTATCCAGGGCCCGCAGGAGTCTGCCGGATAACTTAATATTGCTGAAATGAATATGTCCGCCGACATAATAACCCTTGAACGGTTGACTCCCGGCTAACCATTCGATATTGCGATAAGGCACAAGTTTAACCGCCTGGAGCATAATTCTCTGGATGTTCTCGCTTAGGCGAAGAGGAGACTCGTCTTGAAGAGGTCTTAATTCAGCAATGGGTCTTTGTTCACGATTGGTTATTCTTATACTGTCGCAGCCTACAGAACCAAATCTGGGGAAAAACATGGAGGCTACTATCATTTTGCCGGTATCACGATTAATCATCATGAACTCGGGATCGGCCCCGATAGTGAGTGTTGATTTTGGTTCGAAAAAAGTCTGGCATTTAATAAGGTAGTTTACCAGGTTTTTAATGCTTTTTTCAGATAAGTTGGGCGAGGCATCTACATTTATAACTGTAGGCCTACGCTGACGGGTTAATCCAATATGTACTATTCCAAAATCTAGACCAAGACATTGGATGGTTCTTTTAGCTGTTTGAAATACCTTCTTTAATTCTTTGTCCTCTTCGTTTATGTTTTGTTTTATCCATCCAACCTGGCTGTTCGGGTTACCTCCAGGAGTCCTTTTAGACAACCTGGTCACATCCAGGTCTAAAACTGTAACCTTGTATTCACTTAGTAAACTATTGGTATTAAGATCAGATGACGTTAGAATCTTGTTCAGATTTAGAATTTTGAATAAATCAGATTTGGAAGAGATTAAAGATAATGCTCGAGGCTCGTTCACTTCGATGGTTATGGACGAGTTGTCTTTATCGGGTAGTATGAACTGGCGATAGCTGCCGCCGGCAATCGTAATTGTCTTGGATTCTGCTTTGGGTAATGCTTCCAGCAATTGATTATGTATTTTCTGAGCCGGATCTCCGTCCAGGTAATAAAACTTAACTATCAATTTTTCGATTACCTTCCTTTTAACAGAAGTTCAAGGTTAAAGGTTAAACGTAAAACGTAAGACGGTAAGACGTAAAACGCTAGAGGTAAAACGTTAGACGTTTAACGTAAAACGGTTAGACGTTCACGTTTAGTCTTTCGCGTTTCACTTTTCACTTTTCAATTCTCACAGAGGAGATATGCCTGGCATATTCAACAATTCTTCGCCTGGAAAGATAACGTATTTCCTTTTCATCAAATCGAAAAGGTTTTGAATTCACTTCAATCAGCCAAATATGCATATCTCGATCCAGTCCAATATCAAGAGAGACTTCACCAAATTGATGACCGCTATATTTTTCAAGGCTTTCCGCAACTTTAATCGCGAATTGAACCAATTGCTTGATAAGGTTAGTTACTCTTTTTTCATCATGCAGTAATTGCAGCAGGACTGTTTTTAAAGGAAATGCCTGCCCGCCATTAGGTACATGGGTTAGATGAGCATTAAGCGGTGCGGCCCGAACTGCGGTACCGGTTAAACACCATTTACCCCGAATATCTTTCTGAACTAAAGTACGCACATCAAAAATCCGATTTTGATAACGGGCGAGGTCTATTCCTCTCTGAATAATATACCTTCCCGAATTACAAAGTTTTTGAATAAGCGGAGAAGACTCTATTCCCTGGTTGCTTACCTCGGAATGGTATCCCTCTTCATTTTTACTTGTCATGAGAAAGTGATCATTGATTTTGTTTATACGAATAATTCCTTTGCCAACGCTGCCGGTTTTGAGTTTAATATAAACGCAATCATATTGAGCTATCATTTCATTAAAACTATTTATATTCAATTGATGAGTTTCTGGCAGATGGGGTAATATTTCGAGGCTTTGTTTCAACCAGCAATAGGAAGTCCACTTGTCAAGATAACAGGGGTTGAAATATTTCGCATGGTATTCGTTGATTAACTTCTCTTTAACTACCCGAACCGCGGGTTGTCTTTCCAACTGACGGTTGGGGACCCGGTTATAGACTACATCCGGAATCGGGAAACGGTAATCTCTCCACCGGTATTTACCGTTAGTCTTAACTAGAGTGGCCCCCGTTACTGTATTATTCTTCCAATTAACTGATTCCGGGGCAAACATGTACACGGTAACACCCATACGCCCACTCAGAATAATCAGTTCGCGAAAAGCGCGTCTTTTTATAGTCGGAGTTTTCTTTCCCATTCTTCCAAGTGGACAGGTCAAGACTCCTATCAATGGCTTTTTTATTACATGGGGATAGGTCGATGTCACCCTGATCGAACCTTTAGGTTTCAAATAATTCCCTCCCTGGCTTTTAACAGGTCAATTTTGAGGGTCAATGGTTTTTTGCTTTGCCAGAAAGCCAGCAAAGCGCAATGGCTTGGCAAAGGATAAGCCAATGAGCCGTTGGTTTCCACTGCCGGTGGTTGATTTTCTCGGTTTTAAATTAAGCTCAATTATCCAGAGTCGGTTCTTATCGTCCAGACCTATATCTACCCCGATCTCCCCGATTAATTCCTGACTTTCCTGTTCTAGGACCTGACATGCGTTTAATGATAGGTCTATTATTCGACTGCGTATGTCTTCGATTTCTGGTTTCGAGTATCTCCATGACAGGATGTCTCCCAGTGGGAAAGCGGTGGCCCCACCTGCCAGGTTGGATGTAATCCGTCCGGGCTTTCCAACCCGGGTGTAAAGTTTGGTAAGCGACCATATTCCACGGCCGTTCTTTTGTATAAGTACTCTAATATCTACTATCTGGTCCTTATAGCGAAACAGATTTAAACCCTGCTGTATAAGGTAGAGGTGTTTTCCCATTAGTTGTTTTATTTTTTTATATAACCTGTCGATGTTGTAAACTGGGCTGCAATAGCCGTTTCGGGTCTGGTATCTGTAGCCGTTTTTATATTTACTGACTTTTATTATTCCCCACCCCATGCCCCCTGCCGCTGGTTTTAAATAGACGCTGTCATAACAGGAAAGATAATTAACCAGATCGGCCGCAGATCTGAACCGCTTGGTTTTCGGTAGATATTCCTGCATCAATGGCACCCGGTTAAGAAGGCGGTGAATAGTCAATTTGTTCATGAACTTGGAGTTGAAATAGCGTCCACCGGTAACCTGTTTAAGCCGGTTTTTGATCTGATGGTAGTGGCTGCCAGCGGTGTTGGCATACATCTGATCATATACAACTGAAGGCATTGGGAAAGTCTCACATTCCCAGTATCCTGAACCATTCAATTCTTCGCGAAATCTACATCCTTGAATTAGTCCTTTATTCCAGTCAATACTATACGGAGAAAAGACGCAGACAATGCCCGGCATTTTGCGCCCTATTTGAGTAAGGTAAGCCAGTTCTGCTTGAATACCCCGGGGCATTACTTTACCTTGTCGCTGAAAGCTGGTACTAAGAATACCAATTACCGGGCTTGTTGGCGGCATATATCTTTACCCTCCCTCCGTACCGGAAAACCCGGCAAGGTAACGGGCGAATTGAACGGGCCTCAATATAGACAGTCTACGTATTTGATTGGCTTCCATGTCGGAAAAGGATTTTCTGCTGGGCTTGGGGTTTGCTTCTAAAAACCATATGTGGCCGTTGGAATCAAGGATAAAATCTAGTCCCAATTCACCCAGTACCCGGGCATGGTTTTCCAAAGCCCGGGCAATTAGAATTGATAACCCTTTTAAATCATGCTCAATTTTCGTAATATCTGGCTGGGTAAAACCACACTTTTTAAGAATCGTACCCAGCGTTTCTGCTCGTCCACCGGTATGGAGGTTGGTAGTAATGCGGCCTTTGGCCCCTACACGGGCTGCAATTCCGGTGACCGACCAGCGGTTGTAACTGTCCTTTTGTACCATAACACGGAAATCGAAATGGCCTCCTTCCAAAGGACATCGAATTGCTGGTTGAATCAGCATGGATTTTCTCTTACTGATGTCAATCTTATGTATGATATGGCTAAGATTGGGGGAGGTCAATTCCTGCCTATCCCTGGTTTTTTTATAGGTATATTGATTCGCGGTTTTTTTTATCCGAATGATGCCTTGTCCCTTACAGCCGTTAACTGGCTTTAGGTATACTGAATGGTATCTGTTAAGCATCGAATCCAACATCTTTTTGCCTTTAAGAATGTATGTATCCGGTAGACAGCGGACAATTTCCTGGTCTGTTTTAAGAATTTGATATACTCGCCATTTGCTTCCGACCCCTGCGTTAAAAGATATGGTTCCGGTCTTACCCATCTGGGTCAAGGCTTGGCGAGATGATACCCCGGGCTTAGTGGCAAAGATCCGGTTATAACAAACGTCAGGAAAGGAATACTTACGATGGATCCATGGCCCGTTAGGAGGATTGCTCAGGGTGTATCCGCGCAGCGTTTGATGATCCCAATCGATATCCTCCAAGGTGAATACAAAAGCAACCCCGTTTTCTGTCCGGGCTAAATCTATCAACTTACGAAAAAAGCTGTCCTGCGCTCCGAAAGAACCTCGGCTGGAATTATAACCGGTGGCTAGTATTCCTAATAGAGGTCCTATTATTACTGTTCCCGCCTCTAACTTAGCGTTATAGTTTTGCCCGGGAGGAAGCAGTAGTCTGCCTGCTAAAATATCGTTTATTTTTACATTATTAGAATTACCCTTAACCACCATGGCCTGATGTTTACGATTACCTGATTTTACGCCGATTCGATCACCATAGTTGAGTCCCAGCTGCGCTAAAATAGTGCCAGGAATATAAAGTTGTTCTTTGTCGGCAGTCATAGATTACCTCGATTCCAGCCATTTACTGTCTGGATTTACCGCCAGCCCGGGAAGACTATTTCTCGTAAAAAGGGAAAGCAGTAGCAGTAAGGCTTGTTGAAAAAGTCCTAAATTATTTAGAATTAGTTTATTATATGAAGGGATATGGTATTAGGGTGTCAGGTAGGAGGTGCTGACTTGTACGGGGCTATCGGTGAAATTAGGCTTTTTATTCCTACCGCTTCTTCCTTGAAGGATCGTCGCCGGATAATAAAAAGTCTGCGGGACCGTTTGCGTCAACAGTGTAATGTATCGATTGCTGACCTTAGTGAAGATAGGCTCTGGCAGAGTGCGGTGCTTGCTTTTGCTATAGTATCCTCGAATATGAGTGGCTTGGAGTCGGAGTTGCATGAGGTGGAGGCTCAGTTATACCGATATCCGGAGGATGTGGAGGTATTATCCTTCGAATATCGGTATTTGGAATAAGAAATCATATGTGGGTTTATGGGTCTAAATATTAAATCGAAAATGAACTATTTCGCCGTCTTGTACTACATATTCTTTACCTTCCAGACGCAAGGTTCCTTCGTTTTTGGCATTGTTCATACTGCCCGCGGCACAAAAGGATTCGTAACTGATTACTTCAGCTCGAATGAATCCTCTTTCTATGTCGGAGTGTATTTTTCCAGCAGCTTTCCGGGCCGGAGTTCCTTTTTCGATGGTCCAGGCCTTGACCTCGTCTTCGCCAACGGTGAAAAACGATATTAGTCCCAGGCGCTCGTAAACGAGACGGGTCAGCACTTGAAGCCCGGGCTCTTTAATACCCAGTTCCTCCAGAAACAGCGCCCGGTCATCCCCCTGGAGTTCGGATAATTCCTGCTCAATTCTAGCGGAAAGCACTTGGACTGGAATTCCCCGCTCCCGACAGTATTCTTCGAGCTCTTTCCGGCGAGGATAATCCATAGTCTCGAGATTCTTTTCATCGATATTAACTACCACTATACAAGGTTTGGCGGTTAAGAATTGGTAGTTGCGGGTAAGAATCTCCTCTTCGTCAGACATACTGACGGTAGACAGAGGCTTTTCGTGTTCTAGAGCATCTTTCAATCGTTCCAAGAGGCCAAGTTCTTGTTCATTTTGTTTCTTAGCCTTGCCGGAATGCATCCGTTCAATTCTTTTCTCAATTTGATCCAGATCGGCTAAAAGAAGTTCATAACTCAGATGTTCCAGATCTCCCATAGGGTTTAACTCCGCATCCAGGTAAGGAACCTCCGGGTTTTCAAAAGCCCTGATAACATGAACCAGTAAATCGCTGTCCCTTACCGCCTGCAAAAAACCGGATGATGTTTTCTGCCCCCCAGGTATCAGCCCGGGAATATCAATCGCCTCAAGTGAGGCGTAGGTGGTCTTGCGCGGGTTGAATACTGAACTTAAATAATCGACTCTATTATCAGGAATCTTCACGATGGCCTGCGATGATTTCCCCTGGGATACATTTTTACTCCCGGTCATAACTTGAAAAAATGTTGTTTTCCCTGACAGGCTGAGACCGACTATACCAACTTGCATATTATTTAACTCCTATACCAACTGCTATAAATGCCATTATAAAGAAAACGATGTTTATAGTTAATCCGATAAACCATATTAAATATGCTACCAGGTTCATGTAATGATAGAGCCTGGTTACAGTGGCGAGGTTAAAGGAAAACAGCGCAACCTCAAGGGATAAAAGCAATACCGCCATTGGATTGGCTCCTGAACCGGGGAAGAAGATGGCGAGATACATGGCCAGAGCTAAAATGGATATGATGTTTAAGGCATAAAGAATCATGTAGGGTAGATCTTCGCTTACGACATTACCCGTTTCTTCTTTGGAGAGGTCAAAAACATCAATCGTTTTCAATTCCTGGCCGGACCTTTCGGCTATATACTTTTCCAGCCCGGAACTTATTGAAATACCTAAACTTAAATTCTTGGAAGACAGTATCAGCATTTCTTCAACATTATTGGCAAAAACTCTGGCAAAGCCGTAGCCCTTGACAATATAACTGCCGGCAATGCTGCCCGGCCAGCTAACCCCCAGGATATTTACCAGGTTGCAGCCACCGGTCATCTTGGTTACCCCATCTAAGTCTGACCAGGGGATGAAATATCGTTTGGTTGCCCATTTCACAGTAAAACCATTGTCGTCAGCAAGGTACTTAAGTGTAAGAAATCCAAATAGGAGGTAGAGATATAGCGCCAGTAAAGCATATGAAGGAACGAGAAGAACCATCTTCAAGATCATATCGTCAGGACCAAGGGAATAACTAACACCGCCGATGACAGTGCCGAAAAAGACAACCCCCAGAATCAACCCCATAAATATACCTTTGGCTTTTTTAGGCTTCTCAACCATTACTATTCCTCCCTTCAAAATACCCCGTTCATACTCTATTATTGAAGCACTTCTTAATATTCATAAAATCCCCGACCGGTCTTACGCCCGAGATACCCGGCCCGGACCATGGTAGAAAATAAGGGATGAGGCCTGAACTTAGGATCACGGAACTCCTCATACATTACCAATAAGACGGAATATAAAGTATCCAGCCCTATAGAATCAGCAAGTCTTAAAGGTCCTTCGGGCATTCCCGCCCCCAGCTTCATTGCTTTGTCTATGTCTTCCTTACCGGCTACCCCTTCGGCATAAGCCCAAATTGCTTCATTAATTGCAGGCACTAATAGCCGGTTGACTATGAAGCCCGGAGATTCTCTCTGCAAAAGTATACCTTCCTTACCCATGTCACCGGTTAATTTTAGAGTCTTTACCACTGTATCATCAGATGTTTCCAGTCCTTTTATGATTTCCACCAGCTTGGTGGCCGGAACCGGATTAAAGAAATGCATCCCTATAACTCGATCTGCTCTTTTGGTAGCTGAAGCAATAGCTGAAATTGATAATGATGAAGTATTGGTAGCCAGGATGGCATCTTCGGTACAAAGATGATCCAGTTCAGCAAAAACTTGCGTTTTCACTGAAATGTTTTCTATTATAGACTCAATTACCATGTCTACCCGGCGAATTTCGGACAGGTCGGTAACCCCGTGTATTCTCTCCATTATTTCATTCTTTTGGGCTATGCTGATTTCGGCATCTATCTTATTGGTCAGTGAACGATCTATTTGCTGTAATCCCCGCTCAACAATTGATGCCTGCAAATCCCTCATGATTACAAAATAACCGCCTTCAGCTGCCGCCTGGGCTATACCAGCTCCCATTTTGCCAGCACCCAGAACCGCTATGGTTTTCACCCCATGATGGAACTCCCCCTTTCCTAGGGTTCTAAATTATTTAATCACCCAGACAGATGCCCAACGATCTGGCTGCTAAAATCATATCACTATCTAACGGGACTTTTCTAAGTTCTCCTATGGCATCTTCCAGCGAAACGTTAACTATATCAGGCGTTTTTAGACTAACCATGGTTCCGAAGTATCCCTTGGCGACACTAACGGCGGCCGCACGGCCATATCTTGTGGCCAGAATACGGTCATAAGCTGTTGGCCCCCCACCGCGCTGTAAGTGGCCTAATACTGTGACTCTAGTTTCCATACCAGTTCTCTTTTCAATCTCGTTACCAACTTCACTACCAATACCCCCTAAACGTATAGGGTCATGACTATTCGATACGTATTTTTGTACTACCATTTCTTCGCCTTCGGGATGTGCTCCTTCTGCCGCTACTACAATACTGAATTTTTTCCCGATTTCATTTCTGGCACGTACTTTATCGCAGATTCTATCGATACTATATGGTATCTCAGGAATTAATATTATATCCGCTCCCCCGGCTAAGCCAGCCTCTAAAGCGATCCACCCTGCATACCTTCCCATAACCTCAAGAACCATAACCCGATGATGAGATTCAGCGGTGGTATGTAATTTGTCAATGGCTTCGGTTGCGGTCAAAACTGCTGTATTGAAGCCAAAAGTAACTTCAGTAGCGGAGAGATCATTGTCAATGGTTTTTGGTACCCCAACAACGTTTACTCCTTTATCTTTTAACTCCTTTGCTATGGAAAGTGATCCATCTCCCCCTATTACGATTAATGCGTCAATTCCTCTCTGCCGCAAGTTGGCGATGGCCTGATCTGATTTGTCTGCCTTAACAGGTACTCCGTCCTGTATAAACTGGTATTCGAAGGGGTTATCCCGGTTGGTAGTGCCTAATATGGTACCACCACGCGGCAGGATTCCGGAAATCGAGTCTAAAGTAAGTACCTGGGCGATATTCTCAACCAGCCCTTTAAAACCGTCCTCAAAACCAATGACTTCCATGGAATAATCATTAATAGCAGTTTTAACAACAGCCCGGATAACAGCATTCAGCCCGGGACAATCACCGCCGCCTGTTAATACTGCGATTCTTTTAGGCATATCATTCATTTTATAATCCCTCCCTGTGCGAAATAGGCTCGAATAGACCTTTCATACGACCTTTCGGTCTCCTTAGAAAAATAACATCCAGGAAGTTCATTACGTTTTCGATGGTATTCCACGCACTGACAACACATCCCCTTACGGGAACAAGGTTCATAAGTACAATTACATTTTTTAATATTGTTATCTTTTTTACAGTCCAATTCAAATCTTCCTTTTATGTTCCGGATAAAATCAAGGTGGGTTTCAAAACCCACCTCTCTCCAATTCATATAACAAGTTCGCCCACTGGCAATCCTTTTCCTTTATTTTAACTTTGTTTTTCTGCCAGCGTGACCTGGATATCTATCTTTTTACCATCTCGCAGAATTTTGACTGTAACTTTATCGCCAACTTTTTGTTCACTGATGTAGTCTACGAGGTCACTGCTATCCTTCACCGTATGTTTATCAACAGATAAAATTACATCTCCCGCTTTAATTCCTGCCCGACTGGCCGGTCCCCCTGATTGAATATCAGCTACAAGAACCCCGCTATTAACAGAAAGTCCAAGATACTTGGCCAATTGTTCAGAAATATCCTGCAAGTAGACTCCCAGGTAGGGGTGACTAACCTTTCCTTTATTAATTAATTGATCTAATACATCTTTGGCGGTATTAACTGGAATAGCAAAACCAATTCCCTGGGCATTGGAGTTTACTGCGGTGTTGATGGCTATAACCTGGCCTGAAGTATTTAACAACGGACCACCGGAATTGCCCGGATTAATCGCCGCATCGGTTTGGAAGAGGTTCTTATATTTTTTGTTATCAATAGTAAGTGGACGTTCCTTCGCACTAATAACTCCCATAGTCACAGTATGATCGAGGCCATAGGGATTTCCAATGGCAACTACCCATTGGCCGACCTTTACTTTATCCGAGTTTCCAAGTGGAACTGTAGGCAGCATTTTATTCGCATTTACTTTTAGAACCGCTAAATCGAGGTCGGAATCACTTCCCACCACTTTCGCAGTCAATGGCCTACTATAACCAACAACGGTGACATCTATTTTGCTTGCCCCATCAACAACATGGTTATTAGTCAAAATATAACCAGTGTCCGTAATAATAAAACCTGTCCCAATTCCTTGTTCAGTCTCTGGCTCTGAATTAAGTCCGCTACCAAAAAAATCCCTGAAAAATGGATCACTCAAAAATGGGTTGTATTGATTGGCTATTTCAACGGTTGTTTCAATATTTACTATCGCCGGGCTGACCTTTTCGACCATGCCGGTAATATCTGTTGGGGTGGACATGATCTGTCCAGATGCGGTGTTTATTCCCACAATAGGCACATTTACTTTATCCTTTAGGGCACCTATATCACGAGAGATATACTGCGAGTAAGCAGCTCCCCCCAGCATTATTCCAACCAGCAACAGAACAATACCTAAGAAAAACTTATTTTTTCTCATACCGGATCTTTAACTCCTTTCCTTATGTAAGATCTTTACTATAGATTATACATTTACTGCAGTAAAACGAAATCTCGAATATTTATACATTCCTGCGCATATTAACAAGCACCAACTCCCAACCTGTATAATTATACACATCCGAAAACCGTGTTATTCCATAGAAGTCCACCCGGGGCGGACACCTAAGCATCTGTTGCCTCGGCATCTTGCATCAATGCCCTTTAAAACCTTAAAATATTATAGTTTCAAATAAAGTAAGTCGAGGTGAATGGGGTATGATAATGGTTAGTGCCTGTTTGTTGGGTACATCCTGCAAATATAACGGAGGGCATAATTTAAATCAGGCGGTAGCCTCTTACCTTAAAGACAAACCAATAATTTTAATCTGCCCTGAAATGTTAGCCGGACTTGGTATTCCACGAAACGCCTGTGAAATACAGGGTGGCGATGGTCACGACGTTCTGTCGGGGAAAGCCAGGGTTGTAAGTCTATCCGGGAAGGATTTGACGGCGGAGTTCATAATGGGGGCAGAATCCTGTCTTAACTTGGCACTGCTTAACGAGGTTTCTACTGCCATTTTAAAAGAACGCAGTCCATCTTGCGGTTGTAGACAGATATATGACGGGTGTTTTTCAAATTCTATTGTAAAGGGATCAGGAGTTACCGCCTCCCTGTTAGAAAAGAATAAGATTAAAATTATGAGCGAAGAAGACTTCAAAGATTAATATGAGGTGATTTAATTGAAAGCGGTTTGTTTGTTTTCCGGTGGGTTGGATTCACAATTGGCTGTTTGTTTAGTTAAAGCTCAAGGGATAGAAGTCGAAGCGGTTAATTTTAGTTCCCCTTTTTTCGGTGGTGGAAGCAAAATAGCCGAAAGTGCTGAAGAACTTGGAATAGCCTTGAAAACCATTGATATCTCCGATGAATACATTCCGGTATTAAAGAATCCTCGTTACGGCTACGGAAAAAACATGAATCCTTGCATTGACTGTCATAGCTTCATGATTCGGAAAGCCGGCGAATATATGCCGGAAACAGGCGCTAGTTTCATTATTACTGGTGAAGTACTGGGTCAGCGGCCCATGAGCCAGAACCGTTCGGCTATGGGCGCGGTTGAAAAGTTATCAGGATTTCCTGGAATGATTGTACGGCCTTTATCGGCTCGTCTGCTTCCACCTACTATTCCTGAAAATAACGGTTGGATAGATCGGGAACGTTTATCAGATATCAAGGGAAGGTCGAGGAGCAGACAGATGGAGTTGGCGGCCAGTTTCGGAATTACTGATTACCCTACTCCGGCCGGGGGATGTTTGCTTACAATGGAGAATTATTCACGCCGGTTGAGACTTCTCCTGGAGAGTCATGCAGAGGCCGCTGCTGCTGATATGGAAATATTGAAACACGGCAGGCATTTCTGGAATAATGGTTATTTACTTATTATAGGAAGAAACCAAACTGATAATTTAAATCTACAGTCTTTTGTCAGACCGTCTGATTACCTTTTAAAAGTAACCACCCATCCTGGTCCGGTTGCATTACTTAGGTCATTTAACCCAGTGGGCATTGAAGACCTGGAATGGGCAGCAGCCTTAACCGCTCGTTACAGTGATGCTGTAACCCTCCCTAGTGCGAACGTACGGATTACTAAAGATGATGGTGAAACAGTTGAAATAGATGTGGTTCCTTTGTCTCGGGATAAGACTCCGATACCGGTCTAGGATGTGATTTTTAGGACTTTAGCGGTTACTTCGATGATGGCGTCAGGATCAAATGGCTTGGTCATATATAGGTCAGCACCAACTGATCTACCTTTATGACGGTCAAATTCCTGCCCTTTGGCGGTTAGAAGGACTATGTATATACCGGTCATTGCCCAATCATTTTTTACTTTATCACACACATCGTATCCGCTTATTTCAGGCATCATAACATCAAGAAACATAATGTCTGGAGGAGATTGTTGAATTAACTCCAGAGCTTCGGCACCGTTTCCCGCAGTTGATATCTCTGCCCCGGAATCCTCGAATTCCTCAAGGGTTTGTTCTAGCAGTAATCTAATATGAGGTTCATCATCAACAATTAAAATCCGGCTCGTGGTAATTCTCTCCTTTCTCTATTCATTATCTCGAAATAATGTTGTAGGGATGGCTTCAAACATACGGTGGTAACCCTCGGTGGTAGGATGCCCACCATCAAGCAATAGTTCATTTATTAATTGGCCTTCTCGATTAATAAAAACCGAGTAAAAATCTATGACTGGAATTGATTGTTCACGAGTGAATTCCGTGAGCCATTCTCGCAACCGGGTTAATCGGGCCTCACCTTCAGAATCATCAATGGGAGTGACCATACCTATAACTACTGAAATTCCAGCATTTTGAGCCTTTTTTATCATCTGTTCAATATTCCATACAATCCGGTCATGGGATTCCCGCCAAATAATGTCGTTGATGCCTCCCATAATAATTACATAATCAGGGTGAAATGCAATAACGTGCCGGTCAAACCTGGACAACATGTCAGAAGTAGTATTGCCGTTAATACCCCGGTTGATAATATTGTAACCGGTTGCCTCAGCTAGTCTATGAGTCCAGGATATTTGTGGCCCGTAAGGGTATCCGTAAGTAATACTGTCTCCCAGACATACGATGGTTTTCACACTATATTCCTCCCCTGGGGCTTATCATTCAGCCAACTGGTAGTACTCATTTTCCAACAGATTTACTCGCTGAGTCTTAATCAGCTTTTCCAGATGTTTCTCGATCATTCTTCTTTCCCAGAATCGCTGGTAATCAATAAAGTATTCAGAATAGACTACGTTTTTTCCTGTCAGATCTTCAATTCTGGATGGGGATGTCAGCAGTTGAAGTAAACGTTCTTCTCGCTGATAGATTACAGATTTGTACTGTTGAATTTGCTCATTAATATCTTTATAAATCGGTTGTCGATGTCCAGAACAGTATATGTTGAGACTAAGTTCAGCTATAGATTCAATTGATTTTTCGAAGTCCTCCAGGTTGGATACATAATCTCCGTAATATGGACCAAATCGTACCAGATCAATATCGCCACCAAAAAATATTCCTTCTTTATCAAAATAAAATCCGCAGTGACCTGGCGTATGACCAGGGGTATGGAATACGGTAGCCCTGGTGTGACCAAAGTCTATAGTATCACTATTAGTGATAAATCCGTGAATAATGGATGGTTCAAACGGTGCAGGGATGTGCCCTCCTGCATGAGGAAGGAATTCACGAGGCCGCCCGAATACCTTTTCCCATTCAAAGAATCCGGTATAGTAATCCCGGCAGTTCTTGTCTAAAAGCGGCGGTGCATCGAAGGCGTGAATCAGTATTCTGGCGTTCGGAAATAATTCATTACCGAACGTGTGATCCTTATGATAGTGAGTATTTATAACTAGATCTACGCTTAACGGATCCAGATCGTTGAAAACCTGTTCTCCTGCACCGGTGTCAATAACCGCACGCAACTCACTTTCGATTAGAAGGCAATGACAATAAGGAAAGCCTTTTTCCCCGGCCTGGAGAAAATAAATGCCAGGGGCTAATTCTTCTTTCATCTACTCGACCGCCTTCTGTGAAGCATCAACTAATTGCTTGAGGATTTCCTCCACCTTTTTCATGTTTTCCCCGTAGCCAGACCAATCACCAGCCTGGATAGCCGATTGGGCTCTTTTAAAATACAGGTCGGCAGATTCCGCCAGGTCTTTTACCGATTCTCCACCCGGTGGCACTACTACGGTTGCCGGTTCTTCATTACTAAACAGGCGGGTTAGCGCATCCCCCAGATTTGGTTCCATAGCCACCTTATCATTATAAATCGCTATTATTCTTCGGAGTTCTGGTATCTTACTCTGCTCAGCCTGAAGATATACAGGCTCAATATATAAGATAGACTGATTAATCGGAATTACCAACAAGTTGCCGCGGAATACTCGTGAACCTTGCTGGTTCCAAAGAGTAAGCAACTGAGAAATCTCAGAATTTTGATTAATTCTTGATTCGACCTGCATTGGACCAAAAATTAATTCCTGCTTGGAAAAATCATAGACTTTTAGTTTACCGTAGTTTTCCCCATCGCAACGAGCGCAGAACCAGCTGATCATGTTCTCCTTAGTACTGGGAGTGAAAGGCAGCATGAGAACATATTCTGGTTCGGTTTCTCCAGGAAGCTTCATGATCATATAGTAGGCCTGAAGTTGCTCTCGCTGTAAATTGCTGCCGAATATTTCCTGAGGAATGCTCCACTTATCTTCTTTGTTATAGAACACTTGCGGGTCAGTCATGTGGTATAAAGCATACATCTCTGTCTGTGTCTTAAACAGGTCTTCCGGATACCTCAAGTGAGAACGGAGACCCGTTGGCAACTCCTGCAGCGGATGAAACATTCCTTTAAATATTCGGCTGTATGATTGCGCTACCGGATCAGTGGGGTCTGCCAGATAAAAGTCCATACTTCCATCATAAGCATCAATAACCACCTTAACCGAGTTCCGGATGTAATTGTATCCCCTGGTCGATGGTTCAGAATAGGGATAAAGACTGCTGGTAGTATAGGCATCAATCACCCAGTAGGTCTTCCCTGAAACGATTACCGCATAGGGGTCGCCGTCATACTCAAGGAAAGGAGCTACCTTGTTCACCCGTTCTACAATATTTCGATAGAGTAATATCTGGCTTTGGGGGGTGACATCAGAAGACAAAAGCATTTTATAGTCTTTTAATACCCATGCCAGAACCATGCGCCTGCCCAGTGTACCAACTTTCACCCCGTTTTTACCGTGATAAGTCGTTTCAGCGTTTTGTTTCCCCATGGGATAGTCAAACTCTTTAGTACGAGTGTCAACGATAACGTATGAATTAGTCTGTTCTCCAAAATATATTTGAGGGGTTCCCACCTTGAGATCTATTGTGGATACAGGTGGTATATTTTTAACAAATAACACAGGTAATCCTTCCTGGGCTATTTCATTAACTGGGCTCATGGCTATGCCGTAGCCATGGGTATACTTTAATTTAGTATTAACCCAAGTCTTGGCATTGGCAGGCAATTTATCTTGTGAAAGTTCTCGGACTCCGAGCATCACCT
>JBLMZW010000213.1:0-12775 GCA_050259035.1 Chitinophagales bacterium | reverse complement strand
CATTAAAGTCCTCTGCCGATGCAATTCCAACCAAATCGGCTCCAAGTTCCACCGCCATTCGCTTAACACTTAACGAATCCATCTCCATAGTCATGTACCTCATTTTCTAGTCGTTCTATCGTGCCACCGGCATTATCGCATTATGGAGAATATGTGTTCTGTTGTCAATGTATATTAGAAGTTTACTAACGACCTCTATTGAGACTATCAGGAACATCAATGTCGACACCCTCAATAGGTCACTTATGGTAAGGTTCTCCGTAACGGTTTGATCCGATAAGTAGCACCCCCAATCCTTGTGTCAAACTAAGTTCTCCGAAACAAGGTATCTCTCCATGCTTCCCTCAACATTACAGAGTCACAAAACCCTCTACCCAGTTGTCTTCATCTAACTGGTATTCGTGTATATAGAAATCCTCGGGGTGATCTTGGAAGCCAGGTAGCTCCTCAAATCTTTGAACGGTCTGTTCTGCGGTCTCTTTGCTTGAGTAAACACCAATTACTTTTGTTTCTTCGCATCTATCTCGCTCGTAAGAATGCTAGAGAAGAAATACGGACTTCAAATGCAGGTCACCCCTTTCCTCAATCCATAAGTGTGGCAAATCTGAAGACCGGGGGTTTTTCCTTCGTTGAACCACTAATCATGTTATCTGATTTAAATACTCCTGAACATATTTTTCCGCTTGGGAGCGCTTTATTAGGCCAGGTATTTCCAGATGCTCTCGCAACTCTATATATAGTTGAATAATAACTTTCAATGCTTTTATACAGCTTTGAGTATCGTGATCGGGAATTGTCTGGATGAGCAACGGTATATAATCAGGTGCATCGAATTCAATTTTCCTGACCCCGCGAGGAAGCTTTCCCTTTTTCATTAATATTAGTGGGCCAAGAACAGCCTGACGCAAGAATGATATAAACTCAATGGCTTCGAAAATCTCTCTTCGACCAATTTTAGTTGCCCCATAGTGGATCCAAACCCAAAACCTATCTTCAATCCATTGTAAATCTAGCATAGGCCATTCAGCTTTACCTCGATTTAAACGTTCAGAAACAGCCTTTTCTCTTTCCCATAAAATGATAGGGTTTTCAACTCTATGATCAATATCTTCCAATGAAACAAATTTCAAATCCACATGCAACAAAGGCGGACCATACAAACAGATTAGTAACCTTGGCTCGCCTACATGTTCGCCGGTAAAAGCGGACAGTAAATTTCCAAGGGTGGTAGCAATGTCAATTCTTTCATTCATTACTTGCTCAAGAAAGTCAGGATTTACTACAAGGACAAGATCAATATCCGAAAATTCGTCCATATCGCCGTTAATAAACGATCCTCCAGCAGCTAGCCCCATAATTCTTGAATCGAGCACTGGTATCATCTGATCAATAAACTCTTGATGAAGTTTTGGAATCAAACTATTCCCTCCTCCCATTCCACATGTCTTTAAGGATGCTGTTAAAAGTAACAGCAATAACCGATTTTGGGAAGACAGCAACAATGAAAATTTCTTTTGCTACCTTGCAGCCGTTATAGTTTATAACTGGGCGTCACGATATGCAAATGCCGGCAAGTCTCCGATCATGTAAGCTTTTACCCTCAATCTCACACAGGCTGAAGTCTGGTCATCACCGCTGTTCGAGAAGCGATTTCATTTTCTCAATCGTTTCTTCTTCCTGTTGTGGTGTATTTACAATCAATGAACCAGTATGGTCAGATAACTCCAGGCTGCAAAACTCAAAAACCAGCGTTCCTACGGTTGGGTGATTGAGTTTCTTCTGGATTTCAGAATTACTTTGAACGTCATGGTGTGACCACCATAAATCGAATTGCTCACTTTCCCTCCTAAGGTCACTCACAAAGCCGGTAATCCAAGGATCTTCGATATACTGATCGCAAGCAGACCGAAAACGAGCCAACATTCCCTGGGCATGCAATGCCCAATCAATAAATAGCTGCTGATATCCGGGATTCGTAAACATCATCCAAACAATGTTTCGTTCACGTACATTCATCTTAGCATAATCGCCAAATACCAGAACTGCGGCCCGATTCCAGGCGACGACATTCCATCGCCGGTCCATAACGAAGGCCGGACACAATACCAGATTATTTAGGACATGTTGGATTGTTGGACTTACTACCACGGGGCATGAAGGAAGAATTACAGGTGCCGGTTGTTGGGCCAGCGCATACAGATGATTTCGCTCCTGATCATCAAGTAGAAGAACTCGTGCAAGGCTTTCTATGATTGAAGTAGAAACTCTTATTGGCCGTCCCTGCTCCAGCCAGGTGTACCAGGTTATACTTATCCCCGCCAACTGTGCTACTTCTTCCCTTCGAAGCCCCGGGGTACGCCTTCGTAGTCCGCTCGGAAGTCCTACTTGGGAAGGCAGAACTCTCGTTCTCCTAATTTTCAAGAAGTCCCCTAATTCACGATATCGATTGTTTTCCTGTTCCATGGCCTCCTCCAGGTATTAGAAATAATACTAGTATCATTTATTATCTGGTAACAGTATAACGAAATCTTTATGCTGTCTAAAATGGGTTTCTGCTCAATGGCTTAATTATTTAGGAGGAATATAAATGAACATTCTGTTTATTAACGGATCACCCAGAAGAAAGGGCTTTACAATGCAGATCATGCAATGTATAGCAGAAAACATAGACCCCATTCATAAAAAAGAATGGATTCATGCCTATGATTTGAAAATACAGCCCTGCATAAGCTGTTTGCGTTGTCGTCCTGATCAAGTTTGTAGCCTACCAGTTGATGATGGGCATGCTGTCTGGAATAAGATTCGAAGTGCCGATGTGTTGGTAATCGGTAGCCCTACTTATTTTGGTAATATGTCCGGCCCTTTGAAGACTCTAATTGATCGAAGCCTAACAGGGTTCGAGGAACTTGCTAAGAGCGGATTGGAGATGCCTATCCCGCTGCATAGAGGAAAGAAAGCCGCAATGATTACAGCATGCAATATAACTGCTCCCTTTAGTCAGCTCCCCAACCACGCCGGCGGAACACTTAAGGCAATAGAGACTGTTCTTTTGGCTGGGGGATTCGATATTGTTGGTAGTATTATATTGGATGCTGCAGCTTCCAGAACAGAAATACCGGTTGTAATAAAAGAAGCAGCAATCGTCCTTGGCAAGCGATTAACCTTAAGTTAATTCAATGTCTACAATTTAAGCTTGGCTACAATGAACCAAACATGAAGGTATTGCCACACCCTCGATAGTTACTTATGATAAGGTTCGCCTTTGATAATTTTAAAACTTCGATAAATCTGTTCCAATAGAATAAGAACGGTCATCTGGTGGAGAAAAGTGAGTTGAGATAGAGAGAGTATTAGGTCGGCGCGTGAAGTGACCTCACGACTTAAACCGTGTGAGCCGCCGATGGCAAAGACAATCCGGGAGTAGCCCCGGGGCAAAAGAGTTTCTATGGTTTCGGCCAGGGCTTCCGAATCCATAGAACGACCATGTGAATCGAGCGCAATGAGATAATCCCCCTCGCGCAATTGATTCAGGATTTTTCGTCCTTCCTTTTCAATAACGAAATTTATTTGTGATTCTGTAGGACCCGGAGGGGTTTTCTCTTCCAGTCCCTCGATATATTCAAGAGTAATATCGGGACGAAGCCTGGTGGTATAGTCCGATACACCTTCTTTAATATATCGTTCTTTTATTTTTCCTACTGATACTATGGTAAACCGCATGCTATTCTCTGACTAACGCCATACGTTATTTGCCTAAACTCTTCTGGTAAGCCTTCCAGCCGGGGCACCACTTGGTATGCCACTTCCATAACTTGCTGCTAAAAGAGTTCGGATTCTTTTCGGCCTTAGCTCTCCACTGGCATGTTTCGCAAGGATACTTTTTCTCCATTTTCTCTCCCCCCTAAATTCTATCGGAAAATATATAGACGGTTACTATACTTCAGTATTCAGAATATATTTACCGTATTCCATCGCTGTCTAATTTTAATTTTACTTTAATTCTCTTCATTTTGTCTCCTGAGTTACGTGGTATGCGGACCACTTTAATTGTAACCTCGTCGCCCGCCTTGCAGCCAAAAATACAATCCTGGAGGTCATAGGCCGACCCGACTTTATGCCCGTTTACTGCTTCTACTATATCATAGTTTTTCAGCCCTGCTTTTTCTGCCGCGCCTCCTTTAACCGGCATAACTGCAACTCCTTGATTCACCGGAAGGTTGTAGATCTGAGCTACTTGAGGCGATAATTCATCAATTATTTTTAAACCCGCTGCCGGTCTAACCACTCTGCCTCTGGTCCTTAATTCTTTGATTACCTCTTTTACCTGGTTGGCCGGAATGGCAAATCCCATCCCTTCAAAGCCTGAAACTGAAATTTTAATGGTATTAATTCCTACCACGTCACCCGCCAAATTTGCCAGGGCTCCTCCGGAATTACCAGGGTTAATGGCGGCATCGGTTTGAATTAGGCGGAATACGAACCCTTGTTCAGTTGTTAGAACCCGGTTTAGTCCACTAATAACCCCAGCCGTCACAGAACGAGCAAATTGAATACCTAGAGGATTCCCAATCGCCACTACCCCCTCACCCACAGAGAGTTTATCGGAATTTCCGAAATGAGCTGGAGTCAATCGTACATTAGGCACTTTTAACAGGGCTAAATCAGTACGTTTATCGCTGCCAACCAGTTTGGCTTCTTTCTTTTGTCCTTTGGGTAAAACAACAACTATTTTATTGGATCCTTCTATCACATGGTTGTTGGTTACAATATATCCCAATGCATCAGTAACAACGCCAGACCCGCTTTTTTCAACCGTTCTGCGGCTAAAGAAGTCTCCCTCCTCGCCATAACTGGTTATTCCTACTATGGATGGACTCAATACGCGGGCTACCTGAATGACTGATCCCTGAACCTTTGGGCTGTTGGCTTGAAGGATTAAACGATTACCGGAGAAGTTTTCGACAAGATAAGCGGACCCAAAACCAATGCTGAAGACTAAAACTATAACAAGTCCCCAAAATACTACTTTTTTCACTTTTAGCCTCCCATACACTTTTGACTTAATATTGACGTGATTGTATAAAACTAGTCATTGTTCGATAGAGGATTTCTTGATACCTTGCTGGAATTAAGTGGTATATGTAGGATATGGTTGCCATCTGCTCGAGTTGGCTATGTCTGAAGAAATGCTTTTTTGTCTTTGACTTGTTTTCACACCCTTCACGGTTCGATGCTTTATTCGATTATCTTTCAAAATCAATTTGTTAATCGTGGGTAATCGTATCTTGTGATTTAATTGGCGGGGGAGATTTTGGTGGAACAACTTAGTCTCTTCTCAGGAAATTGGGGAAATGTGCATCAACCAATTGCTGCTTCTGATGCATGGCATATCATAGAATCCTGGCCAGAACATCGCCGGGAAATGGAAGATCTGATATCCGGGTTCGTCGAAGAAACCGTACACAAAGTTGGCAATCCCTTAACGGCTATAAAGGGCTTTCTTAACCTTTTTAATCACCAACCTCAGGATATTCCCTGGGAAATCGTGAACGAGGAAATCGAAAATATCGAGCAGGCAATGCATGAATTCCAAATGCTTTCAAGGAATCATTCAGGGCACGCGGAAAGAGTTAATTTAAAACAGGTGATTTCTGATATGTATAGTCGGCTGGAAGCTTTAACGGAATATAAAGGGATTTGGCTGGAGGTCTATCTGGATCCGAAATGTAATGTGATTACTGTTCCTGATAAACTCCAATGTTTGATTTCTCATCTGGTTTCCAATGCGGTTCAAGCAAGTCCCCCAGGTGGGGTAGTAAGTATTTATACGTACGCCACGAAAAAACAGGTAATCCTGCAAATTGCGGATAACGGATGCGGAATACCGGACATATATATGGATGATCTATTTCGCCCATTTTTTTCGACCTTTGAAGGTGGTTCCGGATTAGGCCTTGCCATCTGTGATCAGATTGTACGCAAGGCCGGAGGAACAATCAGTGTTCGGAGTAAGGTAAACGATGGAACTATAGTAACCGTTTCCGTTCCCAAATCCCTAAGAAAGAATTATCTTGGTGCCCAGGCTGGTTAACTTTTCTTCTATATCTTCATACCCACGATATATATAATGGGCATTTTCAATTTCAGTTTGACCATGACCCGCTAGCGCGGCCAGCACTAAAGCAGCCCCTGCTCGAAGATCCGTAGCTTTAACCCGGGCTCCGCAAAGTTTCTTAACCCCTTGAATTACTGCAGTATGACCCTCTACTTTGATTCTGGCTCCCATTTTTCTTAATTCATCCGCCATCTGAAACCGGTTTTCAAATACATTTTCCACAACCACGCTGGTTCCTTCGGCAACTGAAAGTAATGACATCATTTGGGACTGCATATCAGTCGGAAAGCCTGGATAGGGCAGGGTCTTGATATCTACCGGACGAATTCTTCCGGTTCCTTTTACCCTAATTGCACCATTTTCATCAGTGATTTCCGCGCCAGTCTCTTCCAGCTTGGCTTTAATCGGGTGCAGATGTGTAGGTATAACGTTTTCAATTAAAATATCACCACCGGTAATTGTCGCAGCTGCCATGAATGTTCCTGCTTCTATACGGTCCGGGATGACAGCATAGCGAGTCGCCCGAAGTGATTCCACCCCATCAATTTTAATTAAATCAGTACCTGCACCTCTTATCCTCGCCCCCAGAGCATTTAGGAAATTAGCCAGGTCAACGATTTCCGGTTCTTTCGCTGCGTTTTCAATAATACTCTGTCCGGGAGTTGTAGCAGCTAACATAATAATATTTTCTGTAGCGCCAACACTCGGGAAATCGAGGTATACCCGGGCTCCTTGCAGAGTATTGGCTGATGCATCTATATAACCATGCTGCAGGCTAACTTTAGCACCTAAAGCCTGCAACCCTTTAAGATGCAGATCCATAGGACGCGATCCAATATCACATCCTCCTGGCAGACATATTCTTGCTTCTCTTTTCCGCCCCAATAGCGAACCCAATAAGAGGTTGGAAGCTCTAAGTTTTCTTGAAAGTTCATATGGGGTTTCTACAGTTATGTTATCCGGGGCTTCAATTGCTAAAGCCCCATCTTCCTCCCAGTTGACTTTACACCCCTGGCTTTTTAATATATCCGCCAGGACTTCAACATCCTTGATTTTTGGAACATTCTCTAAAACAGTTTTTCCTTCTGCCAATAAGCTGGCGGCTATTATAACCAGACTGGCGTTTTTGGCGCCGCTGATTCTAACTCTTCCGGATAGACGATTTCCTCCCTCGATTATAAGGCTGTCCCGCACCTGTTTACCTCCTTGCCTGTTGTAGTAACCACAGGCTAATTAATTGCATTCTCCTCTAGTACAAGATTATATAATTCTTGCGTAAAATGATAAAATGTTTCTCCTGTAGCTTCTTTAAAAGCTACGTCCATGCTTTTACCTTGACCCAAATAGTCAATAATTTCAAACAAGGCATCTTCCCCATATTTATTGACTATTAATTCAGCCGCCTTTAATGATTGCCAGTAAACTATCCCCTGGTCTAGTTGATCAAAATTCTTTTCTAAATTATTAAAGTCATATAGACTTGCTGGTCTATCCTGAAATGGATCAGTAAAGGAAAACCCGTTTATCTTTTTATCCATATACTGAGCCACCCCTTCAGTAAACCATCTGGGATAGTTGCCCCGGGTCATATTGTCTATTATCAAGTGAGTAAACTCATGGACCATCGGTCCTTCTTTAAAAAAGGTTGTCCTTATATCCGGGCTGTTAATCCACTCCTGGGGATTTAATATTCTTATGGTTCCTCCCCAGTATACTCCCATAGCCCGCTCGTCCCTATCCCAGCCAAAACTTTTAGCTAAGCTTTCAGAGTCCGGATAAACAACTATCATCGTTTTACCCTCTGGTTCTGTACCCAGAGTGGTTGTTACGGGTATATACATACTTTCGGCCGCTGATGCCACCAATTGTACACTATTAATACTACCCGGATAGTAACGAATCACAAAATGTTTAGTTTCATATTGAGGTAATGTAATGGTCTTAAGATTAGTACCCTCCTTAAGCAGCAACCTTGAAAAATCATAACCTGCTTGCCTTGGATTAGTGGCAGATTTGATAATTGTGGCTGCTGAACAAATTGTAACAGTAGCTATGATTCCGGCAAGTAATCTTATTATATATAAAGTCCTCTTCCCCATCATAAAATAACTCCCCTTTCCCCGAAACCTATTATACTATCAGGGAGACAATAAGAGGGGAGCCAATTTATGGGTTCATATATAAAAGCGGTATCACTCAAATACCGCTTTTATATATTGCCGTTATTATTAATTAAGATATCTTAACGGGTTGCCGAAGGACCCTGATTTTAATACTTCAAAGTGCAAATGCGAACCCGTACTATGACCGGTGGATCCACCTTTGGCTATAGTTTGGCCCCGTGATACTTTTTGGCCTTGACTAACCAGCAGTTTGGAACAATGGGCATACCTCGTGGATAAACCGTTTCCATGGTTTATGGTTACCATCAAACCATAACCGCCATCACGCCCGGCAAAGGTAACCGTCCCAGCCGCTGCGGCTCGAATACCATCTCCGGTCTCCAAATCAATATCAATTCCGGTATGGTGCCCGCTAAAACGTGTGGTTATAGTTCCGAAAATCGGCCAGATCAGACCACCAATAAAACTCCCACTACGTGAGGAGGCTACTGTAACTTCTCTTTTGGTTCCTCGCATAACTACTCGATCTACTGGCTTTTTGGTTACTATCTCTGATACAACTTTGTGCTGAGTAATGGAACCGTTGCGCCGTGTTTCAACATAGGTGACTTTCTTTTCTCCATCTTTACCAGCTTGTTTTTCTTTAATAGTATATTTCCAAGCCTTGTTGATTGTAACCCGGGTAGTAAACGGAATAACTTCGACTTTAGTACCTTGAACCGTAGCCACTACGTTTACAAAGGGTCTGCTTGATGTAAGAACCAATTTTTGTCCTAGATCCAACTTCTCGCCCTTCAGATTATTACCCGCCATTATGTCTTTCACGTGCATATCGTGATTTCTGGCTATCCACCACAGGGTGTCACCTTCCTTAACTTCGTAGTATTGCGGATTGGTGTTGCCTGTCGTTAAATAAGCCAGAGCTTCTTTATAAGGCAGAATCCTAGCACTGGCTACCTGAACATTTTTCAGGTTAATCTTTTCGACATAGTTAATGCTTTGAATCTTTTCTTTTTCCCCGATCAATGCGTACTTGTTTTTTATATCCTGTAGTAGTTTTTTAGCCGTCATTTGGTTAGTAACATAAACCACTGGTTTGCCATCTATTACAATCGCTACTGCTTGTGCTTTCAAATCCAAAGATTTTTCTAACAATGCCGGTATTTCCTCCGGCTCCACTACTTCAGATTCGTTCACTATAACCGTTCGGTATGTAAGCTTGTTCGCCAAGCTTACTTTACTGCCAACCTTTTTCTGCTCTCCAGCGCAAATCTTATCTATATTCGCTTTAACCTGTTCGGCATTATCAGCTATTAAGATTTCCTTACCGTTTAAACCAACTGAACATGCAATATTCTTGACAACGGCCAAGTACGCTCCTATTGTGATTATCACCAAAAACAACCCGATTGCGGGGAAAATCACTTTCTTGTTTTTCAAATAGTCAGACATTACCTCTTCTCCAGACATATTTATTTTAGGGACACCACATTAGAATTCTATAAAAAAAGTTAAACTCCTGCTTTAATCTCTTTACTCTACTATATGAAAGCTATCAAAATAATACCAAGCATCGCTGCGACGATCATCGACAAAGCAGCATTCCATTTGGGTAAAGTAAATAATAAAAAGGCGGTCAGAGTAACTATGGCAGTTGGTATATCTGTAACTGCGTTCTTTCCCATGTCAATTCCGGTAGCCAGTATGATACTAATTACCGCCAGGCTTACCCCTTTTAGAAATCCTTGAAAAGCTGGTTTGCTAAGATGCGGTTTTATATACCGATCCGATAAATAGGCAACAAGAAAGGCAGGTGAGATCACTCCCAGGGTAGCTGTTAAACCTAAACCAAATCCCCCTATTTGCATTCCTGCCAGGGTAGCGGTATTGGTAGCGAAAGTACCCGGAACGGTTTGGGCCAACGCGATAATTCCAAACAGTTTATCACTGGTCAGCCAGTGATGTTTTTCCACCACTTCCAGGAAAAATAGTGGTATCATCATATAACCGCCGCCAAATCCCAGCAGGCCGATTTTCAAAAAAGCCAGATAAAACTTTACTATACTCATTTCTCTAAGTCCCTGGCGGGTTTTAATACCATAAGGCCCAAAAATCCTGCACCGGCTAGTAAAAATACCGGGTTGATTTTATAGAAGAAAAACAGCAGAAATGCCAACAAAGCCATGGCTATCTCTTTTAGCCCTCTGATACTTTTAGTTCCCAAGTTTAGTACCATACCTATAATAATCCCTATCAGGGCTGCCTTAAGCATGGTCAATATAGCTGAAAACCAGGCAAAACTACTTAACCAACCAATCGTATAAAAAAGAACGGCCGCACAGATGACCCCCGGGGCCGCAATTAAAGTAATTGCCAGTATGGCACCTTTCCAACCCCCCAGGCGGTATCCGATTATCCCCGCTCCGTTAATGCCCATAGCGCCAGGAAAACTCTGGCTTATAGCTATTATCTGCAGGAATCCTTCACTATCAATGCCCGCCTTTTCTCGCGCAATTTCCTCCAGATAGGGGAGCATGGCAATACCGCCGCCAAAGGCTAAGAAACCTGCTTTCAGGAAAGAAAGGTAGGTTTTAAGAACTTAGATCACCCCCGTTTTCCTCGCCGCTAAATAAAATGAACATTCTAATCTTTTTTGTTGCATATTACAGGCCAATTTATCCGGTGAGGAAAGTTGACCATTAGCATTTAATGCATTAGCATGACATCCTCCGCCGCAATAAAATCTGGCCCAACAATGTCGGCATTCTTTATCCAATACCGTATTCCGGCTAAACCGCTTAATTATACTCCGGTCCAACTGTCCAGCCTGAACATTGCCCATCAGGAATTCCGATTTGCCGATAAACTGGTGACAGGGATAAATATCCCCGGAAGGAGTGACCGCAAGATATTCCA
The DNA here is from genome assembly GCA_050259035.1 of Chitinophagales bacterium. GTDB lineage: Bacteria > Bacillota > Syntrophomonadia > Syntrophomonadales > DTU052 > JBLMZW01. Next base: position 1,621 of record JBLMZW010000213.1, on the reverse strand, counting down.
CGCCTGCCCCGCATCCGGTTAACCTTTTGCTGATACAGGGGCCGCCATTAATATCCAGGTTAAAGTGAAAGAAATTAATCGGATATCCGGTACGTTCAAGAATAAAAAGGGTCTCAGCCAGGTCTTCATACTCATCCATGATATAAGGCATAAGCTCTTCTCTGAGGGCTAACCCGGCTGGCCCGCCTACGATTGGTTCCAGGGATATGTTACGAAAGCCCAAGCCTACCAGGTGTTTAAAATCATTGGTAAAGTCCGGGTTAAGCGCGGTATAAGTTCCGCGCACATAGTAGCTTGTCGGGTTCATGGCCATCATTTCATGAATATTATCTACAACCAAATCAAAAGTTCCATCGCCTCCGGGTAAACGGCGCATCCGGTCGTTGGTTTTGGGCCTCCCGTCCAGGCTCATAATGATTCCTAAATCCTCGTCAATAATGAATTGACGTTCCCTGGCGTTTAGCAGCAGTGCATTGGTAGTAAGCGTCATGGAGATGCTTTTACCACGGGATAAAGACTGGCTCCTGGCGTATTTTACTGTGCTGGCCACAACATCAAAATTTAACAGCGGTTCTCCGCCGAAAAAGTCAACCTCCAGGTTTTTTCTTTCACCACTGGCATCAATTAAAAAATCAATAGCTTTTAGGGCCACTGACTCGCTCATTAAGCCTTCTTTTTCCCCGAAGGTACCCTGACCGGCAAAACAATAGGCGCATCGCATGTTACAGCTATGCGCCACATTCAAACATAAGGCCTTGGGGACGGCTTCTTCATAATTGAAATTATTCAGGTCATTTTCCGGCGAAAATAGAGATCCTTCACTGATATTGTTCTGAACTTCTTCTATAACGTCGTTTAATTCCTGTTCGGAGAACTTCTCTGATAGTTCTCTGACAGTTTTTTCCCAGTCACCTTTGTTGGCACAAAGAGTCTCAATAAAATTAAATGCTAATCCGTCCAGGGCGTGGACCGCCCCAGAGTTAACATCGAAAATAAATTTCTGGTTTTTTACGTTGAATAAATGTGAGTTGGCAGCAAAATCATAATCCTTTAGATAATCCATTTCATACTCCTATCACGTAATACATTGCTACAAAAACACGAATCCCCTTCACATAGCGAAACAAAGGGAAGGGGACGGTCGGCGGTGATCATATCTGATACCACGCTGTATTATGTTTTCGTAGCTGTTATTTCTTGCACACCTGATTACCGACGGTACAAGAGGTCTTACATGCAGATTGGCATGATGCCTGGCATTCTCTGCAGTTGGTATCAATCCCTTTTTTCAGATTGGGCTTGACCACTGTTTTTATATGTTTTGACACAATTTCACCTCTTAGCAATCTTAATTTAAAAAAATTATATCACCCAGAATTGGGCGGTGCAATTCAAAAGGGGCTTTTAAGCCCCTTAATTTCCTGGAGCGGGAAAAGGGATTCGAACCCTCGACCCTCGGCTTGGGAAGCCGATGCTCTACCACTGAGCTACTCCCGCTTATGGTGCCTCAGGGCGGACTTGAACCGCCGACACGCGGATTTTCAGTCCGCTGCTCTACCAACTGAGCTACCGAGGCAAATATGGCGGAGCCGACGGGACTCGAACCCGCGATCTTTGGCTT
>JBLMZW010000212.1:0-5101 GCA_050259035.1 Chitinophagales bacterium | reverse complement strand
GATTTAATCGTTTCCCCTCCGGGTGACCAGTCCTTAAACCAGGATGACATCTTAATCCTTATTGGTAAAACCAATGACGTCGAAAAATTCTCAGCTATGTAGCAACGAAATTACTTCCCGGGAGAACCCGATTATAAAGTATGCTGCTAGCCTTCATACCCATAAAGCCAGGGAACGTGAAGGGAAATTCCTGATTGAGGGGATCAAACTGGTAGAAGAAGCCATATCCAAACCGGGTCTGGTGGATTCTGTTTTAATCAACCGGGAGTCGATTGAACGTGTAGAAGGTATTTCGCAGTTCCGGGGACAGATTTTCGTGATTTCACCCAATTTAAACAAGTTGATAAGTGATACCCAAACTCCCCAGGGCGTCTGGGCGATTTGCCGAAAGCCTGATTGGGGAGATTTATCTATTCTTATGCAGTTCGAGGTGCTGCTTTTGCTGGCTGGAATTCAGGATCCGGGGAACCTGGGAACCATGCTGAGGACAGCCCGAGCAGCCGGGGTTGGGGCGGTTATCCTTACCGCCGGCACCGTAGATGTATATAACCCTAAAGTGGTTCGTGCCGCAGCCGGGACTATACTATCGCTCCCGGTAGTCACTGGAGCGACGGTTGCTACCGTAAAAACGGTTAAAACGTGGGGATTTAAACTACTGGCCTGTGATGCTAGAGGCGATAGCAACTTGTATAGCGAAAGCTTGTTAAACAAGACTATCATGATGATTGGCAGTGAAGGCAGTGGGATTCCGCAGGAGTTTCTGAACATTGCGGATAGACGTATTTTTATTCCCCTCCAAGCTGAGGTTGAATCTCTGAACGCCGGGGTTGCGTGCGGGATTGTCCTGTACGAAGCCCTAAGGCAACGAATGCAGAATATGCATTAATCGATGATTCCTATTCTAATAACGTGCTGCCGGTTTTCACCGGAAGTGCATCTATGGCTAATGGATCGTGTTTAACTTCTAAGCCCCCGCCGTTAAAAATAATGTTATTTGCCACCACCGAACCATACACATACTGATTTGAACCATTAAAAGTAACCGAACTGGCGGGAGAGTACATTATTCCATCTACCTTTGCACCATTGCCGTTTATTACTATCCCGCCACCTCCATAAAGGCAGACTTTGTCTGAGGCAGTTTTATAGGTAAGACTCTCCCCATTGAATATTAATTTGCCGGTAGCTATAATTGAACCTACCCCATCAAGCTTGCAGCCATTGAAGGTAACATCGCCATCCACAAAAATTGTCCCCTGGCCGACACTGATGTCCTGTCCGTTGAAATCTTGATTGCCATAGTAAACTACATTAGCCTGGTTTTTTAACGAATTCATATCCCATGCGGGTGTGGGGATGTAAGGCGCAGCGGGAACTATTTCTCCAATTGATATGCCGCTTCCGTTGGTAACAACTCTGTCTGAAGCTTCCAACCTGCCAGTAATGATTTGCTCAGCTCCATTAACAATTGCATTATGATTCGTATGGGCATTGCCGTTAACTCTAACACTCGCGCCATTCATAAACAAAGATTGAGTTTGACTTCCAGAAAAGATGGCATAATCGAAGATCCCCCCGGCCCCACCTTTTGCTGCCATGGCTCGAGCGGTTAGGGTTTTGCTGGTTTGACCGATAACCGGACCTAATAAAAATTCAATGTTACGAGAACAGGTTACCTCGATTTTATCATCGCTTCCTTGGTATGGCACAGTAACCTGTACTTCAGATTGGTCAAGCCCATTTACTACTGCGTAATTTATTGCGGTCTGAAAGGCATCACTGGCGTTGGGAAGCCTTTGGGCTCCGGCCAATGCGGCGGAGTCAACAGCATTTCGCATGGCTGAATAAGTATAATACATTCTGCCAACATCAATGACCAGTGCGGCGAAGCCAACCAGGGCGGATAATGACAAAGCGATCAGAATTATAGCGTTACCGTTTTCTTCTTTTGTAAGCCGGGCAAAGTGGTTATATATACCCATTATGCAGTACTTTATAAAACCAGTCACGTTAACTCCCCCTTCCCGGGTACTTAATTACAGCATAGCCGAGATCAGCAATCATTTCTTCTGCTGTAGGTAGGATTTTCGTATAGGACTTATAGACCAAAAATTAATACGACTAAATGGACTAAACCAAGGCAGTTCCTTGTATGTATGGGTTTTAATGTGCTATAATCTGAATAAGTTAAACCCAAAGAAGGAGTGGACCGCTATGGGCGGGTACGCTGAAATTTTTTGGGACCTTTTTGCCACATCGGGAATAATAGTATATTATTTGTGGTATAAAATGTTCACCTACCAGTAAAGGCGATGAACAGGACCAGTACCCTGCTTGAAACCTTTCAGGGAGGCGTTGCCAAAGACTGAGAGCGCGCTAGGGGAAAGCAGGCGAATTCACCTGGGAGCTGGGGGCTGAAATGGTAGTAGGCCTATCCCGGCTACCCGTCGTTATAGGGTTTTCGAGGTGAGTCCTACGGGGCTAACCAGGGTGGTACCGCGGAAGATAGAGCTTTCGTCCCTTGGAGGATGAAGGCTTTTTTATTTCGATTGGCAGGTTAAGAAGGGGGAAGATTGATGGAAACAAGACTTACACAATTCAAGCAGGAGGCGGAAAGTAGAATCACGGCCGCTGAAAATGCCGAAGTGCTTAAGGCGGTCCGAGTAGAATACCTGGGGCGCAAAGGGGAAATCACCAAAATCCTCAGGGGGCTTAAGGACCTGTCTCCTGAAGATAGGGGAGTAGTCGGTAAACTTGCCAATGAGATCAAGGATTCTCTAGAGGCTTTAATTGATAATCGTTTACAGGCATTTGCTGAAAAAGAACTTGAGAATCGGCTTTTAAAGGAAAAGATCGATATTACTCTTCCGGGATCTGTTTTAGTATCAGGAAGCAAGCATCCGCTTACCCTTGTGACCGATGAAATTAAAGGGATTTTTCTGGGGTTTGGATTCGAAGTGGCTGAAGGGCCAGAGGTGGAACTAGATTACTATAATTTTGAGGCTTTGAATTTACCCCCTAACCACCCGGCTCGTGATATGCAGGATTCTTTTTATATTACCGAGGAAATGCTTTTGAGAACTCAAACCTCTTCGGCTCAGGTGCGGGTAATGGAGAAGAAATGTCCTGAACTGCCGGTTAAAATTATTGTTCCGGGAAAGGTATATCGCAGGGATGATGATGCTACTCATTCCCCGATGTTTCATCAAATTGAAGGATTATACGTTGATGAAAAAGTGACTTTTGCGGATTTAAAGAGTATGCTGATGACTTTTATTCAGCGGATATTCGGGGAAGAGGCCCGGGTCAGGTTTCGCCCTAGTTATTTTCCTTTTACTGAGCCCAGTGCTGAAGTGGATGTATCCTGTGTGATGTGTGGCGGGGTTGGATGCAGAACCTGTTCTCAGACTGGCTGGCTGGAAATCCTGGGGTCAGGAATGGTCCATCCCAATGTTATAAGGGCCGGGGGCTATGATCCCGAAAAGACCACCGGGTTTGCCTTTGGTCTGGGCATAGAACGAATAGCTATGCTAAAGTATGGGATCAATGACCTTAGAATGTTTTATGATAACGACCTGAGATTCTTATCTCAGTTCTAGGGGGGAAAGAAATGAGATTACCGATTGAATGGCTAAAAGATTATGTTGATGTCGATATAACACCAGAGGAACTGGCCCATAAACTGACTATGGCTGGGATTACCATAGAGGGGATCGAGAGACTCGAAAATGATACGATTTTAGATCTTGATCTTACTCCCAACCGGGGTGACTGTTACGGTATTATAAACGTAGCTCGCGAAGTGGCTGCAGTTACGGGTGCTCCATTACATTTGCCCCAATCAACGCCGGACGAAAACGAAGAGAAGATTGAAGATTCAGTTTCGGTTACGATCAAGGATTCCGATTTGTGCCGTAGGTATGCCGCGCGGCTGGTTCGTAATATACGTTTGGCTCCATCGCCGTCTTGGATGCGGGAACGTTTGGAAAATTCGGGTATCAGGGCAATTAATAATATTGTCGATGTCACTAATTACGTGATGTTAGAAACCAATCAACCGCTTCACGCTTTTGACTATGATTTGCTAAAGAACGGAAGTATAGTAGTCAGACGAGCCCAGAAGGGGGAAAAGATTGATACTCTGGATGGCCAGGAGAGAGAAATTGACCAGGATACATTGATTATCGCCGACAATGAACGGCCAGTAGCCCTGGCCGGAGTAATGGGAGGAGCCAATAGTGAGATAAATGATTCTACCATTACGGTGCTGTTGGAGTCAGCCAACTTCGATGGGGTTAGCATTAGAAAAACCTCAAAAAAAGTAGGGCTGCGTACCGAGTCTTCTATAAGATTTGAAAAAGGAGTGGATATAGAAGGGGTTATCTTCGCCGTGGATCGGGCCGCACGCTTGATCGAGATACTGGGAGCTGGCGAAGTGGTAAAAGGCGTCATAGATGCTTATCCTGCTCCGCAAGAGCCGCGTTTAATTACGTTGCGGCCAGCCCGGGTAAATCATGTTCTGGGAACCAACCTTTCGGAAAATGAAATAGTGGCTTACCTGAGACAGTTGGATTTTGAGGTTGAACCGTCGGGTGAACAGTTCCTGGTTAGCGTGCCTTCCTACCGGCCTGATTTGGAAATTGAAGAGGATTTAATCGAAGAGGTGGCACGGCTTTACGGATATGATAATATACCAACTTCGCTCACCAGGGGGACTCCCACCCAGGGACACCTAGACGGGTATCAAGCATTCCAGGATCGAGTTGTTGATGTTATTAGCCGTTGGATGCGTCAGGTTGTGACCTACAGTTTTATCAATCCCCGTTGGTTGGATACCTTGATGGTGCCTCAAGAAGATGAACTGCGAAATACTTTGGTAATTGCCAACCCATTTTCCGATGAGCAGGGGATCATGCGTACTACTCTGGTTCCGGGCTTGTTCGATGCCATGAATCGAAACCTGGCCCGGCGTAATGAAGACCTGGCTATTTTCGAGCTGGGGAATGTCTTCCGGCCTTGCCAAAAGGGCCTACCAGATGAGGTTCTTATGCTGGGTGGTATTGTGGTGGGAAAAACCAATCCGGGCTGGCAGGGGAAAACA
>JBLMZW010000211.1:0-9133 GCA_050259035.1 Chitinophagales bacterium | reverse complement strand
TTGACAATTGTTCAACATCTGTAACAGCCGCTATTTCTCGGGCCAAGTCATATAAAGCCCTGGTTCTCGTTTCTCTGATTCTGGACTCGCGAATTCTGTACCTTAGCCGGTTGGCCATCGTACCGGTTGTAATGGCTACCAATAGAAAAACAGCAAAAGTAATAAGATAACGGATATCCGCTACAGTTAAAAACAGTATGGGAGGAATCAGGAAGAAATCATAGGCTAAAACCCCCAGTATGGCAGCGGCAATAGACGGACCCAGACCCATTCTAGCTGAAGCAAGCAGAACCGGGAGCAAATAAAGCATACCTATATTAGGCAGTCCCAATGTATCCTTGCCAAAATAGCCAATCACGGTGATAATTACTACTTGAATCACTACCCAAAAATAAGAGCTTATGTTAACTTTTTTTCGTGGATTTCTGGTTGTTATCGTACTTTCTTTAGTCTCTTTTTCGCCAGGAATCACGTGCACGCTCATTCCAGCGCTGCCTCGGATTATGTCCTCAACCACGGAACCCTGGATACGTTCGATCCACCGGGAACGCAAGGGCTTTCCCAGCACAATTTGAGATACATTGCGATTCCTGGCCAGTTCCAGTACCTCTTCCGCCACATTGGTTCCAGATAAAGTAATAATTTCGGCACCGAGATCTTCAGCCAGTTGTATGTTGCGGGTCAAACTCTCCTTCGAATACTGATCTTTCGGTAAATACCGAGGCGTTTCAACATAGGCAGCAATCAGTTCCGCTTTTAAGCTGTCAGCCATACGGCGAGCGCCCCGCAGAACATGTACCCCAAAGGGGCTGCTGCTTACACAGGCCAGAACCCTTTCCCCAGCCGGCCAGGGATTTGCAATCCCATGAAGATGTCGATAATCTTCTATCTGGCGATCGATTCTATGAGCCGTTTGTCTAAGAGCCAGTTCGCGCAAAGCGTTAATATTTCCGGGCCGGAAAAACTTCCGCAATGCCTGGGCAGCCATCTCCGGTACATATACTTTTCCTTCCTCCAGCCTGCGAATAAGCTCTTCCGCCGGTATATCGACGAGTTGTATCTGATCAGCTCTCTCCAGAAAATTATCAGGTACAGTCTCTCTAACTCGCACCCCGGTTATTTGGGCAACCACATCATTTAAACTTTCAATATGTTGGATATTTAAAGTGGTATAAACGCTTATACCATTATTCAATAGTTCTTCAACGTCCAGGTAACGCCTGGGATGTCGAGAGCCTGGTATATTAGTATGCGCCAATTCGTCAACCAGGACTAAGCCCGGACGCCTGTGTAGTATATCATCTAGATCCATTTCATCGAAAAACTTGCCTCGGTATTCAATAGCCAGCGGTCTTATAACCGGCAGCCCATTGAGCAAAGCTTCCGTTTCCTTACGTCCGTGGGTTTCGATCCACCCCACTATCAGGTCTACCCCTTCCGCAACCCGCTCATGGGCTGCTTCCAGCATGGCATAAGTCTTGCCCACCCCGGCTGCCGCACCTATAAAAACCGTAAGTTTACCATGGGCTTCCTCTTTGATTTTCGCCAGAATAGCATCGGGATCACGTTTAAGATTTTCCTTCATAATTCTGCACCTCGCAGGATTAAACTGGCATTTCTTTACGACATTTTAATCCTAACTGGATTATTCAGCCAGCCCGATTTCTTGTGCCAAGCGCTCCCCAATCTCCAGTTCAGGGCAGATAACCCGGTTTACTCCCATTTTAATCAATACTCCTGATTGAGCCTGATTGTTTGATCGAATCATCTCCCCATATATATGTTAAGGATTTGGTCACTAATCATTGATTGAATCAAGTCGCGCATTTAACAGCAGAACATTGACTCTGGGCTCCCCTAATACTCCTAATTGCCTACCCTCGGTATAATCATCAACCAAATTCTTAACCGTATCTTCCGAAAGATTCCTGGCCTTGGCCACCCGGTTTACCTGTATATATGCGCTTTTCGGGCTAATATGCGGGTCGAGACCACTGCCCGATGATGTAACGAGGTCAGCGGGAACTGCATCGGTAGATAACATCTCGTTCTCCTTACGTACCGTTTTTGCAGTCTGGTCAACTTTTCTTAACAGTTCCTTGTTTGTCGGACCTAAATTGGACCCACCCGATGAAAGTGAGTTGTAGCCGGACGCTGAAGGACGGCTATGAAAATATTTAGGTGAAGTAAATTCTTGACCGATTAATTGGTAACCAACCGTCTCATCACCCTTTTTAACGGTTATTCCGTCAGCTTGTCGGGGGAAGATAATCTGCGCTATCCCGGTAACCATTAAGGGATATATGATGCCGGTAAGAACTGTCATAATCAGAAGTAATAAAAATGCATTTTTAACCGCTCTCAACATATAATAGCCTCCTTAAACTAAACCTAAAAGGTTAACCAGCAGATCAATCAACTTAATGCCAATAAAGGGAACGATCAGGCCCCCCAGACCGTAAATAAGAATGTTGCGCCGCAGAATGGCTGATGCACTCATCGGGGTGTATCCCACCCCCCTTAAAGCCAGGGGCACCAGAGCTACGATAATAAGTGCATTGAATATAATTGCTGATAATATGGAGCTTTGCGGAGTCTCAAGTCTCATAAAATTAAGCTTATCCAGCAAAGGGTAAGTACTAACAAACAAAGCCGGAATAATCGCAAAGTACTTGGCAACATCATTGGATATGCTGAAAGTAGTTAATGCACCGCGGGTCATTAAGAGCTGCTTGCCGATTTCCACCACTTCCAATAATTTAGTGGGATTGCTGTCCAAATCAACCATGTTGCTGGCTTCTTTGGCGGCTTGAGTACCACTGTTCATTGCCACCCCGACATCTGCCTGGGCTAATGCAGGAGCATCATTGGTTCCGTCACCGGTCATAGCTACCAGATGCCCCGCTGCCTGGTATTCCCGGATTAATTTCAATTTGTTTTCCGGATTGGCTTCCGCCAGGAAATCGTCAACCCCGGCTTCTGCGGCAATAGCCGCAGCTGTTAGTGGATTGTCACCGGTAATCATGACGGTTTTAATCCCCATGCGTCTCATCCGGGCAAATCGATCCTTAATGCCGCCCTTTACAACATCCTTTAGATAAATAACCCCTAAAACCTGCTTGCCGTCGGCAACCACCAGCGGGGTTCCCCCATCTTTCGCAACCTTCTCCACGGCTATCTGTACTTCGCGCGGGGTTTCTCCTCCCCGCTCAGCAACAAAGGCCTTTACGGTGTCAAACGCACCTTTGCGAATTTCACGGTCCGGCAAAACCACCCCGCTCATACGGGTATGGGCACTGAAAGGAATAAAGGTTCCACCGAGTGCCGACATATCCCGTTCTCTTATACCGAACTTCTGCTTGGCAAGGACCACAATACTACGACCTTCGGGGGTTTCGTCCGCTAATGAGGCCAATTGCGCAGCGTCGGCAATCCTTTGTTCAGTAATTCCGGGGGCCGGGATAAACTCGGTGGCCATACGGTTGCCCAGGGTAATGGTTCCAGTCTTATCCATCAGTAAAACATCCACATCACCGGCAGCCTCTACTGCCCTTCCCGACATGGCCAACACATTACGCCTTAAAAGGCGATCAATACCAGCTATCCCTATAGCACTCAAGAGGCCTCCTATAGTAGTTGGAATCAGGCAGACCAGTAAAGCAATTAGGACCGGAATGGGCACGGTGGTTTTAGCATAGGATGCATATGGTTCCAGGGTAGCCACCGCCAGTAAAAATATAATAGTCAGTCCCACGAGGAGAATAGTCAAAGCAACTTCATTGGGGGTTTTTTGTCTTTTGGCCCCTTCAACCAGACTTATCATATGATCCAGAAAGCTTTCTCCTGGATTAGCGGAAATTCTAACCTTGATCCAATCAGAGAGGACCTTGCTGCCTCCGGTTACTGAGCTTCTATCTCCCCCGGATTCTCGGATCACCGGTGCGGATTCTCCAGTAATTACGCTTTCATCGACTGAAGCTATGCCTTCGATTACTTCCCCATCGCCGGGAATGATTTCACCGGCTTCTACCAGCACCACATCGCCCTTACGCAGGTGTGATGCCGAAATGTTTTGACTTCCTCCGTTAATAAGTTTTTTTGCTATGGTTTCACTGCGGGCACGCCGCAAGGACAAGGCCTGGGCCTTGCCCCGGCCTTCCGCCATAGCCTCAGCAAAATTAGAAAACAGTACGGTCAGCCACAGCCAAAAAGCCAGTTGCAAATTGAAAGAGATGGAGGTCCACAGGCTATAAACAAGACTACGTAAGACATAACCGGTGGTAAGTATAGCACCGATATAAACCACGAACATAACCGGGTTACGCCATTGGGTCCGGGGATCGAGCTTACGGAAGGTATCCTTAACCGCATCCCGGAGCATATCCTTGTTAATGGATTGATTCTTCAGATTCTTTTTGTTTTCGCATGTACCGGCCATATTAACCCTCCTAATTAAAAGGCTCCGCCGTTAAGCATTATCAAGTGCTCAACCAATGGCCCCAGAGAGAGCGCGGGAAAGAAAGTTAATGCTCCAATAATCAATACTACGGATGCAAGAATAACCGGAAACAACCAGGTAGTGGTTTCAAAAGTACCCGCACTGGCCGGGGTGGCCTGTTTTTGGGCCAGATTGCCCGCGATAGCCAGAGCCGGGATTATTACTCCAAAACGACCTACTAACATGGCAATTGCCAATCCGATATTGTAGAAGACAGTATTGGCGTTTAATCCCGCGAAGGCGCTTCCGTTATTGCCCGCGGCTGATGAAAAGGCATAGAGTATTTCAGAAAAGCCGTGGGGGCCCGGGTTCAAAACAGATGAGGCAGGCCCGGGCAGTGCTGCAGCCAGGGCAGTACCGACCAATATGGTTACCGATGGAATCAGAATAGCGAGGGTAGCCATTTTTACGTCCCAGCTCTCAACTTTTTTACCTATATACTCAGGAGTCCGCCCCACCATCAGACCCACCACAAAAACCGCTAATAAAGCAAACATAAGCATTCCGTAGAGTCCCGAACCAACGCCTCCGAAAACCACCTCTCCCAGCATCATCTGCAGCATAGTAATCAATCCGGATAATGGAGTAAGACTGTCATGCATGCTATTCACAGCCCCACAGGAAGCGGCAGTAGTCGCCACAGCAAACAGGCTGGACGTCCCGGTACCAAAACGTACCTCCTTACCCTCCATGGAAGTTGGATGAGTAACTCCAAGCGTAGTAAAATTGGGATTCCCCCGGTATTCGACCCCATAGGTTATACCGAGACTAATTATAAATAACAACATCATAGCCGTAAGAATAACGGTACCCTGGCGGCGGTTGCCCACCATATGACCGAAAGTCATGGTTAAGGCCGCCGGAATCAGTAAAATGCTGAAAATTTCAATGTAATTGGCTAGTGGAGTCGGATTTTCGAAAGGATGTGCCGAATTGGCATTGAAGAATCCCCCGCCATTTACCCCCAGCATTTTAATGGCCTCCTGAGAGGCAACCGGGCCCATGGGAATGGTCTGTTTTATGCCCTCCAGGGTGGTTATAACCTGATAATTATGGAGGTCTTGAATAACGCCCTGGGAAACCAAAATAAGTGCGATTATCAGGGATAAGGGGAACAACACCCATAATACAGCCCGGGTGAGGTCAGCCCAGAAGTTGCCGATGCGGTCGGTTCTGCGTCGGACTATGCCCCTTATCAACGCAATTGCCACTACTAATCCCGTGCCCGCCGACAGGAAATTCTGAACTGTTAAAGCGGCCATTTGAGTTAAATAGCTCATGGTGGTTTCACCAGAGTAGGCCTGCCAGTTGGTATTGGTGACAAAACTAACTGCGGTGTTAAAAGCCAATGTCGGTGATACCGCGCCCAGCTTCTGCGGATTTAAGGGCAGATGACCTTGTAAAATCTGCAACAGGAAGACGAATACAATCCCCAGGAAATTAAATGTTAAAAGAGATACCGCGTATTCCTTCCAGGTCATTTCGTGCTTAGGATTAATGCCACCAAGGCGATAAATTAAAGCCTCAAGTGGAGCCAGTACTTTATCCATAAATGTTTTCTCACCGCTAAAAACTCTGGCCATATAACGACCCAGAGGAAGAGTGAGAAGTATCAGCATCGCAAAAAATAATACAAACAGTAAAATATCCAGTCTCATATTACAGTTCCTCAGCTTTCAGCAAAGCATAGATTAAGTAAGCCAGCAGAAATACGGTCACCAGAATGCTCAGAATAAACTCGGTCACCGATCTCCCTCCTTAGGAAAACTTCCGGTTTCGAGTTTATTGTACGCCGCTTTAAAGTCAATTATCTGTAAGGATAAAAGAACTAAGTGTAAAAAAGGTGTAAAGACAGAAGATGCTTTGACAGTTTCATTGTGTTCGTGCTACTATAACGAAAATCTTATATTATACTTTACGGTCAAAGCGATTCAGGCGAAAGCCTGGAGAGCGGGGTCCAGGCGCCTAAGTCAATGCGATACGGAGCCCGGGCCATGAGAAACCGGCTTACTAGGGTGGGTAGCCTTTTATAAGGCTACCCATTTATTTTTACTAAGAGGTGAGGGGAACATGGGCTTCTGGCTGGCGATCATCATCTTTTTATTGGCATACGTTTTTATTATTCTCGATAAGATTCACCGAACCATAGTGGCTCTGGTAGGAGCCACAGTTCTGGTGGCCCTGGGAGTTATTACTCAGAAACAGGCGGTTACATCAATTGATTTCAATACCATAGGCCTGTTGGTCGGTATGATGATAATCGTGGGAATTACCCGGCAGAGTGGAGTGTTCGAATATCTGGCGGTTAAAGCCGCTAAACTTTCGGGGGGCAAACCCCTGGCGATTATGGCTGCTCTAGCCCTGGTTACCGCCTTGGCTTCAGCTTTTCTGGATAACGTCACCACCGTATTGTTAATAGTGCCGGTTACTTTTGCGATAACCGACCGCTTAAATGTTTCTCCAATCCCTTATTTACTAGCGGAGGTAATTGCCTCAAATATCGGGGGAACCGCCACCCTTATCGGCGATCCGCCCAATATCATGATTGGAAGTGCAACCGGGCTGGGCTTTATGGACTTTATAGCCAACCTGGCCCTGCCGGCAGGTATAATTTTTCTGGTTACTATAGGGGTGATGCTGCTGATTTACCGCAAACAACTGAAGACCAGCGATGATAATATCCAAAACATTCTAAGTCTTAACGAAATAGACTTCATTAAAGACTGGCAATTACTTAAAAGATCGCTGATCGTATTAGGCTTAACTATTGTGGGGTTTCTCCTGCACCAGCTGCTTCATCTGGAATCGGCCACTATAGCTCTGCTGGGTGCCGCGATTTTAATGCTGGTAACCCGCGAAGACCCGGAAGAAATATTGTTAACTGTTGAATGGCCGACCATTTTCTTCTTCATCGGGTTATTTGTAATTGTCGGTGGGCTCAAGGAAACCGGTGTAATCGAATTAATTGCCCGCAAATCACTGGTCATTACCGGGGGTAATGTCATGCATACCGGGCTCCTGGTATTATGGCTGTCGGCCATTGCTTCAGCTTTCGTGGATAATATTCCGTTTGTGGCAACTATGATTCCACTGCTGCAGTCTATTGGTCACATGTCTAATCTGCCTATGGAATCCATCTGGTGGGCACTGGCCCTGGGAGCCTGTTTAGGAGGTAACGGAACTTTGATCGGGGCCTCGGCCAATGTCATCGTGGCGGGAATCTCCGAAAGATATGGGAACCCCATAAAATTCATGGACTTCTTAAAGGTAGGGTTTCCCTTGATGCTGTTCTCAATAGTCATATCAACCATATATCTTTATGTAAGATTTTGGTCGTAAGTCAATTCCCGGTTTCATGTTCAAGATGCAATAGCTGTGTCTAAAATATTCTCTAAAGTTCCTGGATACATACCCCAACCAATCCGGGACCTGTATGGACACCAAGAGCGGGGCTGATCTGCCCGAATATTATTTCTTTTATGTTGGGTAGTTCCTGCAGGTGTTCTTTTAGTTTCAAAGCTTCTTCCAATGCTCCGCCATGCATGACTGCCAGGTTAATCTTATTGTGCTTAACTGCCTGAGTAACCAAATCAGCCAGTGTATTGATTGATTTCCGGCGGCCTCTGGCTTTGCTGTGAGTATAGTATTTGCCTTCTTTATCAATGGAAATAATGGGTTTAATATTTAGAAACTCGCCTACAGTTGCGGCTACCTTACCTATGCGTCCACCCCGTTTCAAGTATTCGAGGGTTTCCAACACATAATAAGTATGGATTTTTGGCTGCTGACCTATCAGATTCTCCAGAATGCTGTGAATTTCCAGACCCCGAGCGATGTCTTTTGCCGCCTCATAAACCTGCAGCCCCTCGGCAATTGACAAAACCTTGGTATCAAAAACATGAACCTGCATGTCTTTGATTTCCTGAGCCCACATCTTAACCGCATCAAAGGTACCGCTCAAACCGCTCGATATATGAACAGCCAGAACCTTCTCATATCCCTTTTTTTTAAGGTTTTCGAACATGTGCTTGATATCCCCCAGACAGGGCATCGCCGTGGTGGGTATTTTCTGCGGCATTTGATCGTAAACATCCTGGGGTTGTATGTCCACTCGATCATTAAACTCCTGGGTGCCGTAGATAATTTTTAAAGGCAGAACATTAATATCGTACTCCTTGATGATTTCCTCCGGTAAGTCACAGGCGCTGTCTGTCAGAAGTGCAATCCGGTCCTTCAAATAGCTATCTCCCTCCATGTTAAGCGTTAGAACCTATTTTCTCGATGATGCTTGGTACTTTTTAAGGGATTGGCCTATATAATGCTTGAACAGGACGTCTTCCGGCCCCATAGTACTTTGCTTTCGATAAAGAAACCGTGTTCAAGGCGGGTTTAATGCCGGTTACAGCAACACCCCTGTAACGGATTTATACCGGTTTCCACTTCCTTGTTCATGAATATTAAATACCATTTGGGGACAAAAAGCAACGCTTAGCTACATTATACTCCGTTATTGAATTTGCCTTTATAGAAAACCTTGCCATTACTTTTTAACCAGAGTATTTAAAAACCCTTGTGTTATTATGTTATCTGTTATAACATAGGTTATATAACGCTCGTTATATAACCTATGTTACC
>JBLMZW010000210.1:0-60744 GCA_050259035.1 Chitinophagales bacterium | reverse complement strand
AAAAACAGTTTATTGTAGTATAGTACCCAGGTAAAAAGAACCCCAATTAGAAGCAGTATTAGAAGACCGATCTCTTGAGGCGTAATACTAAGCAGGTCACCAATTAAATAGGATGAATATCTATTAAACCCTCCGCCCCGGGATAACAACACCACTCCCAGAGCGACTGTGGCAGCGAAAAATACCCCAATAACGGTATCCGCTGAGGCTTCAGTTTTAATGCGGAACCAGGATATAAAGATGGCAAATACAACCGCAAAGATAATCATAGCCCAGAGAGGATTACCCATACCGGTAATTATGCCAATAGCCACTCCGGTTAAGGCCGCATGTCCTATAGAGTCAGAAAAAAAAGCCATCCGGTTGTTTACAACCATCGTTCCAGTGAGTCCAAAAATGGGTGCTACCAGCAATACGGCCAGTAAAGCGTTGCGCATAAATTCATATCTTAACCAATCATAAGGCAGGCTGCATAACATGGAATTCCACCATTCCATTATTTAAGCCCTCCCCGGGTGATGCAAAGGTTTAGTTGCTTCTATTGGCGGCCATTGGCAGGTCGAAATCGCTTCACCAAAAATTCGCAAAGCCTGTTCATTCTGCAGAACTTCTCTAGGTTCACCGGATGCCAAAACGGTTTTGTTTAAGAGAACCAGGCGATCCGCATAGCGTGAAACCATAGCCAAATCATGCGATACCAAAATAATTGAGAGGTCAAATCTCTGGCGCAGGGTGGAGATCATCTCATAGAAAAGATTCATCCCCCTGGGGTCTACCCCCGAAACCGGTTCATCCAAAAGCAGCAGATTAGGAACAGGATCCATCGCACAGGCCAGCAACACCCGCTGCAATTCTCCTCCAGATAAAGTACTTATTCTCCGGCCGATTAAATGAGTCGCCTGAACTCTTTTTAGATTTTCAGTTACTCTCTGCCGGATACGATGGGTTCCCCCAAGCCATACGGGAAAATTGGCTATGCAGCTGGCACAAAAGTCGAAAACACTGGCCGGCGAATCCTTATCAAGGTTGATTTTTTGCGGGACATATCCAATCCATGGATTGCCGGTTCGACTCCCTTTAGCATCGAGATAGGTTAAAGAACCGGTATGGGGAATCTCTCCCAGTATAGCTTTAAGCAGGGTGGTCTTACCTGCACCATTGGGACCAATAACAGTGGTAAGTTCCCCACAATGTAAGTGAAGATTAATATTATCAAGCAGCCTGCGGCCGCCAATAACTACCCCGAATTGCTCTAACTTGGTGCAACACAAACTGCAGGTTTTTGAATCGTTAATCGCGTTCATTCGCTGCTAGAGCCTCCTTAAGCCCCTTAAGGTTTTTTCTCATAGTTGCTATATAGGCGTTGGGATCATCAGGCCCGGTTACCGCCGGATCAAGAGTATAAATCCCGGCTTCGCATTCCGAGGCAATTGCTCGAGCGGCACGGTCCGAATATTGTGGTTCGATAAATATGACTCTAACCTTCTGCTTTTTAGCTTTTTCTATAAGCTCTGCGGTCTGCCCGGCTCCGGGCTCGGTTCCCGGTTCACCTTCGATTACTCCTACTATGTTAAGCCCATAATCGCGTGCTAAGTAAGGGAAGGCATCATGCAGAGTTATACTGCTAAAATTTTTCGCATCCTCCAAGCAGGTTTTCATTTCCTGGCTCAAAGCCTCTAATTTGGTTTCATATTTATTGGCATTCGTACTATAAATGGATTCATGAATTGGATCTATTCTGGATAACCCCGTACTAATATTCCGAACTTCCTCGATTGCCATAATCGGGTCCACCCAGGTATGTGAGTTAATCTCACCAGCGGAATTCTTAATCAATTTGAGACCCTTTGAAGCCTCAATTATTTCTAAATCAGGCTGCCTTATAGCCACATCTTGCAGGAATGATTCCATGCCGGCTCCATTGATAATAAAGACATCAGCTTCGTCTAAGATCTTCATATCCCGGGTGGTAATCTGATAATCATGCAAGCAACCGGTATACTGGGGTGTCATGTTAACCACTTTCACCCCGGTCACACCCTCGGTCACATTGCGAGTCATGATATACAAAGGATAGAATGAAGTTACTATGACCATTCTTTTTTCGTTCTGTGGATTTCCGGTCTGGTGGCTGCCGCAGCCAGACACGTTAAACAGCACAACCAGGACTATAATTACCCCAATAATCTTCTTCATCTTTTTCAAGTTCATTTTTTCTCCTGACACTGACGGCAATAACCGGTAATTTCAAACTGATGCCCTACTACCTGGAAATCATTTTCCCGGGCTATCGTTCCCACCTTAACCTTCATAGGGCAAAAATTAATAGCTATAGTTTCGCCACAACCCAGACAAATCAGGTGGTGTCGATGTCCCCGGTTAATCTCGTAACTACGCCCTTTTTCCTTGAGATCCACCCGATTTAATAAACCTGTTTCATATAAAGTGTTAAGATTCCGGTACACTGTTCCAGTTGAAAGGTTGGGCTGTCTTTCCCGAGCAATCGCAACAATCTTTTCGGCAGTCATCAATTCCTGGGCCTGACCCAATATCTCCAATATCAAATCCCGCTGGGGGGTTGCCTTGTAACCACGTTTATGCAGCAGTTCACGAAAGTCCGACATGATAATTACTCCTAATTAGTAATCATTCTTAATTAATAGTATACCAAATGATGACCCGGTCATACATTCATCGTCAGAAACTAAGCTAGCCATCCAATTAGGTAGGTTAAGTACTCTGATAGCATCTGGTGAAAAGATCTGTCACGTAAGCTTATCGCAGAACAATTAAGCGGCCTCAGGCCGCTTATTAACTAATTGTTATAAGGTTAATTTTTTTATAACTAGATTAAATCAAGGAAATGTTTAAGAATCCTGGCTGTCAGACCCCATATTACACGATTCTGCCACCGATAAAAATATTGGGGATAATAGCCCTCTCTCCAGGGATAGTCTTTACCCTGCGGTATTAGTTCGAACGGGTAATCCGATGGCGGCATCAATTTGACTCTTACGTCCTGATGCATAGGATCGCTGGCCATCAGGTAATCAACCGGTACACAAAATATGGATGCCACCTCACTATGGTTGGGGTATATTTTATCGAATTCCTTAATCTCAGCCACAAAAGGATAAATTATGGCGTTGAATGGAGTTGCCAATACGTCAAGGTTAGCAATAAGTTCGATGTCCTGGCGAGAAAGGCCCAACTCTTCACAGGTTTCTCGAATCGCGGCTTCGGCCGCCCCGTTATCAGATGACTCAATTTTTCCGCCCGGGAAACAAATTTCCCCCGGCTGAACCGTCAGGTCATGACTTCGCTCTTCAAATAAAACACAGGTTTTCCCCTCATAATCTACCACCGGTAAAACAATCGAGCATTTAAAACAGATATCATGTCCTAAGAGATCAGGCTCTCTTCCCTTCAAATTCATTATCCGGTCCATCATAGCTGAGTTTCCTTCTTTCTACCATGCGATTATCTCTAGATAATTCTACCAGATAGAAAAAGATGTTGCTTCACTTTAGGACTCGGACATCTCTTCCATAATTCCACGGATTTGTTCAACATCGATACCTCCAGCCAGTCTGGGCTGGCCATTAATTACTACAATCGGAAAGGAGAATCCCATTCTAATAACCCGAGCTATCTTATCATAGCCCTTAAGTCCAACCTTTTCAGTATCTACATATTCTACTTCAACCTGGTTCCCATGGCTCTCTCGCAGAAGTCTTCTAAGTTCAATAACCTCGTCTTCGACTGACGCAGTTGGTCCACAACTGCTGGCGGCGTCACAGCCGGATGAACAGTCTCATCCACCAACACTTTTACCTGAGAATACTTCCACCAGAAATTTCTGACCGGGCATGAAAAACACTCCTTTCAACTGGTAGAACAAGTTGACTCATACTTTCATATGTTTCTCTAGTTTACTTGCTTTTAGAACCCCTACTGCAGTATTTACTCCATGATTTATTGCCAGCCGGAATCCTTGAGGTACTGCAGCTAAATTGGTTACATGGATAAGCAAGTTATATAAGGATACGCTTATATAACCTGTATTTATATTAAACTTTGTTAGGGACAAAATCAATGAAACTCGTGATTAGGCCGACTTTAGGAAGGCGGATTTAATAAAACAGGGACTGGGTCGAAACAGTTAATTACTGCTGACATAGCTTCTGCGGTCATATCTAACTACGTTGATAAGATTGCTGCGGCTCAGATAATCAACCACATATAACTTGCCTTTTCCGGTCTCGGCCAGCTTCTGCATGTACTCCTTGTTAGATTCGACTCCAATACACATGAACCGTAACCGGTTGATTTGTAGAATTTTTCGGGCTGCCTCCAGGGCGTCAGCTTCTGAATCGAAACTCCATAACGGGTAGTTAGGCATACCATCCGTTATTAAAATCAAGGCCGGATTTACTACCCGGCTGTTTTTAACCAGTTCTACAGCGGTTACTATTCCGCCTGCCAGCGGGGTAGTCCCGTCCGGAACAATACTGCGTAGTCCTCGAGCTAAGACTGCCTGGTTTCTGGTAAAAGGCACTACCACTTGCCCGCACTTCTGCTGAAAAATTACTACCGCTACTTTATCTCTTCCTTTAAGAAGAAGGTGTTGCGCCAAGTAACAAGCGGCCTGTCTCTTTTCTCCTTTCATACTGTAACTGGCATCGATCAATAAACAGACGTCCATAGGAACTGCTGATTTTTTGCCATATTCATAGAGATCTTCTTTTCTTATGGTTAGCCTGGTGTCGTTACGTAAAAAGCTGGACTTTTTGGCTTGAAGAATGGTTTCCGGAACCGCCAGATCCCCTGACCATGAATTGCCTGTGATTCGTTTGACCTTATTTCGATTAGTATATTCTTTGGTTACTGCGGTCTGATTATCTTCCCCAGTTTTTTTGAACCTTGCGGACCCCCGGGGGGCTCTTCTTATGTTTCTGCGTAACTCGGCCTCCAATTCACTTTTGTGCCCCACCAGAAATTCTCTTAACTCCTGCCCGTCTTTGGTTAATACCGGGCCAAATAACCCCTTCTTAATTATTCCTAACTCCTCAAGCTGTTCAAGCTGCTGATCAATATCTCCCCACTTACGTACCTGCTGGTCGTGACTTTGGCGCTTTAGAACATTGGTGGTCTGAGCTTTTAGAAAGTCTTCCACCTCAGTTACGGACCCGAAACGCTCAGCCAGTTTCATTAACAACTGGTTTTGGTTTTCTCTGATGGTGAGGTAGCTGGCTCCTTTAAGTTTCTTCCAGGGAAAAATTATGCTGCCGGAAAAATCTTTTTCGGCTTCCTTGCCAGTAGCGTGGATAACCTTTCTTACCCGGCCTAACTCTATATCATTCTCCAGCAGGCATTCCTCAACCGCCTCAGCCAGCGGTAGTATTAACCCATAGTCCTTACTTTCCATATTTATCAGGAGCCTGACATTGTCTAGGTTTTTATCTTCTTCGGCCGGCGTTACATGCCCATGCAACAAGTCATATACTGAGCCCCTGCCACCGGCAGTGGCAACTTTAATCTGATAACCCCAATCCATAGCCTTATTAAATTTCTCGTTTTCCGAATATGCGAGACCGGGTTCATCTAAAACTAAATAATCCTCTATCGCCCAGAACAACCGTTGGGCTACGAAACGGGGATCAATTTGGGCCCGGGTATGATAAATACTGATATGAACAATCTTTCCGGTTTCGTCCAACTCCAAATATTTCTGTCCGGCATCGCAGTTGGTAATTATCTTGATTCTTCCTTTTAATCCTGGAACCTTGCGGTGGTCTTTAAAACTGATGACACAGCTTTCTCCTAATCGTACACCCTCGCCTTTACCTAAATAGGTCCCAAGATAATTACCAACCATCTTATAGTCTTTAAACCTATCTTTGTCTTCAGAATTCATACCCGCAGTTCTCCTTAATATTGATCCTTTTTGGTTTTCTGGCCACCCTGGATCAAATCTTGGCAAGAAGATAACTGGGTTTTTATTCTGGTTAGGGATTGCCAGGTTTAATATCTTGCATAGTTTCCAATCTATTGTTCTATTTCCCTTTTTAGTACTTATTTCCTTTATTTTTGCTAGATATTTTCACTACTCGATTTATATTTAGAATGCAACTGCGGTATGAGAAAAAAATCATCTTTCAGTATTTTTTAAGTTAACTTCAAACTGTGATTTTTCTGCTATCTTGATGTGATTTACCCTGTTTGGTCCAAATACTAAAGTAATCTTTGATCCAGCTTTAATTGATCCGTTGTTTCTGAATATCAGAAGCCCGGTCTCCTGATCCTGGTTATACCAGTTGGGCAGCATACCATACCTGATGGATCTCATTAAAGCTATACGTTCACCAGTATCATCGTCAATTAAATAGGCTATCGGTCTCTTGCGGCGAGACGGTTTAACCAGACGGTATCGAAGATCAACAAACTTACCGTCACTGCTTAACCTTACTCCGCTAATATAAAGTTCCTGTTGTACTAAATAAACTATAAGTCGAAGAAAAAGTTTCTTTAACCAGAGTAATACCTTCAGGTTTAACACCCCCCGGAAATAAGCCTGGTCAAATAGGCGAAAAAGCCTCCTCTATATTCTATTTATCAGTTCAGTTAATTGTTACCGCCTAATTCCATTAGACAATTAATATGGACAATAATCAGCAGTTTACCAAAGACCACATTTTTTGCTATGCTGGAGTTGTTAGTATATTCATAATTCTCTATACATTTGAGGGTCTTAGAAAATTGAGGGGGGGTTACGGCTATTTGACGGTTTTCAAGATGTAGCTTTTGAAGCAAAGAGGGGGGTAGTTTGAATGAGATCATATATGGAAGAGTATAAGAGAAAGTTAGTTACAGCTGACCAAGCCGCTCAAATGGTGCATTCTAACAATATTGTTGATTACGGTATGTTCGCCACCAAACCAGTAGACTTTGATATAGCCTTGGGCAAAAGGGCTGGGACCGGTTTGGAAAATGTGTCTGTTCGGGGGACAGGCACCATATTGCCCATACCTGAGGTGATAAAAAGCGACCCTGAACAAAAGACATTTCAGTATTATAGCTGGTATTTCACTGCCATTGACCGTAAAGCGGGGGATTTCGGTCTGGCATGCCATAGTCCTTTCAACTACCATGAAGCAACTATACTAGCATATAATCCTGATTTTTCATCCTTTTGGCCTGATGTTTGGTGTGCCCAGGTAGCACCCATGGATGAAGGGGGATGCTTCAATTTTGGCCTGGGGAATTCCCATAACCGAGGCATGGCGTTAAATTCAAAAATGGCCATTGTTGAGGTCAATCCAAATTTGCCGCGTTGTCTTGGCGGAAGCGAAGAATTCGTTCATATCAGTGAAATTGACTACATAATAGAGGGTTCCGGTCAACCGGCTTTCGCATTGCCACCTTCGGCTGAGCCTTCTCCGGAAGAGAGAAAGATAGCCGATTATGTTGTCGAAGACATTTGTGACGGCGCTTGCCTGCAGTTAGGGATAGGGGCCTTACCTAATCTCATTGGCAACCTGATTGCTGATTCAGATCTTAAAGACCTTGGAGTTCAAAGCGAAATGTTTTGCGATTCCATGGTTAAGTTATACGATCTGGGTATACTGACCAATGCGAAAAAAACCCTGGATCGATTCAAGACCACCTATTCATTTTGCCTGGGGATGGAAGAAACGTATGAATTCTTACATAACAACCCGCGTTGCGCATCCAGTTCGGTGTATAATACTAATGCTCCAGAAATGGTAGCCCGTAATGACAACGTTATTTCTATTAATAATATCCTTGAGGTGGATTTACTTACCCAGGTATGTTCGGAAACCTCGGGTTTACGCCAAATTTCCGGCACTGGAGGACAGCTTGATTTTGTAGTTGGAGCGTTTCACTCACGGGGAGGCAAATCTTTCCTGGCCTTTAGTTCCACTTACCGCGATAAGGATGGCCAGCGCCACTCTCGTATTAAGCCCCTTTTAACCCCGGGCTCTGTGGTTACTGTTCCCCGTACCCAGGTTAATTTCCTGGTAACGGAATATGGCAAGGTAAATATGAAAGCCCGCTCTATCTGGGGCCGGGCGGAACAACTTATTAATATAGCCCATCCCGATTTTCGCGATGAGTTGATTAACGCCGCTAAAGAGATGAAGATCTGGACCCGAACCAACCGAACACCATTATAAAATTCGTAACCTATTTCATCATATTGCACATAGAGGCCGACTCAAAAGTATACGCTTAAAGTTAGATCCCGAAAACAGGCCCGTATCATTAAAAAAAGTGGTACGGGCTTGCTTTATTATGTGTTTTCCAGAGTATAAGTAGAGCGATCTTTTTCCCCCTTTTAACTATTTGGACACCTTTTTTTATTAATCAACCTCATGGTTTTGCTTCTGGTTACAGTGGCTGCAATCACATTTGCCCCGGATCAATAGATGTTTTTTGTTCGACGAACCAATCGGCAGATATGATAAAGGGCTCTAGTCTCTAATCCAGTTTTACTCATAAGATCCGCTGCCTGCGTAGTATAACCCAATACTTTTACTTTAGGATCACTTAAATACATAGCTAACAGTCCCTTTACGACCATCATGTGAAGCTGGTTATGCTTAAGCTCAGCCACTTGGTCCATTGCTTCAACCACAAACAGTCTTAAGCTATTCCAGCGAATTTCTTCCGAGGGATAAAAGGATACAAAATTCAAGTCCTGTCCAACCCTGTCTTCTTCCTGATCAATTAAGTAATCCAAAAGAATGTGCAATCCACATACCCATGGAAAATAGGCTTCGCTGGTGTCGATGATATCCTTCCTGGATGTTTTACCGCCTGCAGCCAGGGCGACGAGAGCAAACATGCCGAGGGTTGACCCAGTGGCAGCCGCTAATTCGAACCATTTTAAGCCATGGGGATTATCAACCTGGTTAACGATATAGTTTCTAAGCCGGTCCTCCCTTAGGTTTGGTTCCAGGTGCTTCAGGGACTGTAATTCTGAATAATGATTTATCATAGTAATAATAGAAGGAATAATCGCATTTAACATGGTTAATTCGGAGCTTATTTCCCGGCAGGTGAAGGTCAAGCTCGAGAGATAACCTTCTTCCTGATGCCCGGGATAGCAATCATAGTAATTCTTTAACACAGCAACAGGAATGACGGCATCAGAAAGAGAATAATGCAGGTGCCGAAAGGCTTCCTCGTCCAATATTCCAGCACGGTCACACAGGTTGTCCAGGTAATCGGAAATGGTCTGGAATGCTACGATAAAATCTACCATTGCCGACCAATAATCCCGGGGGGCAAGCAGGGCAAGTACCGCGCCGCCATAACAATGAAAGGCTTTAGTGTTAATGCTGGCCAGGGCCTGGGTTCTTAGTACGGGGTCTGGTATTTGACCGGCTTTTTCTTTCCAGTATGCCAGCCGTTGTTCCACCAGAGGTATGATAATCTTCAGATAGTGGTAAAGCCCGGAGCTTGAAAACAATTTTCATTTCCCCTGCCATGAAAGTTGGGTAAAGACCGATCGTCCAATAAATTGTTCCGGGTTAGCACCAGACAATACTCGAACAATTCGTCATGATGCATTCCTAAAGGCAATCGTTCCAATAAAGCCATGCTATGTGAAATTTTGCCTCTCAGGATATCCAGAGAATACTTGATGGCACCACTTTCTTGTACCAGCAGGATAGCTTTTTCAAGGTTTTTCTTATCGATATCACGAGATACTATCAAGCTTCTTAACCAATCCTTATGTTTGGATACCATAAGGGTGTAGATTACCGGAAGGGTAATAACTCCATTAAGTAAGTCACTTCCCGCTGGTTTACCCATCTGTTCCTCAGAACCAAAAAGGTCAAGCAAATCGTCGGCAATTTGATATGCGTATCCAAGGTTTTCCCCGAAGAGTGCCATCGTGTTGGAATCTTCAGCGCTCGCCCCTGAAGCCAAAGCCCCACAACGGCAGGCAGCTGAAAAAAGACTCGCGGTTTTGCCGAAAATATTCAGAAAGTAATCGTCGAATGAAAGATCAGGATTAAACAGGTTGGTATCCTGTCTAATCTCTCCCTGGCACATCTCACTAATAGCCCGGGCCAGTATCGCTACAATGGAAGTCAGGTTATTTCTAGTCATCAGGTAAAAAGCGGTTGCAAATAGATGATCCCCTAGAAGTATAGCGGTTCTATTGCCGAACAAATGGCTGGCGGTATCCACTCCCCGTCTTACCCAGGCTTCGTCTATTACATCGTCATGCACCAGAGAGGCTGTATGAATACATTCTACTGCTACTGCAACATCCATGACTTTTTCATCTATGGGACCGAATAAGCCTGCGCTCAAGAGTACCATTCTAGGTCTAACCATCTTGCCTTCTCCTCGAAAAGGCTGAAAAACCATATCATCAAAGACCCGGTCCCTGGTGGTTATGGCTTCTAACAATCTCTGTCGAATCTCGGGGATATATTCAGCAGTAAAAGACATCATTCAACCTCCTCGGATTGAATTTATCTTTTCCGAATCAAGCGGTTTCATGTATTAATTCCGTGCTCAACCCAGCAATATGCTACAATAATATAGGTTTACAGGCGTTCGTGACATACCGAATTTATGGAGGAGATTGTTATGAAAAGACGTTTATTACTAGGGCTGTTTTTATCTGGTCTATTGATCTTCTCAGACTTCTTCTGTTTGAAATGTATGGCAGCAGGTGTTACTCACAAGGACTTAAAGGTCAAAACCAGTTACGGAGTAAAACAAGTCAGAGCAGTTTACATAGATCTCAATGACCCCTCGATTCAAATTTATTCGGTTTTAGCCAAAGGGAGCGTAAAGCAAACCGAATCTCTTGCTTCTATGGCTAAACGCAACGGCGCTGTAGCCGCCATTAACGGAACTTTTTTTGCTTCCTATTCCGATATGCAGCCCCAGGGGAATCTTCAGATCAACGGTCTTTTTCAGCACTTGAGTAATTCCGGGTCATCCGTTGGCTTTACCGCCAACAATCAGGTTCGGTTTGCCACCATACATTCCAAGATCGACGGTAAAGTTGATGGCCCTTCCAAGAGCGGGTTGCGTTCCTGGGAACAATATTTGAAAAACTGGTACGCCTGGGGAATCAACCGTACCAATACCGACCCCAAGGCAATTATGATATATACACCTGCATGGGGAGCTAAAGTCAGTGGAATGAATGGTACTAAAGTAGCAGTATCAAACGGTATAGTAACAGCTGTTAGTTCAGGCGATACTGCGATCCCTTCCAATGGTTATGTGATTAATATCGGGTCAGGATCATCGACGTATGTGGGTCGTTTCAGTATTGGGGATACCGTTTCTTATTCCATAAGCTTTACTGACGTCTGGGGATCTCCGGTAGATTGGTCCAATGTAATTAATACAGTGGGAGCGGGACCTATGCTGGTAGTTGACGGGCAAGTCGACGTCGACCCGCTGCGTGAGGGTATGAAAGATCCGAAGATAACTTCCAATTCAGGGGCTAGAAGTTTCATTGGCGTCACCCCCTCTAACCAGCTGGTAATGGCCACTACACCTGGAGCTACTACCAAACAGCTGGCAGCAATAGCCCAAAAGATGGGGTTATCCTACGCCATGAATCTGGATGGAGGCGCATCATCCGGCTTATATTATAAGGGGAAATATATCACTTCCCCGGGCCGGAACCTGAGCAACTGTCTGGTGGTCAAGTTAAAGAAATAGGTTTACCTTTATAGTTTAACTCTGGTGTCTTCCTTCAAAGTGGTGCTTCCATCTTCCACCACTTTATCGCCGACTTTTAACCCGGTCATGATTTCTATATGATCATTATCGCTGGCGCCGGTTTTAATTATCCTGTGTTTAATTCGGTTATCCAGAATAACCATCACCTGTTTTTGACCATTTTCTAATGTTATAACCGATTCACGCGGGAGAACCAGCACGTTCTCTCGTTTTTCCGTCTGGATAGAGATTCTGACCTCGTAACCCGGTTTTAGACTTGAAGTTTCTGGTATTGAGATCAATACAGGAACTCGGTGCTGAACCACGCCGAGAGCTGAAAGTTCTTCCTCGGCCTGGGGATATATTTTTTTTACCTTACCAGCTAAATTCTTGCCCAGCAGAACCGGAGATGATATAGTAACCGGCTGCCCAATCTTTATTCTGGCCATATCGTCACTCAGAATATTAGCTTTGATTTCAAGTTTGCCGGTTGTACCAATGCTGGCCAGCAATGTTCCCGGTGTAACCACCTGCTGCTCTTCAACCTCCAGTCTATAGACAATTCCGGCAGCCGGGCTGGTTAATACCAGTTCCCCAGTTTTTCCCGCAATTTGATTTAGACTTTTTTCCATTCCGGCAACTTGCGCCTTAATATTCTGCAGCCGTGCTTCATATTCATCCAGAGCCTGTTGACCACTATCTACGATCAATTGTGCCTGGTCATATTCTACTCTGGTAGCTGCACCTTCATTGTAGAGATCTTCTACTCTCTTTAAGTTTTGGTTTGCATTTTCCAGTTCCAACTTAGTTCTGGCCATTCCGGCTTCTGTTTCTTTGACCGATGCCTGTGCCTGGGCCAATTGAGAGCTTAAATCAGACGATTGCATATCAAGATCCACATTTTCCATGATTACCAGGAGGTCGCCCTTCTTAACTGTTTGCCCGATTTCTATTGGCACTTTGGTAACTCGTCCACTCTGGGTGGCAAACACACCGTAGCTCTTGACCGCCTGAACATAGCCATCGTCCTCAACCGTCCTGATAATATTCCCCTGAGTCACATCGGCCGTATTTAGCTCAGTCCCCTGAAATGCCAGGTAACATGCAATAACCGCAACGGCCGCCAGTAACAACCCTGCAATCAACACTTTACGCATTTTCATAATACCTCCACCCTGCTTTCTATTAATCCCGGTCTTTTAATACCTCGACCATATTCAAGCTCAATACACTGCGCCTGGCCAGATAGTAGGAAACGATTACGAATATCAAGCCCCCGACCGCCGCCCACAGGTAAGTTTTCGGATATACGACAGCTGGCATAACATACAGATCGGTGCTGACAGCCTTAACGTAGGCTTGAACCATGAGCCAACCCATGGGCAGTCCAAGCACTAACCCCACAACTGATTGTATCAAGTTTTCTTTAAGGAGCATTCCTGCGACCTCAGGAATTGTGAATCCCAGTACCCGCAATGAAGCCAGTTCACGCTTACGCTCTGCAAAACTGATTACCGTAGCGTTATATATAATAGCAAAGCCCAGTACCGCGGCAAACATGACCATAATAGCTGTAAAGAATAACATGCTGCCCATTTTTTCCATGAAACCATCCAGTTCCTCCTGGCGGCTGGCAGCCGCTGATACATTGTTCATTTCTTTAAGAAGGCTGTCTATGGTCCTTTCGTAACCCGGATCAATCTTTAGCATAACTCCAGATGTGGTCTCCGCCTCCCGAAGAATCATATTGACCTGTGCCAGGCTGGCATAACAACCGCTGCCAATTAACTGCCTGCTAATGCCGGTAACACGTAAAAAAGCGGATCTAGCCGGTCCCTGCCCCAAAGTGGTCTTCACCTTTATTTGATCACCCACAGCAACCCCCAGCTTGTTTGCTGTTCTCTCACTTAATATGATTCCTTTATCCTGAATCTTGACCGGTTGCCCCGCAGGATTGGTAATCGTTCTCATAGTGGTACTTTCCAGTAGCCCGACCACCATATCGTCCTCACTTTTATTCTGGTTGATAATCTTTATCGGTACTTCTAGAAAAGGCTCGGTTTTAAAAACTCCTGGCATTCGGTAGATACTCAGCAAGTCACTCTCCTTGACCGGGGTTGCCAGGCGGACCAGATAATCATAATTCTGTTCCTGGTAATAATGTTTTTTAAGCATATAATCGATTGAATCGTTGGCGAAGAGGGAGATTATCAGCATACTGACCGCAAAGATCACTCCCAATAGAGTTACCCCGGCTCTTACCTTATTCCGACTTAAGCTCCGCAGACTCATACGCCAGCTCATATTAAGCCTGCTCCATAGCCAGTGCCAGCCTTCCATGAGACTTCTCCCCACCTTCCGTGGTGGGTCAGGACGCATGGATTCAGCCGGCGTAATACCGACAACCTGGCGGGAGGCTCCCAACCCGGCAATAAGTCCTGCCAAACTACTGATTATGAACCCGTTAATAACCGATTGATAGTTTACTCCCCCTATCGCCTGGGGAAGATTAAAGTACTGGGCGTAGACCTGAGATATCGCAAATGCCGACCAAACACCGACAACTGCCCCTGTTAGAGCTCCAATAATGGCTATTGCCAAGGCATAACCGGTATAAAGAGTCATAACCTGCCGGTTGGTGTACCCCAGTGCCTTCATAATTCCAATCTGAGACTTTTGTGATTTAATCATACGACCCAGCATCACAATTTCAATGGCTACAGCTATGCCAACAAAGATTAAAGGCAAGCTTTTCGAACTGGCTTTTAACCCATCAAGCTCAGCCTGCAGAACGGCGTTACTGAGTTGCTGCTTCCGTGGGTAGCTGGCCAAGTTCCCGTAAGAATCCAATATTTTATTTACTTGATCGGCTACGTTTCCGGAATCCGCACCGGGAACCAACTTTATTACTACTTGATTAATCTGTCCCTTCATGTTCAACATTTGTTGGGCCTGATATTGAGGCAGCATCACTACAACAAAAGTTTTGGGTTCGGGCATAAGACTGCCGGCATCTTTCATGGGGTAAACAAATTCGGGACTAACAGCTGTTCCTACCACGGTCAGGGGAATTAATCTTCCCTCTGCTATTACCTTGACAGTATCATACGATTTAATATGATTGGCCGCGGCGTACTGTGGGTCAATTAGTGCCTCAATCCGGCCTCCACGCGGGTATTCATCAAACATCCTTCCCGATAGTAGATGCAGTTGGTTAACCTGTTGCTTTATCGGCGATGGGTAGCTAACCAGCCGAGCGGTGGCACGTTCGCCATTATCTTTAATCACAGGTACATCAACCTGGATACGACCCGTAGCGGCTCCGACTCCGTTGATGGATTCAATCTGTCGTTTCACCGTTTCAGGGGCCTTAATGACATGAAAATAGTAGTCTGCAAAGTTGTTTTCCCGGTAGAAATTATCTTTTGAACGGTCAAGGTTTAAGTAGGCGGTATTCATTGATATGTAAACCGCAATTCCAACCATTACAACTGCCGCAATGGCCAGGAATTGTCCCCGGGTACTTTTAATTGTACGCAGGAGTTTTTTGGTTAAGGGACCCATTACCATTCAATCCTTTCAGGACTTACCGGTGCTGAATTGATTGATATTTCAGCGATTTTGCCGCTCCTCATTCTTATGACTCGATCTGCCATCTCTGCTATGGCGCTGTTGTGGGTAACTATAACCACAGCCCCTCTGCCCTCACGGCTAACCTCTGCCAGCAGCCCCAGGATAAGTTTGCCGGTTTGATAGTCCAAAGCCCCGGTGGGTTCATCACATAGAAGCAATCGGGGGTTCTTTACCAGGGCCCGGGCAATTGACACCCGTTGCTGCTCTCCGCCACTAAGCTGAGATGGAAAGTGATCAGCCCGGTCACCCAGTTCAACTCCTTTTAGAACCTGCAGAGATGACAACGGGTGCTCCACCAGATGTGCAGCCATTTCAACGTTTTCTCGGGCGGTTAAATCGGGTATGAGATTAAAAAATTGAAAGACGAAACCGACTTCTCTGCGCCGATAGGCGGTTAGTCGGGCTTCGTTGGCCCGGCTCAGGTTTTCTTCCCGAAAAATGACCTCACCAAAGGTAGGTAGATCCATTCCTCCCAGGATATTAAGCAAAGTGCTTTTCCCAGACCCGCTGGGGCCTAAAATAACTAATAGTTCATTTTCATATATTTCGAGGGATACTTCGTCCAGGGCTTGTACCGATACTTCGCCCATATTGTAAACCTTACTTAATTGCTCACATCTGATTAGGGCTTTTCTTGCCATCGAGATATCCCCTTCCCTGTTGATACCAGCCTCTCTAAACGGGCAAGCCCGGTATGTTAACGTTATTTGTAAAAACACTGCCTGAGTATTTTGAGATAAACATCCACTTCCTTTATTATCTCGTCATAATCAACTTCGGACAGAGTCGTGTTTTTCAATTTCTCTTCCCGTGACCTGCTAAGTCCTTCCATCGTCCAAGTTATAACGCTAAGAACCTGTTTAACATCAAATTCGTCTTTGAATAAGGTTTCGTCGATTCCCCCAAACAACTTGGCGTAGCCCAAATCAATCAGTACCCGGTTCTTATTCTCTGTTTCCCTCCTGACCTGTTCAGACTCATTAAAAAAGGCAGTCATGAAGAAATCAAACATCTGTGGGTAGCTATCGACCAACCTAATTTTACCGAGGGTAACCTGGCGGCATCTAGTCAACACGTCCTTTTCACCCGGGTCAATTAACCCGAATACTTTTTCCGCCAGAATCATTAAAGTGTAGTCGTATAGAAATAGGTATAAATCTCGCTTGCTCTTAAAATAATGGAATAACAATCCCTTAGAAATTTCGGCTTCTTTTACGATTATATTGGTCGATGCATTATCGAAACCCTTTAGAGCGAACTCTTTAAGTGCCGCATTAATAATTCGTTCCTGCTTTTCTGAATCAAGTGTCAGAAACTTCTCGATTATCGCCTTCGCCTTCTTCCCGATTATTGGGTGATTATGTTAATTCAATATTAATCCCTATTGACCAGCCTGGTCAATAGGGATCTATCTGCTCTTTATGAAAGAAATAGGCCGTATATCTCTCTCATTCTCGTTGTAGTCACTGCCACATCATAGGCTCTGGCTTTTTCCCGGCTTTTTGCTCCCATTTTATAGCGCAATATTTCGTTATCGAGTAACTGTATGATTCTAGCGGTTGTTTGATCTGCATCCCCGATTGAAACGAGAAATCCATTTTCCCCTTCTGAGATCAAATCGCGAATGCCCCGCACATCGGTGCCAATAAGAGGACACCCGGCCGCCATAGCTTCTACCAGTGCGGTACATAGTCCTTCTCGAAAAGAGGTCAATACCACCACATCGGCAATCGAAAGAAGATCCGGGATATCATCACGAAATCCCAGGAATATTACTTTATCCTCTATTCCTAAATTAACTGCATAGGTCTGTAGTTTTTCCTTTTGAGTCCCGTCTCCCGCTAGAATCAATCTGGTTCGTGGATAAAAAGTTAGTAATTGATTAAATGCCTTAAAAACCTGTATATGATTCTTCACCCGTGACATTTCTGCCACTACCATTACTACTTTCTCCTCCGGGTTTAACCCCAGTTCGTGCTTAATCTCCTTCGGTAAGCGGATGGGTTTGCCGAAGTGCTTAATATCAACACCGACTCCGGGGACATGAAAAACCGGGCCCTGGTTGCGCAGGGTGAACCTTAAGGCTTCCTGGCGGTCTTCTTCATTAACAACTATCAAACAATCGCTTAAAGGGCTTAGCAAACGTTCAACCAGGTAATAGATATGCGCTGAAAAACCTGAAGCTCCGCGATAAAAGTGGAACCCGTGGGCCATGTATATTACAGGAGTGGATGTTAAGGCAGCGGCAAACCTACCAATCACGGCCGCTATTGGGGTATTAATATGTACAAACTTGTAGTTCTGATTTTTCATTAACTCGGTTAATTTTCTTAATGCCCGCAAATTGCTTATACTCAATGGATTGCGTGAAAATGGGATATCCCATAGAATTACATCTTCCTCCTCCAGTCTGGCCCGGCGCTCATCCGGGCAGGCGGCCAGATGAACCTCACATCCCATGGATTTTAACAATCGTATAAAGGGTATGTGCAGGTTGGCCAGATGCTGGTAAACCGTAGCTGCGAGAAGGACTTTTTGGCCCGGGCTTATAGGCGAAGGTTCTTTCCCAGAAGGATTCATCCCCGACGCCCCCTGTTCAATGGGCTACGCTCTGCGTGAATAGCGAATTCCCGCCAAAAATTCCTTATGGCCGGTTCTACTACTCTTTCAGAGTATAGACCTGATATTTTAATGTTGTTTAGGGTTTGCTTCTTTTGCCAATCCTCATCGCTGGTATATTTAATGAGCAGTCTAGAGAGTTCTTTACTATCCCCCGCATGAAACAGACAATCAGCAGGCAATAACTCCGAAACCCCACCCACATTAGAAGCGAGGGCGGGACAACCCCGACTCATGGCTTCCAGAAGAGACCTCGGCAGCCCTTCGGTTCGGCTGGGTTGAAGGTATAAATCCAGAGTGTCAAGCCATTCATACAATGGCTCTCCCCCAGGCAGTACCCCGCAAAGAAACACTTCCTTATATAACCCCAATCTTTGAGCCATTTTTTGCCAGCGTTCTGGCTGGCCCGGGCCGACAATATGTAATTGAAACGGTGCAATACTGTCCTTCGCTCGGGCTAATGCCTCCAGCGCTGTATCAATTCCTTTGTAACTTACATCCAGACTGGCTATCATTCCGATTTTTATTGGTATTCTATTGATGCTTGGCCGGTCTACCCGTAATTTGATTATCAAAGACGGATCGATATCAGGAAGCTTTACATCTGTACAGGCTAACACCTTACCTGGACATGGATAACGTTTCTGTAAAAAGTCTCGGGTTACGAAATGAGCATACCCGGCCCTGGCCACTAGTCTTCGAGCCAGGAAAGCGGCTACCGGAGCATATAATCGGGCCAACCAGCGACCATGAAACCTTAGTGAATCCTGGGTACACCCCATAACCTCGACTGCCCATGGAATTCCTTCCTCCATGGCCAGGTTCCCCGCTAAAAGCCCAATCTGGCTTGGAAGCCGAGCAATAAGAGCATCATAATTTCTGAGGCACTTTTTTAACATTCTCCTTGCCTGAAAGTAATTCAATACCAGGTCGCGCGGATTGCTGAAAGTGGGGATCGGCTTAAAATACACCCCTGGCCCACTGGAAACGGTAAGTCCGTCCTCTCCTTCACTGCAAGGCAGGTCCTGTACACGAGCAACTACCGTTACATCATCGAAAGCTTCGAGATATCGACCCCAGCCTTCATAACGGAAATAGCCCTTGGAGTATATGGTATTGTCCATTGCCTTTAAAAAAACATTGTCATGAGCAAATAATAACCGCATTTGATACCCTTACCTATTCCTTTAGTTGTCCGGACGTGCAGGAGCGTTTAAAGCGATTCCCAGGCAGTTAAAAAACAATATCGTTATTCCCTGTCCGATCGCTCCAAACATGGTTTCAGTCATACTGAGCAGCAAAAACACTACTGTAATCAACAAAGGGGCCAGTTCTAAAGGATTATCCCGGGCGTGCCGGAGGCTGTATCTAGTCGAAATGATCAGGGAAAGAAAGAGAAACAGTCCTAGACCAAGTCCGGCCAGTATGCCATATTCTCCCACAACATTTACCAGGCTATTATGAGCATTAATAGCACCGGTATCCTGGGGGCCATGTCCCAGAAGGCTTGCATTATCCATTACCCCACCCCACTTTTCCAGGCGTCCATTCAGTGGATCCCCGGCCGAAGTATACTGTTGAAATTTACCCCCAACATTTTCAATCAATATAGTCCTAACTGGCGTAAGGCATATCAATCCCAAAAGAAGGAGTATACTCAAAATCAATTTCCATGAATGACGGTACGAGAAGGCGCCAAACCCAAGGGTTAAGACTAAAGTAATCAAAACCGCAACCACGGCAGTACGGTTGCAGGAGAATATTATTGAAAGAGATGAAACCCCGATCAAAGTCAGAAGTATTATTATTTTAAGGTTAAATTTCGTGGTTCCTTCCTTAAGTGCTTTCCAGAAAAATAGCCAGGAACATACAAATGTCTGAAAGGCGACTTCTCCAAATCCATTAGGGTTAGCCGCAAGACCCGAATACCATTGCCAGGTGAATGGGACAGTAAGGTATGATAATACCAGAAAGGATGCTCCTGCTAGAAGCGAAGCCAGGATTATTTTTTCGGGTCGATACTGAACTACCCTGGGTACAACCAACAAATAAAAAACGGGAATAACCAGAAGAAAAAAGAAACCCTCAGTGGGAAAAAAGTCATTATAAATTTGAGACATTATCACCAGTACCGAGAAAATAAACCAGGAAATAAAAGCGTAAACCACCAGGATGGGACGGGCAAGCCTCGACCTGTAATGTTCTTTTAGGTATATTACAGCAAAATACAATAATCCCAGGAAAACCAGCCCATACCGCAGATAAACTAATGTTGGAGACAGTGGTCGATAATCCGAGCCCATTAATACCAGGGAAGCAGCGAAGTAGACCATTCCTAATACTAAAATAGAGATAACACTGTTTCTACTGCCACGATTATGAGACATATATTTCCTCCAACCTTTTAGCGAGAACTTTAATATCGTATTCAGCATTTACTGCGGCCTGATATCTATTTTCCCAGGATACTTTTTCTTTTCCGTTTGCTTTTATAACCGCATCAACCCAAGATTGAATATCCAATATTATAGGCTGTATGAGGTTCAGCCCTAAGTCAGCTTCGGTTGGAATCGCTGGAGATATAACGCAAGGCACTCCGGCCATCTGTGCTTCCACGACAACACTGCCTAATCCTTCATAGAGTGACGGAAAGACTAGTACATCTATGGAGTTTAAAAAACCTATGGTATTTGACACGCTGCCCGGCATGAAAACCCGTGATTGCAGACCCAGTTCCACAACCCTAGCCCTGATCTCACTACGCAGCGGGCCATCACCCCCAAGTATCAGGTATGCATCCGATACCTGCTCCTGTACCTTATTGAAAACATCCAGTATAAACTGGTGATTCTTTTCCGGCCGAAAGTTGCCCAGGTGCCCTAATAAAAAACCTTTAGCAGGGAGGGAAAAGTTAAATCTGTTAATCTGCCGTTCTTTGACTTCTCTAAAACTGTCAAGATTAAAAGCATTCCTGGCTGTAAAAGCCCGAGAATCCTTATTAAGGGCAGTGTCCCCAAATAGAGCCGCACAGGCTGCCACGGAGCATCCTGTCATATGAGTTGCGTATCTTTTTATCAGATATTGCATGCAATTGCGATAAGCCTGGCGGAGCCAGGTATCAGGACGCCCATCCCTGGTGGTATGGCTATGTACTATTCTTATCGGCACTCCCTCTTTTTGGGCTATATAAGCAACTATACCGCTCAGGTAATGGACATGACTGTGGACCCCGGCAAAGGGACCGTTACTCCTTATTACTTCGGCTAATTTTGAGCTATATTCCCTGAGTCCGACCTGGGCCGGTACTGGCAAGTAAAATAAACGTCCGCCCATTTCCATTATTTCATTGTCATAGTGACCTTCTTCCCCTACTTCCAGGGCAAAATCGAATTGAACCCGGTCTCGGTCCATAGCCCGGTAAAGGTTCATAATCAGGGTCTCCGCTCCTCCCCGGTTCATGGTTCGAACCACATGCAAAATTCTCTTAATCATGTTTCGTAGGTCTCCCTCATCAATTCCCCATGCGTTTTTTGGGTTAAAACAATAATAGCGGTAGTAAATACTACAAACTGAATAGCAGCTGTTGCTACCACAGCATTGGCAGCCCCCATAATCCCTTTTGCAGGAATCAACAACCATGAAGCCAGAAGACTGGCAGTAACTATAACCAAATGCAAAACTGGCTGGATCTTGAAACGTCGGGTAGCGGTTAACGCAAAGCCTATTATGGATGAACTATAGAGAAAGACTCCGGCTGCCATCGTCCGGACCAAAACTGGGCTATAAGTGGAGTATTCAGAGGTGTATAAAAAATTCAGAATGGATGTTCCCAGGCCAGCCGCAACAAAGTATCCAAACAAACCGCCCAGGCCAGCTAAAATTGAACAAAACATTAAAAGCTTGTTAAAAGCTTGATAATCTCTCCGGGCAAAACACTCAGCAAATTTTGGACTTACTACTTGTCCCAATGCTGAAACCACCATATTTCCTGCAGCCAGAATGTATACCATAGCCGCGAAATAACCCAGAGCTTCGCTTCCCCAACTGCTTTCCAGGAAGTAACGGGGTATGTTGCTGTTAAGCGAAATTAGCATCGATACTAATCCCAATGGTATTGTGCTAATAATTATCTTAAAGATGTTTTGACTAAATCCAACCTTACCACTGAACCACGGTTTTCCATTGGGCATATCAAAGA
Source organism: Chitinophagales bacterium (assembly GCA_050259035.1). Classification (GTDB taxonomy): domain Bacteria; phylum Bacillota; class Syntrophomonadia; order Syntrophomonadales; family DTU052; genus JBLMZW01. The sequence continues at coordinate 38,567 of JBLMZW010000210.1, read as the reverse complement.
AAATCAGAATCAATAGCCAGCATACGCCAACAGCCAAAGACCCTATGAAGAGGCTTCCGGTAAACCGCAGAAAAATAACCATAACCAAAAGTGCGAAAAATCCCCTCAAGGCTTGAGATATACCAACGTAACGCATCTTTTCATATCTTTGAAAAAGGCCGTAATAGATTTCGCTTCCTGTTTCAATAACCTTGTAGAATCCAATGGCAAGAACAATCCCGATGATATAAAAGTCATATTGATTGATCAATACCAGGACCGTAATTGTCAACATACTAAGGATGCTTAAGATGATTCTAGTCCCAAGGTAGTCACCGAACTGATATTCCTGATTTTTGTCGGTTGCCACAACCGCCCTTAATTGGAGATCAGTTAGTAACACGACAGGAGATGTTAACGCAACCGCCAAAGAATAAACGCCGACTGTTTTGACCGGCATTACTTTAGCAATGCATAAGAAGATAAGCCACTGCGCCAGCAAATAAAAAATACTTCCCAGCAGAGTAAAGGAAAAGTTAGCCAATAAGCTTCCAGGTTTATCAACAATTTTCATACATTCGTCCCTGTAACTAATTATAAATAGGAGCGTTTCCAAAATCTTCGGGTAATTCTTTACAAAAACCAGAAGCGAGGAAAGGAAGTTGCTTCCTTTCCTCGCAATGAGTCTTCTACCAAAACACCAGTTTTTAACCTAAACCTCAGGTGGTTTTGGAGGCAGAATTACGTCTACTCTTAATTTGTCATCACTTATAGTGAAAACCTGGTCCATGGGAATTTGTTCTCCGCCACTTAAAGTTACTGTTTCCACCCGGTACTCACCATTTTGCAGGTCAAGGGCGAATTCTCCTATTTCGTTGCAGTTGGCACTGTAAGTGGTTGTATCAGCCGGATCTGTACTTTTAATACTGACCTGGACCAGTCCAACGGCATTTCCGGAGCTGTCCTTTACAAGCCCTTGAACCCTTCCCTGGGGATGAATAATTACTGGGAGAACAATATTAATTGTTGTTTCTCCGTTCGTCTGAACAAGTATTCCTCCACTGACGCTGAAAGTACGGCCCAATGGATACCAGATTTGTTCCTGGTCATCCCAAATACCGTCTATCTGATAATTACCGTCTGGCAGATCCAATCCAAAGGCGCCCTGGTTATTGGTTGAAGCTTGGTACCAGGTCCATTGCGTCTTATCTCCATCAGTAGTGTGAATGCTAAAGCCGATGTTGCCCATTGGGTCTACCCCTTTTACTACTGAGCCACACACATTACCGGTAACTGGCGGTTCAATCGCCAAATCAATAACATAAGGGCTGGGATCGGTTGTTTGATTGGCTACTGTAATCTGCAAATTTAAGGTCTTCCATTGTCCCGTAGAAGTCGAGTCTTTAGCCGGCAGCCAGATTCCGTCTAATAGATATACACCATCAGGCACCCGGAAAGAAAAGCCACCCTGCTCATCGGTTGTTACTCCCCACCATTCCTCAGTGCTATTAGATTGAGTATGAATATTAACTTCGACTCCAGGAATTGGATTTTGGTCATATTTTACCTGTCCTTTTAAGCTTGCTGAAGGCAATACCACCTGTACTGCCAGGTTTTCATCGTTAATCGTGAGAGCCTGGTTGAGTATTACCCGGCCGATTTTTCTGTTTTCGACCATTTTCACAATATAGTCCCCGTTTGACAAATCTAGAGCAAATTCTCCAGCGGCATTTGTCTCCGCTCCGAGGTCTTGCCCATCCGGACTATTAACCATTCCTATGGTTACCTTGGCAAATTCCACCGGATTACCATTTTCATCCTTAACCGTTCCTTGTACCCTTCCAGTTACAGGTATCGAGGCTAAAAGGTCTAACAGTAATTCGGTCTGGCCTTCTCCCAGTACCAGTTGGCCTCCGCTTACTGAGAACTGTTTCGCCAATGGGTACCACTGCTGTTCATTGTCTACCCAGATTCCGTCTGCCTGGTAGTCTCCGTCAGCCAGGTCAATTCCGAATGCTCCCTGACTGTTGGTCTGGGTTCCGTACCATTGCTGCATTTCTCCCATGGTGTGTACGTTTACCCATACGTTCCCTACCGGCGTCTGTCCTTTGACTACATGTCCCTGGACGTTTCCGCTTATCGGGACTTCCTGGGTGATATCGATTACGAACGGAGCGTCTGCTGTTCCGGCTGGTACTGTTACCGGATAATTAAGGTTTTTCCATTCGTTCCGGTCCGGCAGCCATATTCCATCTAAACGGTAGGTGCCTTCCGGTGCTCTCAGGGCAAAGTTCCCTTGATCGTCTGTCTTGGTCCAGTACCATCTGTCATCGGTTCCTTCTTTACGATGCAGGTTTACATCGATTCCCGCCAGAGGGGTTAGTCCTTCTACCAGTTTTCCATACAGGTTTATTCCCGGTACTATTACGGTTACATACGCCTGGTCGGTTACCGTGAATTGCTGCCTGATCTGGATTACCCCGTCCTTGCCTCCTATGTCTACTATTTCATAGGTGCCGGCTGGCAGGTCTAATCCGAATTCCCCGGCTCTGTTGGTGCTGGCTCCGTAACTGGTACAGTTGGCCGGATCACTGTTTATGTCTTTTATCTGTACCCATACATCTGGGAATACGTTGTCAGCTGCGTCTTTTACTATTCCCTTTACGTTACCACTTACCGGTATCGGGGCCAGGAGGTCTAACAAGAGTTCGGTCTGGCCTTCTCCCAGTACCAGTTGGCCTCCGCTTATTGAGAACTGTTTCGCCAATGGGTACCACTGCTGTTCGCTGTCTAACCAGATTCCGTCTGCCTGGTAGTCTCCGTCAGCCAGGTCTAATCCGAATGCTCCCTGGCTGTTGGTCTGGGTTCCGTACCATTGCTGATTGTCTCCCATGGTGTGTACGTTTACCCATACGTTCCCTACCGGGACTGCTCCTTTGAGTACATGTCCCTGGACGTTTCCGCTTATCGGAACCGGAGCTAAAAGATCTAATAGAAGTTCAGTCTGACCTTCAGCCAGTAATAGCTGACCTCCGGTTACTGTAAATTTCTTCATTAAGGGGTACCACAGTTGTTCACTGTCGACCCAGACTCCATCTGCCTGATAATCCCCGTCAGCCAGTTCGAATCCAAATGCACCTTGATTGTTGGTTTGGGTTCCATACCATTGCTGCGGTTCCCCAATGGTATGTACATTTAAGCAAACATTGGCTATAGGGATTTCTCCTTTAACTACATGTCCCTGGACGTTTCCGCTGATTGGAGCTTCCTGGATGATGTCTATTACGACCGGACTGGGGTCGGTTGTACCACCAGACACTACTATACTTCGGTCCAATCTTTTCCATTGGCCGGCATCAGCATCCGTACTCCCAGCGAGCCATACACCGTCTAAACGATAGCTGCCGTCGGGCACTCTGAAATTAAAAAGCCCTTGTGCATCGGTTCTGATCCAATACCATTGTTCGCCATTCTCAGTAGCACGATGAATATTGACGTCTACCCCCGGGACAGATTCTGTCCCTGCAACCAATTGGCCTCTTAAGGTAATTGGCGGGAGATTAATTACTAATTCTAAGTTGGTATCGTTAATAGTAAACTGTTGGTTTAGCAGGATGTCGCCCATTTGATAGGAACTAATACTTTGAACTACGTAATCTCCGTTCTCGAGATCGAGGCCGAATTGCCCGGCGGCATTGGCATCGGCTCCGTACATAGTGGTGTTAGCAGGATTGGCGCTAACTATTCTGATGCGTACGAATGGTACCGCATCTCCATTCTCATCTTTTACTACACCTTGTATTCTTCCTGGAGTAGGGCAAGGCGCAAGAAGATCTAGCAGAAGTTCGTTCTGACTGGGGTCAAGGATTAATGATCCTCCAGATACATCAAACTGTCTGTAAAGAGGGTACCATGTCTTATCATTATCCACGTAAATGCCATCAACTTGGTAAGAACCGTCTGGTAAAAATAAACTAAATGCACCCGTCTCACCCGTCGTGACCTGGTACCAGGTCAATGCATCCTGGCTAATAGTATGTAGGCTAAAGCATATGTTGGTTACCGGGGTTTGACCCTTGGTTACATGCCCCAATACATTGGCTGCCGGAGGCTCTTCTGCTAAAGCGACCGATACACTAAAGCAACAAATTACTGCAACCAGGGCTAATAACATAATAGTCTTTCTTCGATAATACCATCGTTCCATCTACAAAAACCCCTCCCCGATTGTTACTGCGTAGTCTGGATATTTCAGATCTGCGTTTTAAGTCAATGGTTCTGCTCCTTTCCTCCCTGATAATCCACATCCCTCCGTGATTTTTCATATGCCTACAAGTGAATTCCACTTGCATATCCCAGCAACAACCTGTTTAGTATAAGGGCTAAACTCATCACGGTCGCCAAAATAATTACAGTGGTTTTTAGCAAAATAAAAATATCTAAATATAACGAACATCTTGAAGTATATGTGAGATCAAGACATAGCTTCTCTTCCACATCCATGTGATAATCCCCATATACCTGGGCCAACCCGGTAATGCCTGGCCTGGTTATCATCCGCCACCTATACAGGGGAAACTTTTTAGCGTACTCCTCGGCGAAAAATCGTCTTTCCGGTCTAGGACCTACCAGGCTCATATCACCAGTTAATACGTTATAAAGCTGTGGTATTTCGTCTAAATGAGTCTGTCTTAAAATCTGGCCAATGGGTGTAACCCGTGGATCCCGAACCCTGGCCAGAACCGGTCCTGTATCTTTTTCCGCATCCATGAACATGGTGCGAAACTTATATATGGTAAACGGGTTACCGTCTAGACCAAGGCGCTCCTGGCGGTAAATGATCTCACCCGGTGAACTTATCCGCACTAGTAACGCGATAATTGTGAATACCGGGCTTAATAGAACCAAACCGAAGATTGATAATGTAACATCGAATATTCTTTTACGCAGGGTCATGCTAAAGTGTGATTCAGTGGGATTAAAAGAAACATTTAAATCGGCAATTGATCTGGTTCCTGTCCAGTTTTTCATAAGCAGTTGCGCTGAAAGGCTTACCCCCTTTCATTTAACAAATGATTAAAAGTTGAACCAATTACCTGAAAAAATGTTTGTCTCGCTCGGAGACTATCGGTGGATGACTATGTTTCACAATTCGACACCTTGTGACAAAATTTTACCACACCAAAGGCCTATTTTAAATAAATATTTAAAAAATATTGAGTACATAATTCCCATGTAATGGAATGCCGAGATTCCTCTTTTATTGGATTTAGCTTGGTTTTTCTATAGGTATTTGGCATTTATAGACATGGTTCACTTTTTAAATAGCCGGTTGGCCGGCTCTATGCTTTTCCCATACATATCCAGCCAATTTCCCTTTGGCCTGAAACAACATTTATTAAAAAGTTGAAGTCAACAAGAAACACTAAAGTTATTTGAATATTTCTCGATAAAATAATTACATCAGAGAACGGGGCTGGACTCTTTTGGAGGGGCCCCCGGGTGCGGATTGATTGAAGCACTCACCACACAGGGATGCCGGTTTGCCGGAAGGGTCAATAATGAAATGCCCATCTGCTGGTTTCCACCCTTGTGTGGTCCTGATCTTCCTGGATTCCATCCAGAGACTAGACAAGGGGGACTTATAGATGACCTACATTCAAACTGTCACCAATTCAAATTCCACCGGAGTTTACGCAGTAACCAAGTTGGGGGAGATAGCTGAATCTGTTTCGTCCTCCAATTTAAAGGGCAACGAACAGAGAATCAGTTTACCATCCGAGCCTGTGGCCTGGACGGACAAGAACCTTCCTAAAGAGATGATTACATACATAAGACAACATCTTTTAACCCAACCAACCGCGGCAACACTCGTACATGGCAGTCTAAACGAACAGCGGGTTATGGATCTTATCGGCTAACCTATGAACAGGTCAAGTGATTATTAACATTCCAGATTAGCTACATAACAGAGAAAAAGCCGCTGCTTTGATTGAACAGCGGCTCTTCTTACCTTTTTAAATCGCTATTTGCCTACGGAAACACCTCTTGGTAACAGCCCCACGTGATTAACTGGCCAATAAAGGACAAAAGCCTTGCCGATAACTCGATCGCTGGACAACCATTGATCCCAGAGATGGCTGTCATAACTATTGTTTCGATTATCCCCCATGACAAATAAATCGTTATCCGGAACTACCACCGGACCAAATTCGTAATTTAGAGGTTCGGACAGATAGGGTTCGTTTAATGGCTGATCGTTAATGAAAACCTTTCCCTCTTTCACTTCTACCTTTTCACCGGGTAAGCCAACTATTCGTTTAACAAAATCATATTCCGATTTTATATACGCTGGAGGGTTGAATACAATGATATCGCCTCGCTGAGGTTCTTTAAACCGGTAAATAAATTTGTTAACCATCAATCGGTCCCCGATCTGAATAGTTGGATACATTGACTCCGAAGGAACCACTCTGCCTTCTATAACAAATGTTCTAATGATTACAGCCAGGATTAAGGCAGCAACAATTATGCTTACGGTATCTCGCAGGAATTCACGAAGCTGTTTATTCATAACTCCTACCTCCCAGTAATTTAATTAAATGAAACCAGGCAACAGGCAGAAATCTGCCCCGTTATTCCTGCTTCTTCTGTTTGCATTCCACCCGCTACCGGGGCGCCAAACCATAGAACCCCAAGTATCGTAGCTGCCGCGGCCAAACTCTTTGCCGCTAGTCGCACCCGGTTCACACTTTCGGCCCGGGCTGCTTCCCTCACCATAGATGCCAGGTAGTTGGACCTATCCCACGACAGGCTGCCTTCTCCGGCCCAGGAATCAAAAGTTTTTTCAATCAGTCTATCAATCTCATTTTTTGGGGATTGACTCATTGGCATACTCCCTCTCTTTATTCACTCGTCTGTAACTTTTTTTTCAATTGACTGTGGGCATTATTAAGCCGGGATTTCACAGTCCCCAAAGGGATCTTAAGTTCTCGGGCTATTTCCTTTAAGCTCAAATCAGCAAGGTACCGTAGTACTAAAATTCGTTTCTGCTCCAGAGGAAGCGTAATTAAGAAGTCCCAGACCAGGTCAATCTCATAGTTATCAGTCCTTTCCTGCGGAGGCTCTAAATCCAAGATAGCAAACGGATCTGTAGGGATGCTCCGTTTACGGGCTCGCAGGATGTTAAGGCACCGGTTAACCAGAATCTTCTTTATCCAGGCTGGGAATACTGCGTCCCCGCCTCGCAGGGAGTGTCTTTTCTTCCAGGCCTGCTCTGCCGTCTGCTGAAGTGCGTCCAAGGCATCGGATTCATTGCCTAGCATAGTCATGGCTACCCGGAAGAGTCTTCCTTCTTGAGCATGTAACAGTTCGATAAATTTGGATTCGGTCAAATGTTTATCTCCTGAACGCTTCTAATTATTAAGACACCGCAAATGTAAAAAAGGTTCAGATCAATATTCTAAATTAACTCGTTTTTAAAATAAAATTCCGGCTCGCTAAGGATATTCTTTTAAGCCGGAAAATTATTTACTGTTTACTTATTAAACTGCCAAGAAAGGTTTTTAGGTCTGTTCCCCCTTTACCCGGCACAGCAGTACGTTTTTTCCACCTTCATATCTGTATTCAATGCTTTCGCACCTGCTTTTTATTAACACTATTCCTATATCATCTTCCTTTGATTCCTCATCCAGCGGATTGGCAGCAGAACCTGCGGCTTCAAACACCAACTCCAGGTGGCCGCTCTTTTCCGAATATGCAAGCTCAATGTCGAGATCGGAGTAATCGGTCTGTAGAGCCAGAATCTCCTCCACTAGCAACAATACATAACTGCAAGCTTTTTTGGTGAACAGATGTTTCTCGCAAAATGCTTCTATTTCGGCATTCATAGCATATAAGTCATAATCTTCACTGGAAATATGATAACGGAACTGGCGTATTTTGTTGATAAAGGCCCGGGTCTTTTCTTTTTGGGGGTTTTCGAATATCTGCTGGGGTGTACCTTCTTCATAAATTATCCCCTCGTCCATATAGAATACCCGACTCGAGATATTACGAGCAAATTCCATTTCGTGAGTAACTATAACCATAGTCATTCCTTCTTTAGCCAGGCGACGTATGACCGCCAGAACCTCACTGACCATGGTAGGATCGAGCGCCGAGGTCGGCTCGTCAAAAAGTATAACTTCCGGCTCCATCGCCAGACAGCGGGCTATTGCTACCCTTTGTTTTTGCCCACCGGAGAGTTCATCTGGGAAATTGTATGCTTTTTCAGCCAAACCAACTATCTTCAAATACTCTAGGGCCTTACTTTCGGCATCTGCTTTACTTTTACCCAACAATTTTATCGGCCCAATAGTCAGGTTATCAAGGACGGAAAGATGAGAATACAAATTAAATGATTGAAAAACCATGCCCATTTTTTGACGCATTTTAGGTACTTCCCTGGGTTTTGCCAGCAAATCAACATCGTCTATATATATCCGGCCGCCGCTTGGTTGTTCCAGCAGGTTAAGACACCGCAAAAAGGTGCTTTTACCCGTACCGGAAGGGCCTATTATCGAGACAATTTCTCCTTTATGTATCTCGCTGCTGATATCATTTAACACTATAAATTCACCATAACTTTTCTTCAGATGTTCCGTCCTAATCATTTAACCTACCCCTCCTAATTTTCGGTTTCTTTTGGGATCAGCAATCACTTCAAGATATTCTAAAGAAAGTCCAAGCAGCCAGGAAACCAGGAAGTATAAGACCGCCACCATCACCAGCGGGAAAAAGGCATCAAACGTCCGACTTCGGATAATATCACTGGCCTTAGTCAAATCCTGTACCGCAATATAGCCTACGATGGAGGTCATCTTGACCATTGAGATGAATTCGCCCCGGTAAACCGGAAGAACTTGACGTAATGCTTGAGGCATTATTATATATAAGAAGGTTTGTATTGGGGTAAATCCGCCCGCTATGCCTGCTTCCCGCTGACCCCTATCAATGCTTTCTATTGATGTTCTGAACATCTCAGAAACATAGGCAGCAAAATTCATTCCAAATGCTATAACAGCCACAATGACCGGGTTAATATTTACTGACGCAAATACTATATAGAAGATTATCATTAAAAGTACCAGCACCGGAGTTCCTCTGAGAATTGATATATACACTCTTGCTATAATGGAAAGAACCTTATTTTGGGCCATGCGCATAAAACAAATGAGGGCACCGAGCAATGTTCCAAAAATAAGGGCAAAGATAGAAATTATGGCAGTTACTTTTAGGCCATCAACGATAAGTAAGTACCTATTTTCCAGGACCATATTGCTATAAAAGCTATCCGATATCTTTTTCCAAAGTGGCATTGTAGAGGCAGCTTCTGTTTCGCCATCATACTTGGCAAGATTCTTTTTTAGGCCAAAGACTGCAGTTTTGAAAATTACATAACTATCAGAAAACGCAACCTGCTTACTTCTTTCCGGGGTTATGGCGATTCCATCCGTAATGGCATCGACTTTACCCGAAGCCAACGCAGCTATGAGGGAGGCAAATTCCATCGGAACAATTTCCAACTGCATTCCCTCATGTTGAGCAAAACGCTGCATCATCTCGATATCAAAGCCAACATATTTTCCATTCATGACCGCCACATAGGGGAGATCCGCCACAGCAACCCCCAAAACCAGCTTCTTGCCATTCTTAGGGAGCTTTATATTCGGCATAATAGCTTCTTCCGGGTTGTTCTCAAACCAGCGATCATACATTTTCTTGTAGGTTCCGTTGGCTCTTGATTCTTCTAAAAACTTGTTAAACCGTTCACATAAGGCAGGATCACTTTTGCTAAATCCAACCCCTAACGGAAGGCTCAGAGCATCCTCAGTCAGGATTCCCAGATCTGGATTGCTTCTCAAGGATACTTTGGTAGTTAATAAATCCATTAAGGCTACATCAACCTTGCCGGTTTTAACCGCCAAAATCATATCTGCCGAGCTGTCATACCGAGAGATTTTAGCCTTAGGGTACTTGTCGGCCACAAATTTATCGTGAACCGTCCCCGTAAAAACTGCTACCCTTTTATCGGCAATATCATCAAGTTTAGCTAATTTGTTACTGGCAGACGTATCTAGATTGTCCTTGCGGATGAAAGCACTAGAATTGATTTCGTAATATGGATCCGAAAAATCAATTTGCTTCTTTCTTTCATCTGTAATCACCAGGGTACTGGCTACCATATCTATCTTTTTGCTGGCAACAGCATTGATCAGGCTTCCAAAATCCATATCAACCAGTTTTACATCCTTACCCAGGTAAGCAGCAAATCTCTCGGCCAGTTCAATGTCAAAACCTACTACCTTATTATTCTTTACTGCGGAAAAAGGCAGACCCTTGTCACTTACAAAACCCACGACCAGAGTGCCATTTTCCCTGGTATTCTCCACAGTGGGCATTTCCGTAAGGCCCTTTTCTATCCTGCGATTGACCATATCGTCATAGACACCGTTAGTCTTTATTTGTTTAAGGAATATATTGAATTGCTCCCTTAGTTGATCATTATCTTGATTAAAGCCCATGCCAATAGGAATTGGATAAACCTTTTCCTTTAAGAAACCCAATTCCTTATCTTTTCGCATTACTTCCAATAAAGCTTCACGGATATAAAAGGCGGCATCGACTTTTCCTGCCCTAACAGCGGTAATCAAATCAGAGGGGGTTTTAAACGGCAGCACAGTTGCATGAGGGTATGTTTTGTTTATGTAGCTATCGTCAACTGAACCCAGGAGAACTCCAATTTTTTTATCCTTCAAATCATCAACAGTTCTTAATTTGGTGCTTTGAGCCGGTTTTGGCGATTCACTACAGCCTATTAGCGATGCGGCAAAAACCATTATTAGTGCAAATATTACGGCTTTAAGCTTCATAATTCAATGCTTCCCTTCCTCCCAGGGCATAGTTATCTCCTATATCAAAGGAAGTCACACTTTCCCTAAGCTCAATATTTCGTCATTCTGGTCAAAGATACCTTTTTTTCCTTGCCATATGGTGAACCTTCTTCAATGAGGGCATTTGCCGTCGCAGGGAATTAGACGCTAAGGCATCATGACACTTGAATGGCGGTGAGTAATTAGGATTGAAGTAGGGAATCTTTGGTTAAAAGGAATGGTTAAGTCACCGGGACTTCCCCCTATTACTTGAAAGGGCCATAACATTGCAACGACCTGGTTGAATAGTTTCATCCTGCCGTCTGGCAATATTATGGTCCTTTATTTTCCAACTCAACTATTTTACAATCGCACAGGCGAAATGCGCGTTTTCACAGGCGTGATAATCGTCAGTACGCCCATCGTAATAACGGGATTCAACCTCAACGGGACATAAATTCTCATGTACTATTAATCCGAGACCTTCCAGTTCTTCTGCCAGCGTTGAGGGATCAAACAAAGCCTGTATAGGTTCGCCCACCTGTTCTGCCAGCATGAGAATCTGATAAACTCGCGGGGGAACTTTTTCTGGAACCATTATATCAGTGTCAAAGTAATCGAAAACCACCATACTGCCTTTGGCGGAAGCAACAGCGATTTCTCGCAATGTTTCAAGAACTATATCACGGGGGAGGTAATAGGTAACCCCCAACCAGTTAAAGAAACTCCGTTCGCGTGAATCAAATGACGAACGGTTAAGGACTTCCCCCAATTTTTCCTTAGTAAAATCCGCAGCTACAAAATGCAGATTAGACGGTTCTTCCCAGTTAGTTTCCGTAAGGCGACTGCGCTTAAATTCTTGAGTAGCCGGGTGATCAATTTCCAAAATGTGAAGACGGTCAAGTAATTCCCGGTTTCGAAAAGCAAAGGTATCCAGTCCCGCGCCAAGGATTATATATTGATTCATTCCGTCCCCAATTGCTTCTTTCAAACAGTCTTCCGCGTATCGAGCCCGGCTAATGGTCAATGTAGGAGGAGCCATGGCTTGCATCATAAAGGCCAAAATCGACTTTTCATCAGGAAAAGAATCGGCCATCTGCGGCGCGGCTTTCTTAAACCCGGTGATCATTTCCACCCCGATCGAATTGTACTCCCGTTCTCCTATGAGGTCATAGGCTAAAAAATCATCAAAGATTTTGGGGCTGTCGCACCTGGAATGATAAGCACGGTAAAAAGCTGTTTTAAGCGCGGTTTGACTCAATCTGTCTTCTTTCAATCCATTCTCCCCTTTCGGAATCTTCCTGTAATGTTTTAGCTTTTAACAATCGACTATTTAGCCAGTCCCGCAAGAATTCTATCCCAAATATCTATCATGTACGGGTTCAGTCCAGTTACCTTTTGCGCTTCGTCCTGGATCATGTGACTACAATCATCACAGGTATGATATATAGAACGTTTATATTTAATATCCAGATAACGAAAATCGTTATAAGGAATTCCGAAATCTTTTTTACAGATTAAACACACGGCCAAATACATAAAGAAACCTCCTCTGCACAGTATGCTTCATTGGATATATACTTTGCCTGTGTTTCCATCCACAACCAAGTGTTGCCCGTCTTCAATAGTATGCATTACACCTGGTATATTAGCCACAGAGGGAATACCATATTCTCTGGCTACGATGGAACCATGAGACCCCAGCCCCCCGGTTTCAACTACAATAGCGGAAGCTTTTAAAAACAGGGGAGTCCATCCCGGATCAGTAGAATGGGCTACCAGCACTTCTCCGGCCTGCAGTCTTCTACCTTCGAACGGGTGATTAAGTAGTCTTGCCCTGCCAGAGGCTTTACCGGCCGATACTCCAATGCCCACCAGGGTATTGCCCGGGTTGCCCATGGAGAGTTCAGTAACATGCGGCATCTCGTCAATATAGTAATCCGGGGGCGAAATATCCTCCCATTCCTTTCTTTTTATCTTGCGATCAGAGACCAGATTTTCAAAACCCTGCCCATTCCAATCGTTCTGAAGGAGAGAGTTTAATTCGTTCCATGTACAATGGAAGACATCCGAAAATTCTTTGAGAATACCGCTGGCTTCCAGACGTCGCCCGGCCTCTTGAGCAAAATGACGCATAACCCCGTATAGTTTAACCAGTTCAGATTTGGCCGCTTCTCTGAGTTTCATTCCTTCAACAGCCTGTTCTAACGATTTTTCAATTGTTTTAATGCGCGAAGGCGAAACTTTATCCCTTATTTCATGCCATACATTTTCGGCCATTTGTCTTTGCCGGTCCTTAATTAAGTTCAGGTCAGCGGTTTCTAATGTATCGGCAATGTTGTTCAATAGGTATGATGGATCCTCGCGCCATCGGGGGTTGATAATATCCATTTCGTAAACTCCCCGGTGTCCGAATTCCATCAAGAATTCTTTAAATGCTTGTTTAAATGGTGATTCTTCCGGCAGTTCACTTTCCCAAAGCAAATAATTGTTTTTCCGCGCAATGAATCTTCTGGCAGAATCATCATTCCGGGCTATTTCAGCTAATTCTACCAGGCGGTAACCTTGCTCCGCGCTGGTTATCTCTCCTCTGCCAATCATTAAGTTGTTCGCCAGGGCTGCCCCCTGCTCCGGGAAATACTTATTTAATATTTTAACCAAGGGATTCATGTCAGCTGCAAAATTGCAGGCAAAGAGCACTGGGGTAAAATTCTCAATAGCAGATCTTATCGCATCAAACTTCGCTATCAGGTCATGATCCGAAAGTTTCCCCAGGCTCTCTTTAAAGAAGTTCTCGGCGAACCGGTCAACTTCGGAAAAGGATTGAGGCGCGTTCTTTTTCGCCTGACGGCCTATAGTGGCTAGCTTCAAAATACGCCGAAGCCTTTTTAGACCCGCAATGCCCCGATAAGGATTTTTGACATCAACATTGATTTCCGGTTGGTATCCTCCCAGGGTTTCATTGATTTGTTTTGGTGTTATACCAAAAGCGTCAAAAAAAACCCATTGTTGAATGGACAGGTTGAAATAGGCGCGGCCTTGAAATAGCTTAATATTTCTAAGCCCGGGTGGGCTTTTCATCCCAAATAGCTCATAATCAAAACCCTCAGGTAAAGTCTGTGAAAAACTCCAATTGAGAGTTGATTGAACCATGGGCAAGGCATCACGTAAGTTGGCATTGGACCAAATGACTGGTTGGTTTTTAAGAGCCGCAAAGGTATAATTGGGCAGCGCGGTTAATGGCCGAGCCTGTACTATAATGAAATCCTTACCGTCGTAAGTCCATTCAATATCTTGATGTTGTTCATGGTTAGATAGGGCATCATAAACCCTTCGAACCAATCCCCCAAGTCTAGAAATTTCAGTATCACTCAAAGTCTGACGATTAGCTAATCCATCTGCCTCTAAAAATTCAGTTCCGCCGGTTTCCGAGGCTGTCGTTACACCTTTCTTGGAACCGATTCTTTTTTCTTTGATTTGCGGAGCGGAATCAAGACGGTATTCGTCAGGTTCGACGTTACCGCTGACTACACTTTCCCCCAAACCAAAATTGGCGTTTATTACGATAATATCTTCTCGGCCGGTTATCGGGTCACAGGTAAAAGCCACCCCGGCTGATACTGCGTTCACCATTTCCATAATTACAACGGCAGGAATGATTTTATCATGGCATATTCCCATCTTGATGCGGTAAGCGACTGCCTTTGAAGTCCAGAGTGATGCATAACACCCCTTAATGGAAGTGATAATGGCCTCTTTGCCTCGTACGTTTAAAAATGAATCGTGAACCCCGGCAAAGGATGTTTGAGCAGTGTCTTCTAAAGTAGCCGAGGATCGAATTGCCAAAGGTTTTTCTAGTATACCCAATCTATTTAGAGCGCTGAATAATTCACATAGAACAAAGGGAGAAATAGGGGCATTTCTAATTCTGTTTCTTAAATCTAAAAGACTGGTTCCAGCCCTTTCACTGTCCATGGTTTCGCTCGTCAATGTTTGACTCAGTATATCTATAGCTTCTTTTAAACCGTTTTCCTCTATGAAAGACTGATATACCTTTGCCGATAATACACCCCCGGCTGGAATATTAAACCCATACCGGTCTAATCTGGAAAGGTTCCAACCCTTTCCTCCAAGCTTAGAAGGTCCTGCCTGGAACGCATCGGGCCAATAGTACAATATGTCCTCATGTTCTGCCATGACCATACTCCTCGATTAAACTTCATACTCTACATCGTGTTACTTTGTTTGGCTCCGTTTAGAAATAACTCAACATTGGTTTGTATGGTTTCGTATATGGATGACATATTCGGATGCATCACCCAAAAAACTGCAACAATAATGTGATTCAATTCAAGTTGGGCTGCGAGCAATGAACTATCTATATCTTTTCTGATCTCACCAGATTCTTTTCCCACTTCCAGAATACTCTCTAAAACGCTGCGGAATCCGGTGCTGATGTTAGTGTTTTCACCCTTTAGGGCAGGAACCACCTTAGACATCTTGTAAGTAAAGTATTTTTCAAATAAATCATTCGTTAAGTCTATTTGCATCCAATCAAGCGATTTTGTCAGCGCGGCTATCAAACGTGATTTGGTATCGGGTAACTGTCGCAGATTGCTAATAATCTCGGGCCCTTGTTCGTTAATTACTCGCTGTATGTGTTCACTTAGAATTGCTTCTTTCTCTGGAAAGTGGTTATAAATAGTTCCCTTTGCAACATCTGCAGCATCAGCTATTTGATCAATTGTTGTTTGATCAAAGCCCTGGTTAATAAATAAATCCATAGCAACTTCCGTTATTCTATTTTTGGTCTCTTCCTTACGTTTATCAGTTCGGCTGGGTTTAGATAAGCTCATTTAACTCCTCCTATACTTTGTTCATTACTGTACTCATTATAATATTAGTATAAGTATATTTTATTGTTTTGACTGTTTTTAAGCAACTAATATTTTAGTTAATATAATCCCGATTAATATTTAAACTCTTGAAAATAGGTACCGCTTAAAATTTCTATTGACAAACCTATAAAAGTTTAATACTTTATACGCAGGATGGTTTTGTACACCGTCTAATTCGGTACAGTGTGCAAAATGCAAATCAGTCGAAAGGAGGTTATATATGAATTACAATAGTGAACCAGCGGAAAGCCGAACCGAGCGAAAAAAGGAAGCAACCAGACAAAATATATTAGACGCCGCTTTGAAAATGTTTAAAGCTCAGGGGGTTGATAATACAACCATGGAACAGATTGCCCTGGAGGCTGATATAGCCAAAGGCACTTTATACAATTACTTTCCGGTTAAAGAAGCTATCATTGACGAAATAATGAAACGCTCCTTTCGAGAGAAACACCCGGGTAGAATTGAAGATCTAAAACAATTACCGGATACCAGGTCGCGTATGGTTTTAGTTTTTACTCAGTTAATAGAAGGGATAAAAGACAATAAGGAATTTTATGAAAAATATACGGTCTATCGGATGCAGAAGATGGCCTCTTTGCACCAGGACGACAGTGTGAAAAGCGGGCTGCATTTTCTGGAAAGCGCGATTATTGAATTAGGACAGAAAAGCGGAGAAATACGTACCGATTACCCCAAGCATATTGTCCGGGATTTGTTCGAATTTGCTTTTGTGGAATCCGTTAAACAGTTCTATATGGAACCGGACAATTATGACATTACCGAAGCAGTAGAAAAATGCGTGGATATTTTTATTGACTGGGCTACAAAACAATAAAAATGAGGTGAATGCAAATGCCTAGTGTTCAAGCTCGACTTATAAAGTTTCTTATGAAAAATCGGCGATTGCTGCAGTTAGATTTCAAAAAGGAAACCATCGATTGGAATACTTACGAAGCGGTTTTAAAATTTCGGCAGCAGGTGGAGAATGGGGCCGGAAAGTTTGGCAAACTCCCCGAAGGGATTCAAGTTAAGCCTTTAGACATTGAATCAATTTATTGTGAATGGCTTATTCCATCTGGAGCTCCTGAGGATAAAGTAATTCTGTATTTTCATGGTGGAGGCTATGTATCTGGTACCTGTAATGCCCATCGTGCAATCGTCTCCAAGTTCACTAAAGGCTGCGGCATAAAAACACTGCTTTTCGAGTATCGTCTGGCCCCGGAAAACCCGTTTCCGGCCGCCGTCGACGATTCCTTATCGGCGTATAAATGGCTATTAGCCAAAGGCTACCTGCCTTCAAACATCGTATTCTTAGGGGATTCAGCTGGTGGCGGTTTAGTTCTGGCAGCCTTACTAGCCATCCGTGACAGTGGTCTTCCTTTACCATCTGCCGCCGTGGCATTTTCCCCGGTGACCGACTATACCTGTTCTGGTGAGTCATATATAACCAAAGCAAAGGTATGTTTGTCTCCGCCGGGATGCGCACCCGCTTTCGCTAAGCACTATGCTGGAAATACGGACCCGGCTCACCCGTATATATCTCCTCTATTTGGAGACCTCGCCGGACTGCCGCCACTGCTTATGTTTGTCGGTGATGATGAAACTCTGCTTGATGACTCAAGACGTTTTGCGGAAAAAGCCCGGGCCGCAGGGGTGGAGGTCACACTGAATGTGGGCAAAGGGATGTTTCACTGCTATCCTGCCATGGCTCCCCTGTTTCCAGAAGCAACCCAGGCCATGGCCGAAATTTGTACTTTTATCAGGACTCGCTTAGTTATTTAAATGTCGTTAATAGTTAAGGCCTTAGCCAGCACCTTTTGTAAGGTATAATGGCCAAAGTTAACCATAACTTTGAGCCGGAGAAATAAAAAGCCTGCCGACTATTATAGATCGGTAGGCTTTAATTCATTTTATTGGTTATTTTTGGTCCCTTCGTGCTCTTTTAATAAGTTATGGTAACAGTACGGTTTACGGAGTCCCATTGTACATCCGCTTTAAATGCTTCCGAGATAGCACGTAATGGAACCATGGTCCTGGCATTTTTAATATGAGCAGGGACATCTATAGGAATTTTAGTTTCCCAGCGATAGATAGCCATTTGTCCGATCGGAACCCTTATAACCGCATCCTTGGCACAAAGCGTGGCAATTTTTGTGGTTTGATCCCAGGTTATATCCTTATCGGGAATACCCAGCGCCAATCCGGCATAGCGTAGGGGCACGAAAGTGCGCCCTTTCACCACATATGGGGCCACATCCATTGATTTTGCAGTCCCATCAACCGTGTATTGTTTATCATCGATTTTAAAGACTACAGTTACTTTCTTTGTTTCAGTTGGAATCTGTCCCGGGCTTCCAGGCTGAAGGCCAATCGTAGCGTTGGCTACTTCAATTAAAAAATCGCTGTTAAGATCAAGGGGGGCTTGCTTGGCAACTTCATCAAGCGCCGGTCCACCAATCTTGACCTTAACATCACCCTGGACAACTACCCGGTCTACCATGTAGTTAATGCCACTTACCGTTATCGTACTTGCCGAGGTATAACTGGATCTAGTGATCGGGATAACCAAACGGTGTAATCCCCCCGGGTCAGTTACCATGAACGAATCTTCCACCCTAAGGTTTCCGGTAACCGTTACTTTGGGGCGTTCGGGAAGGTAAATATTTTCCGGAAAGTCTAACCAGAGCTCGCCTACTAGTAATACTCTGGCGGCGCTTTCTTTTATTTCGATATCACCAGCCGCCTGAGAGCCCTTGCCCAGGTAAAGCTGTGGAACTGACTTTGCGGTAATGGTTAATGGTGCATTCACCTTTCCCACGACGGCTTCACCAGAGACCTCGGCGGTTCCTACTGCCGTGACTTTTAAGTCACCGTTGCCATCCAGCCCGACGTTGACCTTGGCATCATATATCCTGATTCTCCCTGCCTTTTCGTTTCCTTCTCCCAGGATGGGTACACACAGGCAACGGTTTTCTTCGGTTAAGTAAGGCGCTCCAATCATTAAACCATCGCTGTTTTCCGCCTTAACTTTGGGCACCTTGCTCCATTGCGCCCACTGGGGTAATTCCAAGGAAATTTCCCTCTCCGTCAGAAGTGTCCCAGGGGTGTTTTCGGTTATGGTTATTTCGGCAATATTCTGGTCAGCCCGGCCCGGGTAAAGGGTAGGAGCGGTCCCGGCAGACATTACAGTCTTGTATTCGGTATGAGTTCCGAGTTTAAGAGTAAGCGGTGATGGGTCAGATTCGCCTTCAACAGTTATATTAACGTCTCCAATAGGGGCATCCGGTTCAACATTTATATAACCCCCAAATTTAAAGGTTCCTTTGGTTTTGGATTTACCATTCAAAGAAATTCTTAGGACCGAGTCACCAAACTTGCTGGTATAAAGCTCGGTCTGAAAATCTTCTTTATTATATAGGCCGTCGCCATTGGTATCTATCTTTAGACCCAGAGTAGGTTCTATGTACAAGCTGTCAAGAATCCAGCTATAGCCGGGTGAAAGCGTATAATCAAGATATTGAAAAGCACCGGGTAGGTTTTCAGTTACAGTTACCGGGCCAACTTCTGAAGTCCCGGGTTCTATAAACCGGGGTTCCTCTACTTTAAGCTGAAGTTTTCCCTGCTCTATTGAGGCAATGTTTATGGTACCGGAAGAAAAAGCAGCCGTCTCGTCCGGAGTTACTTCTACCGTAACATTACCGCTCGCTCCGTAAGGGACATAGACCCGGTTAAAATAAATAATCATTTCCGGTGTAGTGCTTGGGCTAGTCATAGGAGTAACCCTTACTTCAAAGGCCCGATAGTGGCCAGGATTTTCCCGGTCAGGCCTGGTCGGCACCAAATAGATACTATTCGGATCGCTAAACCCGTTTTCCGCTTCGATGACGATATCGTTGTCCATCTCGTCATCATTTTCGTAGTTACCCACCGTTTCGAAATAGAAATCACCTGGTAACCTAAACTCGGCATAATAATAATCAAGATTCTGCGCAACAAAAGTGTCTTTGGTCGATGCCACTATTTTAACCGTAGCCATTTCCTTGGGAGTGTATGAATCTACAAATTCCGCATCCGAATATTTCGGTACGTCTCCAAGAATTCTATAAGTGGTTGAGGCCATAGTTCCCGGCTGGTAACTGAGGAAAAACAAGCTAAAGCAGATCAGTAATCCAATACTGACTAACCTGGTATGTACGGGTTTTGACATTATCACAATTCACCCCACGGTATTAAGCCATCTATTACAGGCTTAAAAATTTTTTATAATTTAACCGAATATTGTAGGAATTCTATTATAACATCTCTGAATCCTGCTGGTATATGCTGGCCGCCATGGAGGATTTTATTTGAATCCCAGCAATTTCAGGTCTTTAGTCTGATCAAAGAGCCGCAGTGCACCGCTTCCCTCGATTTCAAACAGTATTGCCTCAACTAAGAGATAAACCTCTGTCCCTTTACGTATACACCCGGTCAGAACGCTGTCCCCTCGCCCCAGAGAAGCGTGCATGTGAATTGACGGCTCACCGTTTTCGTCCTTGAATACCGTGGCAATACCAATTATCTCACGCCCGTCATTAGTTTCTCTCCAAACCGGTACAGGAGGCACAGTGCATTCCTTTGGCCCCACTACAACCGAAGCCTCTTTCAAGGCCCCCAATAATAAAACAACCGCTGAATTAATCTTTTCTTTAGCAACAATATTGCTCAATTCCACCAGGAGGTCATCACCATGCTCAATACTGGCAACGATAATTCTGCCTAAGTGACTTTCGCGATATTGCATTTATTAATCTCCTTGCCTTATTGTTCGATTACCAGCCCCGGCTGCTGCCGCCTCCGCCGCCGGACCCGCCGCCTCCGAAGCTGCCTCCTCCACCGAAGCCCCCACCGGAGCCGCCTCGGAAACCGCCGCGCAAAAACATCCCCAGCAGCATACCAAAGATGAACCCGTTTAAAAATCGTCTATCCAGCCAGTATAGAAACATGAAACCTATTACGCCCAAAATTATTTTCCAGGCAGGTATCTGTTGCTGGGTCTGTTTAACGGGAGTCTTCGCGGTCATATCGTTAGTGTTAATGGTTGCGCCGTACTCACGGGCTACATACTGCACCACTGCCGAGTAACCGTTTATTATACCCTCGTTATAGTTATCCTGCAGGAAAAAAGGGATCATGAACTCATCCTGAATTCGCCCGGTTCTGGCATCAGGAAGAGCCCCCTCTAAACCATAACCCACCTCAATTCGAGATTGATGTTCTGAGGGTACGACCAGGATAAGTACCCCATTATTGAGTTCACGGTCACCCAGTCCCCACTTGCGCAGTATAGCTAAAGATACTTCCTCAAGTGAATTACCGTTTAAGCTGCTAAGTGTCACCACCGCTACCTGGGCTTTAGTTTCACGTTGCAGTTCCTCACTGGCATTTATAATCTTGGTTCTGGTTTCCTGGTTCAATACACCGGCCTGATCAAGAACGTATAATTCCGTCGTAGGCTGTGGCACGTCGATTTGCGCCGCCACTGCCGAAAAATTATTTACCAGGACCAAAAACAGAATAAATAGAACAATCAATGTTCGGGGAATCAATCTAAAGAGTTTACGCATAAAGCCTCCTTAAACTTACCGCCGTCCTCTGGTTATTAGGTGCAACAAAGCTTTAAAATCGACTGATTTCTTAAATATATCCGCAATAAAAGGGCTTATTGATCGAATTCCACCTTTGGTGCTTTCTGGGCAGAGTCCTCAGCTTTAAAGTATTCTCTTTCTGAGAAGCCGAACATTCTGGCCCAGATTACGGTTGGAAAACTCTTAGTCTTGGCGTTATACACCTGAACCGCATTATTATAATCCATACGCGCAACCGCCAGCCGGTTTTCAGTGCCAGCTAATTCATCCTGCAGTTGACGGAAATTGGCATCCGCTTTTAGATTAGGGTAGTTCTCAACTACCACCAGCAGTCTTGATAAAGCGTTGCTTAACTCGTCGTTAGCCGCTGCTTTCTCTTCTACCCCACTCGCCCCCACCAATTTGCTGCGGGCATCAGAGATATTCTTCAATACCGATTTTTCATGACTGGCATAGCCCTGGACAGTAGAAACCAGATTGGGGATTAAATCAGCCCGGCGCTGTAGTTGATTCTCTACCTGACTCCATTTTCCGTTTACTGATTCGTTCATGGTAACCATTTTGTTGTAGCTGCCGGCCAGCATCAAACCTAATATGACTACGATAGCCAGAATAATAATCCAGGTTTTTTTCAATTATTTCACCCTCCCGCTATAAATGTGCAGAAAACGCATTTACCCAATTATAACTGACTGACTGCCGCTTAACCACCCCCATCAACGGGCCAATATCTTTTCGCTTTTAAATCATATTGTCAGCGGTTAGCCAGATAATGCTCAGGCAATGCAACTCTGATCAAAGTTGTCCTATAATATAAGGAAGCAATTTAGAGCAGGTGATTATAATGAGTATTAATTCTCAAACTGTCGAACCAACTTCACGGACCAATTTGACAAATGCCCGACAGGCGGCAAGCAGGCTAGTTGTCTTTCGTTCGCTTTTGAAAGATCCGATAATAGCTGCATATATTGAACTGATGGACATCCTGGTTTCTCCTCAGTATGACACCAATCAGATCATGGAATCCTATCATGAGTTAGCCTATAAACTAATTAGTGCCCAGACGCCGGGAGCGTGGCCTGATGCCTGGCAACGTTATCTGATCCGGGCTACTCTTACTGATAATAACGCCCTTAGCCGGGCTCTTGAACAGCACCCCCTGGAAAACCTGAGCACTGATTTGGCAACTGCCGCCCGGTACGATCTGGAGCTATTGGAGACTCTTTATCAAATTGATGGCCTTACGATCAAAAAAGAACTGGCACCTCGCGTCCATGGTGATGGCTATTTTTTTAGTTGGGACCACCTGGTTTTTTCCCCGTCGGAAGAATGCCCTGCCGCGGCCTTAATGCATTCGTTGGCTGATTGGGGAGATTTGCTGCCGGTTCTGGCAAAGCATTATCAAAATTTTGGTACCGGGATCTTTTCCGAATTTAAGGCTTTCCGCTGGCACGATGGACACCTTCAGGGAATTCCACATCCCGACCCGGCGGGATTCGAGGATCTTATCGGACTAAATGACCAGAAACAGGCTTTATGTTCTAATACCGAATCGTTGCTGGCCGGGTTTCCTGCCAATAATGTTCTGCTTTATGGGAAACGTGGAACCGGTAAATCCTCAATGGTTAAGGCTGCTTTGAACCGGTATTGTGAACAGGGGTTACGCCTGGTGGAGATTGCCAAAGGAGCTATGCATGATTTGCCCCAGGTGCTGGAAATGCTGCGCGGCCGAACCCTAAAGTTCATTATTTTTATTGACGACCTCTCTTTCGAGGAGTACGAGGTAGAGTATAAAGGACTGAAGGGCATACTTGAAGGTGGACTTTCTCCCCTGCCGGACAACGTTCGAATCTATGCCACTTCGAATCGCAGGCACCTGGTAAGGGAGTATTTTGCTGATCGCAACACTGACGAGGAAATCCACGGGGATGATACGGTGCAGGAAAAGCTATCGGTAGCCGACCGTTTCGGGCTGAGCATTTTCTTCCCCACTCCAGACCAGGTCAAATATTTAAATATCGTTTTCGCTCTGGCCGAACGGTATGATCTGGACATTGACCGGGAGGAACTGCAAGCCCGGGCTATCCGGTGGGAAAAATATAATAATGGCCTTTCCGGCCGCACCGCCCGGCAGTTTGTCGATAACTTAAGAGCAGAGCTGCATCGCAAAAATACGAGCAGCTAAGCCGCTGCGTTAATTACTTAAAGAGGGGATGAATATAATGAAACCGTTTAGTTTCTATCTGGGAACCAGGGTGTTTTTCGGCAGGAACTGCCTGCAGGAAAATCAGGAGCAATTACTTAAGCTGGGCAATAAAGCCTTAATAGTAACCGGCAGGACCTCCGGCAAATCCAGCGGGGCCCTGGACGATGTTATAGCCAGCCTTAACAACCAGCAAATAAACTACATCATATACGATGCAATTGAAAACAACCCAACGTTAGAGAACATTAAGCGCGCGGTCGGCCAGGCAATGCCATTCCAGCCCCAATTTGTTATTGCCATCGGAGGCGGCTCCCCCCTGGATGCAGCTAAAGCGATTGCCGTTCTATTAACTAATGAGATCGATCCCCTGGAATTATTCCAGAACCAATTTTCCAATCCCCCCCTGCCGATAGCGGCTATACCAACCACCGCCGGAACCGGGAGCGAAGTAACCCATTATTCCATCCTGACCCGCAAGGACCTTCAGACTAAAATGAGTTTTGGCAACGACATGACTTTTCCACGAATTGCTTTTGTGGATCCTGCCTACACTGCAAGTATGCCTTATGAAGTTGCAGTGGATACGGCCTTAGACGCCCTGTCACATGCAATTGAGGGGTATCTTAGTAAGAGAAGCACCCTGGTGGGTGACATTCTGGCCCTCGAGGCTATCAAACTATTTGGAGAATGTGTTTCGTTTCTGCAGAGCAGGAATCTAGACTACCAGACCAGGGAAAAGCTATTATACCTGTCTACACTGGCCGGAATGGTAATAACCCAGTCCGGTACCACCCTGGTTCACGGTCTGGGTTATTCTTTAACTTACTTTAAAGATTTGCCCCATGGAAGGGCCAATGGGTTATTACTCCACGAATACCTGAAGTACAATTACTCTCATTCCGCCGAGAAAATCAATAATATCTTGAAAGCATTATTAATATCTGATATAGATACGTTTGGTCAGGTTATCGAAGTCCTGCTGCCCAACGGGTTAGTATTAAGTGATGATGAAATTGAACAGTTCGCCAATCTTGCGATAACCCAGAAGAATACTCAGTCCAACCTGAAGCCAGTCTCAATCGAAGATTTAAAACAAATCCTCCGAGACAGTCAGCGTCCCCCAAAATAGATTAACGGGATAGGAAGTCTACCCCTGTGAAACTTGCTTACTTTCGATTCTTTTAATCTGCTCAACAATTAAAGCGGCACTGTAAGCCGCCATTTTCTTGCCAAACGGTGTAAGCTGCTGGTAGATTATCACCGGATAAGTCCATTCCAGCATGGCCAGAAGGTAGGGAATTATATCCGTCTCGAAAATTATAACTTGACGGGCATACTTTCTTATCTGACAGATCATCTGGTAAGCCTTTTGCACTGATGGATCAGATCCTTTATATACGAATGGCGGCACTTCATCCATCGAATCAATACTGGCCAGAGCCTGCTCAAATTCCAGCATATCAGTGAAGTCTTGATCGGTCTCCAATCTAGTCATCTCAAATTTAAAGATCGGCTCCAGCCGGGCAAAATCCGAGACAATGTTTCTGGGTCGAGTGTCGGAAAAATCTATAATATACACGTTTTCCCTATCATCCAGCAATATGTTCTGCATATTCAAGTCACCGTGATTGATCCCGGTATACCAGAGTTGGGAAATGGACTCCCGCGCCGGATACTCATACCGCAGAAAATGATAAGGATTGGGCAGGGTTCGTCCCAGTTCAGGACAATCAATATACTCCTGTTCACTGGGAATACCCATAGTCTGAGCGGATTCAAATAAATCAGGGAAGTTACCAATCGGATTATGGTCCCGGTAAGGGTATATCTTCTCCCAGCATGGCTGACCATACCACGGCTTAAGCACATGGGTAAACACATTATTAAAGAGTGGAATCAGCTCTTCCGCCGGCCGCTGGCGAAAATGGTTAGTCAGCCAGTTGAGACTGCTCTCGGGTCCGCCTATACCAACAAAATTATATCTCATTCCGGTGTATTCCCCTACCGTGCTGGTTCCCATTATGGTGGTGGAATTATTTAATATGTATCCATGAACGAATTTCTGATGATTGATGATTTCTTTGTCTATTGATCTGGTTTGGCCTATCTTCACTACAGTCGGCAGCATCCTCCGATTTTGCTCGTCGTAGGCCACCACCCGAAAGGGCTTAGAACCGCTGAATCCTCCGGTCAAGGGTTCCAGAACCACCCGGCGGGCATCAGAATACAAACGGCGGGTAATGATTTCCCATTCCTCCGGAAGTTTCATTCCATCGGTTACTTCAATCTGCAGAAGTTTTTCTTCACCGGATCTAACAGTTAACGGGGTATAAAGCCATATTCTGGCCTCAGTTATTTCGGTATTGCCGTCGACCGCTAATACGTCCTCTAGAACATCCAGGCTGGTGCAAGCCCGGGCTGCCTCAGCAGGATCATTAATTCCAGTCCAATCCGCCTCCCCCGAAATCACAAATCCGTTTCCTAAAAGGAATTCCTGGCCTGATCTAACACTCATATTTTGCGATAAAACCTCTAATCCGGGTTCGCTCCGCCATCCATCCTTAGCAAAAAGACCTACCATCATAACCGTACAGGGTCCGGCCAACTCCCGGATAGTTTTGCGGTCCTCTAAAAGGTCTTCATACTGACGGTAGCAGAATCCTTTGACTGTCTCGGTTTTGGCCAGGATAACCAGCCCAACCGGTGAAGTGTTGCCTGTCTCTGCCGCTATCCTGCTTAAAGCTTCTTTTATTGCATCCTGTAATTTAACAGGTGAACCACCGGCCACATCGACAATAAAAGCTGGCTTTCCGGTAAGACCAGCCGCTAATCCTACATGAACTAACTGCTCCCGGGCCTGGCTGGAGAGCATGAAATCAGGGTGATTATATCCATCAGCAGGTAAGACCCCGGCTAAATGATCAAGACAAACAAAAGGTCCGAAGCTTTCCGCAATGCCTTCCCCGGTGCTTCCGAGGGCCCCGAAACCAAAAGCGGGGCTAAGATCATCCATACTGGCTGCTATCAGTTTACTGGTCAAATCCCCGCTCGAATTCCATAAGTCCAGAAATGCCGAACTCTCAGTCGCGGTAAACCTCCATTCTCTTCCCATGGCGGTAAAGGTCGCAGCGGTTCTTTGATCAATCACTTGTTGGCGATCGAGTAAAGCCAGCGCTTGTTCTACATCATCGGCCTGGGGAAAAACATTTAACATCCCGGTTGTTTCCAGGACCCATTTTACATCCGGAATCAACCCAGCCAGTATTAATTTTCCCTGCAAAGCCTTGAGTTTTTTCCCATACTTTATTAAAGATCTTATACCCGCACTGGACAGGTATGTAACTCCGCTAAAATCCAGCACCCCGTTCTTATCATCCCTTAAACTGGACTCGACTTCCTGCTCAAACAATTGGGCTCCCAACCCATCAAACCTTCCCCGTAGAGAGACTAGTGAGATACCTTTTCCGGTTTTGGTGATCGATATGTCCAGCATTCTTCCCTCTCCTATTCGTTATATATTTACCCTGAGCATTATATTTTCGGCGCTCGCCCCAATTTACCCTTCAATCAGTGTTTTGTTTCGGCATCTATCTAGTAAAGGCGGGGTGTAGTTTGGGAAGGAAGGGATAAAATTAATAATCATTTTCTAATTTAGCGGTGTCTGCCCTGGCTAAACGAATGCATGCTGTCAACCAGATTCCACCCACACAATATCCGGCTATTATATCACTGGCGTAGTGCACTCCCAGATAAACCCGGCTGATTCCGATAGCCAGTATGAGAAGAAACGCGATAATAACACTGGCCCATCTTAACTGTTTAGACTTTAGTTCCGACCATAATATATACCCCAGAATTCCTAAGACTGTTATCGATAAAACAGCGTGTCCACTGGGAAAGCTAAACCCTGTAACCTCGGCTAACCTCTCCAGGGACGGACGGGGCCGGGCAAAAAACAGTTTTAACCCATTGATTAAGGCCCAATCTCCGAGCAAAGCTACCAGCGGCATAACGGCTTTTCTAATATCGATCTTTTTTATCAACATGATAACAAACGAAATAAAAGCCAGAAAAATAGAGAACCCCAGTGATCCTACAAAAGTTACCGTCTTCATAATCCTATTCATTAATGGACTGCGTAGATCATAAAAAAAGGTGAAAACCGGTTGATCGAACCAGTAAAGCCTTTCGTTTGCCAGTTCATAGGCATCAAAGGCAAATAGGGCCAGTAGTAACAATAAAAGAATCATTAGAACCAGACGGTGTTTACTATTCAACAGGAACCTCCACTATTTTAATCGCTGCTCAAGTTAACTGAAACTGGCTTTTGGCGCGGCGCACCCGGTTAGTCCGGCGATGCTGTTCCTCGCGAACTATCAGTAACACAAAATTATTTATTTACCTACGAAAGAGCACGGAAGGGGGCAACCCTTACATGATCTTCTGAAACTCTTAAGCGGTTTTTCCTTCATAAGTGTTCGAGCCAGCCGCATTGCTTGTTCTACCTTGGATTCGTCACCTTGAACGGCCAGTACCGTAGCACCTTCCATTCCTCCAATTCCGCCGGCTCCCACCACCGTAGCTTGAACTCCACACAGGGTTTGCAAGGCTTCTACTTCAGTTACCACCTGAGCCGTAGAAAGCTGCATAAAACCCATCCGCATGCCCAGGCTCTTATCCACCAGAAGCAACCCCATAGTCTCAGCAGCCTTTTTGCAGGAAGGAATAAGTTTCTCATAGCCTACAGGAACGATAAGATGACAGCCCAGGGCTGTAAGCATTCCAATCGAAGCTCCGATAGTTCCCCCCAAAGGGTTGCCCAGGAGAATACCGGCATTCCCATCCGGGTCTATAGCATTGGCACCTTTAATAAAGACATCATTTTTATTAAATCCGGCTAAAAACTCCAGCCACGGAGTATTGACTGCTTTCCCTTTATCCAGGCAGATAGGAAACGTCTCCATTTTTTCCGCATCAGTCATACAGGGCAGACCGTCAGTTACTACTCCTGCGGTGAAGGCCCCCTTCTCATGGATTTCAATACCTAATTCTTCAGCAACAAAACCGTTGGTGGTTCCTCCGGTTATAATTATTCGACCTTCAGACATCGCCCTTACAACTTCGGGCATCTGGCTGATTCCCCTGGCAATAAGCCTTTTGGCGGATGACGGGCGTAAAGCAAATGTCGCCAACAAGTTACTCGCTCCTCCCTTTATAGTTTTTAGATGACCGACAGCCGGTAATTTCCTTGTTTCATCTACTATTCTATACCATTAATAAAAGGCCCTTTCCTGCCCTGACTTCTTAATCGGCAGACGAAACTACAATACTATGGAACTTTATATAATTGCTTAGGTATAATATACCATTTATGCCTGCCAATAAAGCGATTGACAGTACCGGTTTGGGTGCTGTAATCTGTAAGTAGTTTCGAGATGAGTTTAGTTGAGATTGAGTTGAGCTGAGCGGAGGCGAGAATACCGGAGTATATCATACCGGTGCTGGCAGACGCGGGCACCGGTTTTCGTTTTTCATACCGGTCTTTCCTCAAATGCTCCCACTCAAAAATCCGTTTTACCGACTAAGTAGCAGAAACTAGAAAATTAATTAAGCTGCGGCTTGCCTGAAGGAGGTTGTCATAGTGAGCTTTTGCTCCCGTTCATGGCCCTTTGCGGGCTTAATTGAACAGAAGTAATTAAAAGTTTGAGGAGGAATTTGTAATGAAAAATATTTTGCAGAAATTAACCCGGGCCAACAGCCTGGAACAAAGCGAAATAGATCAACTGATATTCGGTCTTAAGGAAGACCGTTTCACACCTACTCAGATTGCCGGTTTCTTGATGGGTCTGGTCATGAAAGGACCGACCACGGATGAAATTTCCTATATTGCCCAGGCCATGCGCCGGGCCTGCGTTACCATTAATCCTCAGGCCGAAAAACTGACCGATACCTGCGGCACCGGCGGAGGTCTGACCACCTTCAACGTAAGCAGCGCCAATAGTCTGGTATCCGCTGCCGCCGGGGTCAATATCGCCAAACACGGTTCCCGTTCGATTTCATCTTCTTCGGGCAGCGCTGATGTTTTAGAAGCCCTGGGGATAGAGGTAGAAATAGCGCCGACCGTGGCAGAAAAAATGATTGAAGAACACGGATTTGCTTTCCTTTACGCCCCATTCTATCATCCAGTTATGCTGAAGGTCTTTGGGCCGGAGAATGATCTGGGGATTAAAACTATTTTCTTTACCATCATTGGTCCATTGATTAATCCGGCTGGTGCCAAGCGCCATCTCCTGGGTGTATACCGCCCTGAATTGGTTGATCAGGTAGCCCGGGTGATTGCCGATCTAGACTTCGAGCACGTGATGGTGGTTCATGGGGTTGATGGTCTGGATGAAATTTCTCTAATAGGAGAGACCCGCATAGCTGAAGTTGTCAATGGCATCGTCAAATACTACACCGTTAAACCAGAGGACTTCGGGCTTAAACGCTGTTCCCTGGACGATGTTCACGGGGGTTCCCCGGACTACAATGCTCAGGTCATTATGGACATTTTCGAAGGACGGGACCAGGGACCGCGCCGCGACAAGCTTATACTGAATACCGCTGCAACCCTGGTAATAGCCGATAAGGCTGGCTCAATACATGAAGGATTGGAAATTGCCCGTCAAACCATCGACTCCGGGAAAGCCCTGGCCAAACTTCGTGAAATTCAGGCCGCCAGTCAGGTTATCAGGGAGGCAGCCTTGAATTGAACTGCGCAAACTCTATTATAGGAACTCAGAAACAGGGACGAGTTCCCGTTATAGCCGAGATTAAACGGCGAATCCCCAAGCTCGCCGGTCAAATAGAAACTGACCGGCGCAACGCCGGGATGCTGGCCAAAATATATGAAGCCGGAGGAGCCGCCGCTATTTCAGTTGTGGGAGAACCTAATTATTTCGGAGGCAATCCTGAAGAGGATATTCCCCAGATTCTGAAGGCCGTTTCCCTGCCGGTTTTAATTAAAGATTTTATCCTCTGTACTGAACTAGTTGACTATTACGCCCTGCTGGTAAGCTCGATAAGCCAGTATGCCCTTAACCGTGTTACCCTGCTGGTAATAACTCATATGGCCGGGGAGAAAACACCACAACTGATTCAGCATATTCACAGTTACGGGATGACCGCCCTGTGCGAAACCAGAAACTTAGACGATCTTTGTCACCTACGGGGTCTTAAAGACTGTCCGGCCTTGATTGGGATTAATAACAAGATCATAGACCAATTAGAGACCGACGACGAGGAGGTTGGACTTAATTCTTCTTTAATCGCTAAATACCGGGAGACGGTCGGCGATGCCCTTATCATTAGTGAGAGCGGGCATCAATGCCCGGCCGATGTGGAACAATCCATGGCAGCCGGAGCCGATGCGGTTCTTATAGGAACAGCCTTAATGCTGGCGGACGATCCCGCCACCAGGCTAAAAGAATTTATTAAAGCTGGAAGGATGGCATATAATGGCTAAGATTATGGCGTGCGGCAGCCGAGATGCAGGTGATATCAGGTTATTGAGTAAAGCCGGAGTCGATGCTATCGGACTTATAACCGAAGTTCGGCAAAACCTGGCCTGCAACCTTTCTCGGAATAAAGCACGGGAATTACAGGAGTTAATACCCCCCGGCATCCTTTCGGTCCTGGTTCTAACTGAAGAAAACGCATTCGAAATCTGCCGTCTGGCTGAATACGTAAATCCGGACATAATACAGCTGCACGGAAATATCACCCCGGAGGTTATTTCATTGCTCAAAGAACGTATTGATATTAGACTCACCCGGGCAGTGCTGGTTAATAAAGCTGCGGCCCAAAATGAAACCCAGATCATTAATCTGGCTTTAGAATACCTGGAGGCCGGAGCGGATGCTATTTTAATCGACAGCAGCGGGGGAGGAAAATACGGTTCGACTGGTGTAACCGTCGATTTCACTCTGGCCCGCTTCCTGCGGGATGCTATTTACCCCCGGCCTTTAATCCTGGCCGGGGGGCTTAACCCTGATAATGTTGCCCGGGCCCTGACCCGGGTAAAACCATATGCCGTAGATGTTTTTACCGGCATTATCGAAAAAGAACACCTCAGCCCCGCAAAAGTAGAACAATTTATAGCCCGGGCCAGGTCAGTTGATTGTAAGGAGATGGTTGAAAAATGACCGTTACAACCCTTCCTGACCAGCGAGGTTATTACGGCCAATTTGGGGGACGTTTCGTTCCTGAGACTTTAATGCAGGCCCTGCTGGATCTAGAGAAAAACTATTCTATTTATAAAAACGATATTGCCTTTACCGCTGAAGTATTAGAATACCTCAATAACTATGTTGGAAGGCCTTCTCTTCTTTACTATGCTGAGCGTTTGAGTTCCCACCTGGGCGGAGCCAGAATATATTTGAAACGAGAAGATTTAAACCATACCGGTTCTCATAAGATAAACAACACTATTGGTCAGGCCCTGCTGGCCCAGCGGATGGGAAAACGCCGGCTAATCGCGGAAACCGGCGCTGGGCAGCACGGCGTAGCAACCGCTACCGCCGCGGCTCTGCTGGGATTTGAATGCGAGATTTACATGGGAGAAGAGGACATCCAGCGGCAGCGTTTAAACGTCTTTCGTATGGAACTCCTGGGGGCAAAAGTAAATTCTGTAACTTCCGGTACCCGCACCTTAAAAGACGCTATGAATGAAGCCATTCGGGACTGGGTTACCAACGTTAATCATACTCATTATCTTCTGGGTTCGGTGGGTGGACCCCATCCCTACCCCATGATCGTACGAGATTTTCAGTCCCTTATTGGGCGGGAAGCCCGCGCTCAGATACTGGAAGCGGAAGGGCGTCTGCCGGATGCAGTTATAGCCTGTGTTGGCGGGGGATCTAATGCTATGGGGACTTTTTATTCCTTTATAAATGATAAGGAAGTAAGACTTATAGGAGTGGAGGCCGCCGGGCATGGGTTGGATAGCGACGAGCATTCCGCATCCATTAATCGCGGCCGACCTGGAGTCTTGCACGGCTCCTTCAGTATGCTCTTGCAGGACGAAAACGGGCAGGTGCTGGGCGCTCACTCCATAGCAGCCGGACTTGACTACCCGGGGGTGGGCCCAGAACATGCATATTTGAAGGAAACCGGGCGGGCCACTTATTCCTCGGCCACTGATCAGGAAGCTTTGACGGCTTTCAAACTTCTCTGTGTAACCGAGGGCATAATTCCAGCGATGGAGAGCTCACATGCCCTGGCCGAGGTCATTAAAATTGCCCCAACTATGTCCAAAGATGCTATCATCCTGGTCTGCCTTTCGGGAAGAGGAGACAAGGATGTAGATAGCATCTCCGGCCTATAAGGAGGTGCTTTTAAATGAGTAAAATTCAAAGAGTTTTTTCCGATTTAAAACAGGAAGGTAAAAAAGGTCTAATAACCTACATTACCGGAGGCTTCCCCAGCCTGGAAAGAACCCGGGATACCATACTTCGGATGGCGGATGGAGGAGCGGATATAATCGAAATCGGGATCCCCTTCTCCGATCCAGTTGCTGATGGGCCGGTTATTCAGGCCGCTTCCCAACAGGCCCTGGAAAACGGTACCCGGATCAGTGATCTTATTGAGGTGGTTGCCCAGGTCAGAAAGGAAAGTCAGGTTCCGATACTATTTATGACCTACTATAACCCGGTGCTGCAATTCGGCCTGGATAGATTCTGCCGACAATCCGCCGACACGGGAGTAGATGGTCTGATTATTCCTGATTTGCCGTTTGAAGAGAGCAGTCCCCTACAAAACCTGGCTGATCAATACGGCCTCGACCTTATTCCCCTCGTGGCACCAACTACTCCAGCCGATCGAGTAGGATTAATCTGTTCCCAGGCCCGTGGTTTCGTTTACTGCATTTCAGTGACCGGGGTTACCGGCGGCCAGACTGAAATAACTACCAACCTGGCAGGCCTCAGTGATAAGGTAAGAACTGCTTCTTCGTTGCCGGTGGCTATCGGTTTCGGGGTATCTGACCCCAAGACTGCCAGGAAGGTCGCCCCCTATGCCGATGCCGTAGTGGTAGGCAGCGCCCTGGTACGGTTAATGGCTGAAGAAAGATTTAGTGAGATAGAAGACCTTGTCCGCGAAATCAAACAAGGAATGAGATAGGCTGTGGGAATGCTTGTTGGCTAGGCTGCAGTTGACGATAGCAGATAGTCCTTCGTGCAGAGAGATTCCTCACCTGGAACTCCAAAACTCAAATTCGTATGACCCGGCTACATGCCGCACCGCCGTCCATGGCGGTGCGGCATGTGTTTAAACGGCCTGTTTCCTATCATAAGGAGTGCTTGATATGGGAACGCAAGGGTTCGCTGGGTGCAAGCAGCGTACTCAGTCAAGCGTACCCGTTCTCTATACACCGCACTGCCAAACTTCTTGCTTTCCCCGTACAATCCAAAAATCCTTGTTAAGACCGAGTTAAATAGCTGACAAGAGAATTCGGTGGCGGGGAAATGTCACCATCCTATAACAATAGGAACTTCACGAACCAAGCCGGGGGATTTTTTGGCGGAATCTATGTATTCGGTTACCTTTTCCTGTTGTAAGTAAAATAGATTAATTAACTTGTCTAACTTAACACTAAGGTTGAGAACTTCTTTATCATGAAAGCCCTTTTTACGAGCTAATTCTATTAGTTGGACGCGTTGATTCTCGATTTCCTGAATTACTTGATCCATTTCTAAAATAACTCTCCTTTTTCACGTTTAGTCCGACAATCATCTGATGTCCTTAGACAACGACTCCTGCATAATAATATAGTTGTCAAACACCAAACCTTCCTCTTTGCATAACTGGAATAACCCAGTTATAAACTTGGCTCCTGCACCTTTTTCCTTCTTCAACACCCGGTAAAGATATGAATAATCTATGCCCAATCGTTTCGCTAATACCGGGGAACTCCACTGTTTAGCAGCCGCTAAACCGAATAAAGCTGCGGTATCAACTCTCATCATTAAACCTCCCATAATTTTACTTTATTAACCAATTTATCATGTTTACAGACAACGGTCAAATGAATTATCCCGTTTCGACACCAATAGAATAAGATATATTGTCCGCAGGCAATAATTCCCTTAAAATAGAATTATGGGGGGATTTTAATGCAATATGATATAGAAAGGTTAGCAGGTTACCTCGTTTTAGCCAAGGGCAGCAGATCAATTAATAAATACGGAACTGAAACCGGGGTGGACCCTGGATATATTTCAAGACTAATGCGCGGACTGATAAAAACTCCTCCTAGCGCTTCGGTTCTTAAACGACTCGCCGAGAAAGCTTATAACGGCGTTTCCAGTCTTGACCTTATGGTTGCTGCGGGGTATCTTGAAACGGAAGAGAATAATTCCCTTTTTATAACTCCAGAAAACCAAAAAGCAGAATACAATCGGGAATGGGCAAAGGTTATAGAAGAAGCTGCCCGATATAACATTTCACCTGACCAAGCCATGTTTCTCATAAAATCATTGGTAAAATCTTTGGAGGATGTCGGTAGGGAGAACGCCTGATTGTATTTCCCAAAGGATAAGCCCTTTTTGAAAGCACCAATGGCGTGGACCCAATTCCTTAGGTATAAACGGTGCTGTTATTCTATCTTACTTGATATGAAATCATGAGGGTTTACCGGGCTTCCGTCCTGGCGGACTTCGAAATGGAGATGGGGGCCGGTTACTTCCCCGGAAGAACCGGCTCTTCCGATTGGTTCTCCTTGTTCCACTATTTCCCCTTCCGTTACTGATACTTTGTCAAGGTGAGCGTACAGCGTGGCCAAACCGCTGCCATGGTCTATTAATATGATTTGGCCATAAACAGGAAATGATTTGACCAGAAGTACCTCGCCTCCAGCACTAGACACAACATCAGCAAGGGCGGGAGCAGCTATATCCAGCCCACTATGCATTTTAGGAATCTTTAAAACCGGGTGTTCCCTTACCCCATACTCTGATGTAATTCCAGGATAATCCGGAGCCGGCCAGACCAATTGGCTGTCTAATACTCTATCTTGGTCCTGCTTATCACCCAGATACTTATCAATTGCAGCGGATTCCCGGTCCAATTCCTTGGCAATCTCGGTTGGACTTAAGCCAGACACGTCGACAACTCCTTTCCAGTAATCCTTGGAATGAGGTGCTGACGGATATTCGGATGGTTCATGGGGCGAGGAACATCCCAATTTAACAACTATTAAAATTAGTCCTATTATTATCAAAAGAACCCCTTTACGTCTGGACTTTGTACGAGTTCTCATATTACTACCTCCAATATTACATCCGGCCAAATCCAAGCTTTACCTTGAAGCCAGTGTAAAACTTAGAGCTTTAGTTTATCGGTTGTTTTTCCTTAAGAATTTCTTAACATGGGAATTTATGTAGGATAAATGGTAGGGAAACGGGTGCCTGAGACTAGCCTTCTGTCTTTGATCTTTTGTTAACCCTGCAGCCTGACCTCGAAAACTGTTCGGTTACTTTCATTGTAGGCTCTGATTTTTCCTTCGTGCAGATCCACTATGTTTTTGGCGATTGCTAATCCTAAACCTGTGCCACCGGTGTTTTGGGAACGCGATTTTTCCACCCGATAAAAGGTCTCAAATAAACGTGGCAGTTCCCAATCGGGAATGGGGGTACCGTAGTTCGCAACTCGAATAACCACGTCCGGGCCATCCTTCGATAATTCCAGATCCAGTCTTTTTCCCTCACTTCCATAACGAATAGCATTGGAAATCAAATTCTCGAAAAGACGAACCAGAAGTTCTGTATCCACCGGTATTTTCACTGTCTCAGCCGGTAAAACCAGATTATATTCCATACCTGCAGCCTGTAAAGAAGGAACGAATTCTTCTGCTAATTGCTCCAATAATTCCGCCAGGTTAACAACCTTAGGCCTTATCTCTACTCCTCCATAGCCAGTGCGGGTAAACTCAAATAACTGGGCAATAAGCCGGTTGATTTGCTGACTTTTTTGGTAGGCGATGCTTACATAGTGTCTGAGTTCCACCTCGTCCCGGTAATTATCATTTTCTATTAGTTCCAGATAACCCAGCAAAGATGTAAGTGGGGTACGCAAGTCATGGGATACACTGGTTATCAAATGCTGCTTGCTCTGTTGTGAGTTTCGTTCCTCTTCCAGGGAGGCCTTAAGTTGGCGGGTCATTATATTTATGTTCCGGGCCAACTGCCCCAGTTCATCCCGGGACTTCACCAGCAGGGAAACCTCCAGGTTACCCTCGGCAACTTCCTGCAAACCTCGGTTTAGTTCCTCTATATACTTGATAACACCCTGACTGAAAAGGAAGAAAAATAATACGAAAAAAGTTAATCCTACTGACAGACTAACCGGAACAATTCCCACTGAATCTTTTAGGCCGCTGAGCAGGTCATAGAAGAACCAATAATGATGGTAAGTATAAGCCAGATAAATCAGGATTTCCACTACAGCCACCGCGGCTGCGATACTGGCTACAAACAATAGTATTATCTTCCACCTGATACTTTGGAACAGTTTAACCTTCAATTTTATACCCCACTCCCCAAACGGTCTTGATAATCATGGGGTGGGCAGGATTCTCTTCCAACTTTTCTCGTATTTTTCGAACATGCACCATCACTGTATTGTTGGACTGGAAATAACGCTCCCTCCACACCCGTTCAAATATCTCCTCAGTATTAAACACCCGCCCGGGATTCGACGCAAGCAAAAGCACTATTTCATATTCGGTTGGGGTAAAAACAATCTCACGCCCATCCACCTTGACCCGATGCTTAGCCTGGTCAATGACCAGGCCGCGGACAGCGATAATATCAGTGTTGGGTTCCCTCGTCCGGTCAGGATTCAGATAAAGGTACCGCCTGATCTGAGATTTCACCCGGGCCAATAATTCCAGCGGATTAAATGGCTTGGTCATGTAATCATCCGCCCCCAGGGATAAGCCCAGAATCTTATCAATATCCTCTGACTTAGCACTGAGCATCAGGATAGGGATATTCCATTCTTCCCTTATTTTACGGCAAGTCTCCAGACCATCCATTCCAGGCATCATGATATCAAGAATAACCAGGTGAACCTCCCGCTTGCGAAGTACATCCAAGGCCTCCCGCCCATTCTCGGCCTTGTATACCCCGTAACCTTCACCCAAAAGATGAATCTCTATCAAACCGGCTATCTCACGGTCATCTTCAGCTATTAAGATATTGTTTTTCTCCTCAGCCACCACGTTACCGCCCTATAGGAATATCAGATACACTGATACCAACGCCATAAACAAAAGAAGGCCGGCCACCAGCTTATTTCTGCCCTGGCGCAGGTAGCTGGCGCCAACTGATGCCAGCATAAGTGTCCACAGGCATTGCTCACCGATTTGGATGTGATCTGATGTTAACGATCCGACCCGTAAATGCAGGATACCAATCAGTGCCAGAATTACTGCAGCCAGACCGGATACAATCCCCAAGCCCATAAAAAAATCGATTTTACGCATGAAATACCTCCCTTGTAAAACACCTGTTGTGAATCGTTTTGAATGGTTTCCACTCTATAATGGGTAATTCCTGCAAAGTAACGCCACGAATAAGAAACAGAACAAGGTAAGCACGCCATAATCGGTTCCCTTGACGTTCGCCCACAAAGGGCAGGCTGCATCTCCAAGGACCAGCCCCAAAGAAATTGAGATCGCAGAAACTTTTCCGAAATAAGACTATAGGAAAAGAAGCTATTATTCGTCCTGCTTTAATTCAGGATTCTCTATTGGAAGCGGTTGATCTTCACTCTTTATTGGCTTTTTATCGAGATGCATATCTTCAATATAGAACGGCATAATTGATACGACAACATTATGCTTGTTAAACATGGCCCCGGCAATAAAAATACTGGTGTTATTATGCAAAATCATTTGCCACCA